>CANQKV010000043.1 GCA_947624545.1 uncultured Alphaproteobacteria bacterium | reverse complement strand
ATTTTCCTTTTACCAAACTGCCTTTCTTAATTTTCGGCACACCGCGCCCTCTCACGTTCTACAAGACGGCACTTCCCGCCGAAAATGAGAAGAAAAAGTAATTTTTGTCCAATAACCTCAAAAATGTAGCAAGGGGAAAATCGAAAATGTTCACAATTACATAGAGCAAATATCCGTTCCCTTTTAAGACATAAAAACTACTCCGAAAATAAGGGATTTGCATCGCTGCGTTTGATGAAGTTAATAGATATAAAAAACTGCCCCGAAAATAATGTACCGCTGCGTTTGATAAAGGGTCATCGTCTGCAATTTTTTTGAAGGAAAATCGTCAATTTTTGCTTTTCCTGCTATTTTTTCCCCTATCGGCACATAGCGACAGACGATATAAAACCGTCTGTCATATTCGCCGATAGAGAGAAAAAAAGAGAGTGCCACATTACTTTATACATTTGTCGATAAAGGGCAAATACCGTTACTGTCACAATCTCAAAAATGTACCAAAGGAAAATAACGTTCATAACAAATTCACTGGTCTGTATCAACTGACACTTATTTTCGACTTATCATACATTTCTATATTACGGACAGTACGTATTATTGGAAATAAGCAACAAATTCAATGTATTCTACCAATAAAAGGCTATCATATTTTCCAAATTTCTGTATCAATTAAACGCTCTTTTTCAGCCGATAATATCACTTCAATTTATGATTTTTTTACTTAAAAAATGCACCGATATATTCATTTTCATCTCGACGCTTCATCACTTCCGTTAATGTTCCTTTGGCAACAACACGTCCCGATTTCATTACCAATAAATAATCGGCAATTTCACGAATTAACCGCATATCATGTGTGATGAACAGATAACACATTCGATATTTTTTCTGCAAGCGAATGAGTAATTGCATTAACTGTTTTTGTGTTGATTCATCCAAAGAAGACGTTACCTCATCAAGCACCAAAACTTTCGGATTAAGAACAAGCGCGCGCGCCAAAGCCACGCGTGCCCGTTGTCCGCCCGAAAGCTCATGCGGATAACGATTTAAAATTTCATTTCTTAAATCAACGGCTTTTAAAACCGCTTCAATCTTTGCCAATCGATCAGCCGCTTTTGCTTTTGAATGAACCAGCAGCCCTTCTTCAATAATTTGTCGGACGGATAATCGCGGATTCAGTGAGCTTGCCGGATCTTGCATAACCATTTGAATTTGGGCGCGTGCTTCTTTTAACTTTTTGCCGAATAATTTTAAAAAGTCGGTTTGATGAAACAATATTTGTCCTTGCGACGGAACAAGTCGCATAATAGCTTGCGCCAAAGAAGATTTACCCGAGCCGCTTTCCCCGATAATGCCGAGTGTTTGCCCCTCATACAAAGAAAAAGAAACATCTTGGACGGCTTCCAACGAATCATACACAACCCGTAAATGCTTAACGGTTAAAACGGGATCGCCGAAATCGGGTGTAAAAATACGACTTTGAGCCTGCTCAATCGGCGGTAAATGCGTTGAAATAATTTTACCGCTCTTTAAAACATAAACCCGATCCGCCATTTGGCGAACAATTCTTAAATCGTGCGTAATAAACAAAATTGCCAAGCCCAATTTTTGTTGTAAAATTTTAAGCAGTTTCAAAATTTGACTTTGAACGCGCACATCTAACGCCGTAGTCGGTTCATCGGCAATTAAAATATCCGGTTTACCTGCCAACGCCATGGCAATCATCACGCGTTGCCGTTGTCCGCCCGAAAGCTCATGCGGAAATGAATGATAAATGCGTTCCGAATCATCTAATTCAACCAATTTTAAAAGCTCAATAACTTTTTCTTTCATCATGGGTTGATGATGCAGTTTTAAGGCTTCCGTGATTTGCTTACCGACGGTGTGCAACGGATTTAAACTTGTCATCGGTTCTTGAAAAATCATGGCAATTTTTGACCCGCGTAATTCTTGCAGCTGTTTTTCGCTTAATTCACACAAATTTTGCCGCCGAAAATAAATATTACCGTCTATCGTTACTTCTTTTTGCAGCTGTAACACGGCGTTGGCAATAGTGGATTTTCCCGATCCGCTGTTACCGACCAATCCGACAAACTCACCCGGTTTTACCGCTATCGATACGCCCCGTACCGCCGCGAATTTATTAAAACGAACCCACAAGTTTTTAATTTCCAAAATATTCATTCGTTTTTCCTTTGATGAGGATCAAAAGCATCTCGAAAACCTTCGCCGATAAACAACAGCAGTGATAATAAAAACGTCATCATTAAAAAAGCGGTTATGCCTAACCACGGAGCGGCTAAATTTTCTTTGCCTTGGCGAATTAACTCGCCTAAACTCGGCGTGCCGACAGGTAAACCCAGTCCCAAAAAATCAAGCGCCGATAATGAAATAATTCCGCCCGCCAACAAAAAGGGAATATAGGTAATTGCCGTTACAAGCGCGTTTGGTAAAATATGTCGAATGATAATTCTCATATCACTTACCCCCATAATTTTGGCGGCTTTTACATAATCCAATCCGCGTGTTTTTAAAAATTCGGCACGAACAACACCCGTTAACGATGTCCAACCGAACAAAAGTAAAATAATGAGTAAAGCCCAAAACCCCGGTTCAATTAAACTTGATATAATAATTAAAATAAAGAGTTGCGGTAAAGAACTCCATATTTCCAAAAAGCGCCCGATAAACAAATCGATTTTGCCGCCGAAATACCCTTGTATGGCGCCGACACCGATACCGATTAACGCTGAAAAAAACGTTAAAACAAGCGTAAAAATCAAACTGATTCGCAACGCATATAACAGACGTGCCAACACATCACGCCCCTGATCATCGGTTCCTAACCAATGACGAGCGCTCGGCGGAGACGGAAACGGCTCGGTACTAAAATAATCCACCGTATCATAACGATAAGGAATAACGGGATAAATGCCCCAACCGTTTAAGCGAATCTGTCGTTGCGTTAAAGGATCGGTATAAACGGCTTCCGTCGGCAAATTACCACCCAACATTTTATCGGAAACATATTGGATGGACGGAAAAAATAAAACGTGCTTATACATTAAAACTAACGGACGACTGTCTGCCAAAAAAGGCGCCGATAAAGATAAACAAAAAATAATTATAAAAAGCCACAATGAGACATAGGCTCGTTTGTTTTTCTTGAAAGTTTGAATTCGGCGCATTGTTATCGGACTTATCATGACATTCTCTTTCCGAAATGAATACGCGGATCAACAAGCGTATATACAAAATCACTGATGAGATTTAAAATCAACCCCAAAAGCGCAAACAAATAAAGTGTACCGAACACAACGGGATAATCACGGTTTTGAACAGCTTCAAATCCAAGTAAACCTAATCCGTCCAACGAAAAAATAACTTCAATTAAAACCGATCCCGTAAACAACATACCGATGAGCATGGAAGGAAAACCGGCGATAACAATCAACATGGCGTTTCGAAAAATATGACCGTATAAAATTCTTTTATCCGATGCGCCTTTTGCCTTTGCCGTTAAAACATATTGCTTCCCCATTTCTTCTAAAAAAGCATTTTTGGTCAAAAACGTTAATCCCGCCAATCCGCCGATTGTGAGAGCGCTTACGGGTAAGACCATATGCCATAAATAATCGACAATTTGCTTCCAAAGCGGAAAATCAACCCAACCGTCCGATGTTAACCCTTTCAGAGGGAACCAACTGAAATAACGTCCGCCTGCAAAAACAACTATCAGAAAAATAGCCAATAAAAACGCCGGCGCGGCATAACCGACGGTAAGCAAACAACTGGTTGTAATATCAAACTTTGACCCCGCTTTTGCCGCTTTTCGAACACCGAGCGGAATGGCAATCAAATAAATCAATAAGGTACTGAACACACCCAAGGATATGGAAACAGGCATTTTTTCGCCGATTAATTCCAACACCGTTTTATCCTGATAAAAACTTTTACCGAAATCAAAACGAAGATATTGAAGCATCATTTGTCCGAAGCGTTGTAACGGCGGTTTATCAAATCCGAATCGTTGTTCCAACTCTTGTCGCAACTGCGCTTTTAAGCCTTGTGTTCCGCGATACAGCGATTGAGAAGAAGCGCCCTCTTGCGCTGAAAAAGTTTCACTGCCTCCCGTTCCGCCGATACGACTGACAATACCCCCCACACTCTTATTTTCCAGTTTCATCATCATCTGTTCAACAGGTCCGCCCGGAGCTAATTGAACAAACAGAAAATTAAGCGCCATAATACCGAATAACGTTACAGGAATTAAAAGGCATCTTTTAAAAAAATAAATAAGGCGCGCCTTGCTTCTTTCGGTCATTCGGACACTTTCTTAATTAAATAAATCCGCCATTTGAACATTTTTATCCAACGGCTCGTTTATGCCGATTAAATCAGACACGGAAGCAATGTTATTTGTTTTTAAGAGTTTGGCAAACTCCGCCGTAATCGTCAGCAATGATTTCGGTCCGTTAAACGGGAAAGAAGAACCGGCTTCAACGGCGCTGGCACCTGCCGCCAAAAAATCATAAACATCTTGTCCGGAAAAAATACAGCCGGAAGCAATTAACGGAATCATTCCGTTCGTCCGTCGACGAAATTCGCGGATAAGACATAACAATCCTTTACGAATCGGCGTTCCCTCGATAAATGTTGTTTCACTCGTTAATTCGTTCAGCTCTTTTGCATTGACCAACGATCTGTTTTTTTGATAAATGGCGGGACCGGCAACAACAATACCGTCTAAATCGTTTTTAAGCGCCATTTGAGAAATTGCTTTCACTTCCAAATCGGAAATATCATAAGGTACTTTTAATAATATTTTCGGCGTTCGAATCGGAGCGGCAACGGCAGCCGATTTTTTAACGGTTTCAATTAACGGTTTAAGAGATGATTCGTCAGAAATAAGCTGATACAAGCAGGAAGACGGATGCGAAAGATTAATAACCAAAAAATCACAAAACGGCGCTGCCGCTTGAGTCATTTGTTCAAAATCATGCAAATAAGCAGGCATTGATACCTGATCCATTCCTTTGTATTCATCGGCATTAAATGAAATTAACGCCGCACCGACAAAATGCGGCAAATATCGTCTGGCGCTTAATTTTTTTGCAACAAGCGCAATACTTGTTCGGGCAAAATTACTGTCAAACACCAACTGTCTTTTTTCTTTGCAATAATAAACGGTTTGATGTTCATCTTCTTCACCTTTCAATGTAAAACTGCCGAAAGTTCCAAATCCGGCGCCTAATTGAATTAATGAATCAATGGTTTGAATATCCAATCGCGCATCACTTTGAATGCCGATCGGAGAAGGAATATTTGTTCCCAGTAATGTTGTTTTTAATGACGGATATTTTTTTACGTTTTCCGCGAAAATACGTTTTTCAACACCCCAACTGAAAATACGACGCAAAAAATGCGGCTGTATTGCTGTCAGTAATTGCCAAAAAAAAGCATATAAAATTTGTGTTAAATTCATAACAAACTCCTTTTCTATTCTTCTTCTTTATAACGTGCCTTTAATTCGGTGACTCTATCGGGCAGTATTTTTTGGAACAACGGTTGAATCAGCTGAAACGATGTTCCGGTTGATAATTTGGTTAAATAAACCGACATGGGTGCATCCGGCCAAGATAAATGATCGGATACTTCAAAAATATCAATCATTTTTTGAGCGATTGTCGGCATAACGGGAGCGCTTAAATGCGCATAAAGCCGAATTAAATTCAAGGCGGTATTTAAAATTGTTCCGGCATAATCCGTATCGGTTTTAACCACTTTCCACGGTTCGGTTTGCGCCAAATAATTATTACCTGTCACCCAAATTTCTCTTAAAACACTCATTGCCTTTCTGTATTCTAAATTTGACAAATATTTTGTATATGTTTCAATTAAAGAATCCAATAAAGTGTAAAGAGATGTTTCCGCCGCGGTTATATTTCCCAACAATGGAATTTGTTGTCCGAAGTTGTTGGTTGTCATTTTTAAAACACGATTGACAAAATTACCCAACACATCGTTTAAATCTTTATTGACGGTTGCGGCAAACTGGTCAAAGCTGAAATTGGTATCATCGGATTCGGGCGCGTTGGCAAGGAGCCAATACCGCCAATAATCGGCGGGAAATTCTTGAACGGCATCATCCAGGAAAATACCGCGATGAGCCGATTTTGAAAACTTGCCGCCGGCAAAATTTAAATAATTAAGCCCTTTGAGCATATTGACTTGTGTCCAATTTTCGCCGGTACCTTTAAGTGTTGCCGGAAAAGAAATGGTGTGAAACGGAATATTATCTTTTCCCATAAACTCGGTATAAATCGTTTCATCGGGATTTAACCACCAGTCCTCAAAGTTTCGTTGTGTCGGTTTTTCATCTGCCCATTGCTTCGTAATGCCGATATAACCGATCGGCGCATCAAACCAGACATAAAAAACTTTTTCTTCATATCCCTCTTTCGGAACGGCAAAACCCCATTTTAAATCTCGGGTAATTCCGCGTTCCTGCAACCCTTCTTTCAACCATTTTTTCGCAATGGAATAAGCAATATCGGGCCAAACACCTTTTTTGGTGTCAATCCATTCGGTTAACTCCCGTTCCATTTTCGGTAATTGCAAGAAAAGATGTTTTGTTTCGCGAATTTCAACTTTATCACTGCCGGAAATGGCGCTTTTCGGATGAATTAAATCAATCGGATCCAATACTTTCGTGCAATTTTCACATTGATCGCCTTTGGCTTTTTCATAACCGCAATAAGGGCAGGTGCCGATAACATAACTGTCGGGTAAATATCGTCCGTCATCGGGCGAATAAACCTGACGTGTCGTTTTTTCGGTAATTAACCCGTTTTGTGACAGTTTTTCAAAGATTCGATACACGATTTCTTTATTTTGTTCGGAACTGGTTCTTCCGAAATAATCGAAAGACAAATTAAATCCCTCATACATTTGTGTATGCAGCCGATGATATTTCGCACAATATTCTTCCACGGGCATATTTTCTTTGGCGGCGCCGACTTCGGACGGTGTACCGTGTTCATCCGTACCGCAAATAAATAAAACTTCCTCTCCTTTGGCTCTTAAAAAACGGGAATAAACGTCGGCGGGCAATAAACAACCGATTAAATGACCCAAATGAGGCAATCCGTTTACATAAGGTAAAGCGCTTGTAACCAAATATTTTTTCATAATACACCTTTCTTTAAAATTAAAAATTTTTTTCAGTATATAAAAAAAACTCAAAAAGCGCAAGAGGCTTTTTAAAAAAGACACTTGCTTTTTTGAAAAAAAAAGCGTATAGTAATTTTATTCTGTATCTTTAAGCTATCAATGAAAGGATAAAAGTATGGCAAGAGTTACTGTTGAAGACTGTGTAAAAATTGTTCCCAATCGGTTTGATTTAATTTTAACGGCCGCCGGTCGGGCAAAGGCTTTGGATTCGGGCGCCGCTTTAGCGATTGACAGAGACAGAGATAAAAATACCATTGTTGCTTTAAGAGAAATTGAAGAGGGCGCCATTGATTTAAATCAAACACGCGAGGGAATTGTGGAAAGCATGCAACGATATGCCGCGCGGGAAAATCCGATTAAAACAATGGAAACAAAAGAAATTGAAACGGAAGCGGCAGGCGATCAATTATATAGTGATGCCGAGTTTGTCGAATCCGATTCCTTTCAGGTCGTTGATGATTTGAATGCTTAATTGGTAAGGAGACTCACGTGCGTCAATACGAACTTGTTGAACGCGTTAAGTCTTATGATATCGATGCCGATGAAGAAGCATTAAATCGCGCGTATGTGTTTGCCATGAAAATGCACACCGCTCAAATGCGCGAATCGGGCGATCCTTATTTTTCGCATCCGTTGGAAGTTGCCGCCATTTTAACGCAATATCGTTTGGACAGTGCTACCATTATTGCGGCTCTTTTGCACGATACCGTTGAAGATACGCCTGCTTCTTATGCCGATATTAAAGAATTGTTCGGTGAAGATGTTGCCAATTTGGTACGCGGCGTAACAAAATTATCAAAAGTGCAGATTCATTCGGAAGAATCCAAACAGGCGGAAAATTTTCAAAAACTTGTATTGGCAATCAGTACGGATATTCGTGTTTTGCTTATTAAATTAGCCGACAGGCTGCATAATATGCGAACGTTATCGTTTTGCAAAAAACCCGAAAAACGGCAACGAATTGCCAAAGAAACCATGGAAATATATGTGCCGCTTGCCGAAAGAATCGGTATGCAGGCGTTAAAAGACGAATTGGAAGATTATGCCTTTCAAACGTTATATCCGGAAGCCTATAAAAGCATTGAATCTCGGTTGCATTTTTTAAACGAACAAGGTCGGCAGGATGTGGAAAAGGTGATTGCCCAACTGCAAAAAGATATGGCGGAAAATGATATTCAATCAGAAATTACGGGACGTGAAAAAAGACCGTATTCCATTTGGCGCAAAATGCAAAAGCAAAACATTTCTTTCGAGCAGGTTTGCGATGTGATTGCTTTTCGCATTATTGTGGATTCCATTGCGCAATGTTATCAGGTACTGGGCATTATTCACACAAAATATCCCATGATTCCCGGGCGCTATAAAGATTATATTTCAACACCGAAACCGAACGGATATCGTTCGTTGCATACGGGCGTTATCGGACCGCTCAATCGTCGTATCGAAGTGCAAATTCGCACCAAAGAAATGCATGAAGTGGCGGAATACGGCGTGGCGGCGCATTGGGAATATAAACAAGGCGTTCACAAAGAGGGAAAACAATATCGTTGGTTACGCGATTTGTTGGATTTAATGAATCACTCTTCTTCGCCGAACGAATTTTTAGAACATACCAAAATTGCCATGTATCAGGATCAGGTGTTTTGTTTTTCACCGAAAGGTGATTTAATTACTCTGCCGCGCGGTGCCGGTCCGCTTGATTTTGCTTATGCCGTTCATTCCCGCGTGGGTGATACGTGCGTCGGCGTTAAAATTAACGGAAAAATTAAACCGTTGCGCACCATTTTGGAAAACGGCGATCAGGTTGAAATTTTAACAAACAAAAATCAAACGCCCTCTCCCGAATGGGAACATTTGGCAGTGACGGCAAAAGCCAAGGCAAGCATTCGGCGGTTTGTGCGTACACAGCTTTATGAAAAAAATATGGCGCTGGGGCGGGATTATTTTAACAACACCGCCAAAGAATACGGCGTTTCTTTTAACGAAAAAGAGTTACAGCCTTTTTTGGGACAATATAAACAAACGTCCGTAAACGACTTTTTGGCTGCCGTCGGCGCCGGATTAATTCCGTTTCGGGAAGTTTTTAATCAAATGCACCCCGAATGTGCGCCGTCAGGGTTTAAGCGGGCAATGTCGTTATTTAAAAAGAGCAAAAGCGATTCGCAGCTCGATAAAAAAATGCCCGTTACGGGTCTTATTTCCGGCATTGCGCTGAAATTCGGCAAATGTTGTCATCCGGTTCCGGGTGATGCCATTGTCGGCATTGTCAACACGGGTAAAGACGTGACTATTCACACAAGTGACTGTCCGACGCTTAATCAATATCAGGACGAGCCGGAACGGTGGTTAGATGTTGATTGGAATATGGATATTGTGAAAGATAAAGTATTGCCGGTTAAAATTAAAGTTGTTTTGGAAGATAAACCGTCGGCGTTAACGGGTATGACTAACATTGTGGCAGCGCAAAACATTCCGCTGACGAATTTAACCACCAAAACGCGTAGCAGCGGTTTTTCGGATATTGTGATTGAAGTTGAAGTGAAAGACAACAATCAGTTGGATATTTTATTACAGGCGTTGCGTGCTTTTCCGCATATTGCAACGGTTCATCGGTTGAAAGCATAGAAAAATGGCAATTATCGGCATCGGAACGGATATCGTCAACATCAATCGAATTGAAAAATCAGTTCATCAATTCGGAGCGCGGTTTTTGAATCGTGTTTTTACGCCTCATGAACAGGCGCAGGCGCAAAAATACGGAAACGCCGCTGCTTTTTATGCCAAACGCTTTGCCGCCAAAGAAGCATTTGTAAAAGCGTTGGGTTGCGGTATGGGTGCCAAGGCATCGTGGAGAGAGATTGAAGTGCAAAATAATGCTGTCGGAGCGCCGTTTTTGCATATTATCGGACAAGCAAAAATATCGTTATCGGAAAAAGCTGCTCATCCCGTCATACATTTATCGTTAAGCGATGATACTTTCGCCGTTGCCTTTGTGATTATTGAAGAAAAGGCATAAAGAAATGGCAGAAACTTTAAAAAAAAGCTCGAACAACGCCCCAAAATACCGCCCGAATGTCGGCTTGATGATTATCAACAAAAAAGGAAAAGTGTGGCTCGGAAAACGCGCGAAAACAGCCCCTTTTTCCACAAACTGCACCGAGCAAATGCCCCAAGGCGGCATTGATAAGGGAGAAAATCCGCTGGATGCCGCATATCGGGAATTGAGCGAAGAAACAGGCTTGAAAAAAGACAAAGTCATTTTGCTTAAAATTTCTTCCAAATGGTATTCTTATACTTTTCCGAAACCTATTTTATGGGGAGATCGTTTTTTTATCGGACAGCGCCAAAAATGGTTTTTATTTTTGCATACGGGAACGGATTCGGATTTTAATTTAACCGCTTATCCCGAAGAAATCGAGTTTGTTTCGTTTTCATGGGTAAATGCCCAAGAAGTGCCTGCACGCGTTATTCCTTTTAAACGATCGGTTTACAAAAAAGTTCTTGAAGAATTTCGACCGATTTGGGAAAATATGGCGGAAAGCACATCACTTGATTAAGCATATTTTCTTATTTTTTAAAGCCGATGAGTGAATTTGTCATTGACCGATTTTCGAAAGTGTGTTAAATATGATACAAAATATAACAAAAGGAGTTCAAATGAAATTTACCACGCTGCTTTTTTGCTTTTGCTTGTTAACAATCGGTTGTGCAAA
>CANQKV010000042.1 GCA_947624545.1 uncultured Alphaproteobacteria bacterium | reverse complement strand
ACGCCGCCAACATCGAAAGATTCCTTGCGCTTTATCCGACTGCCAAAATCGTAACGAATGCCCGCGCATTGAATATGATTCCGCAATTTTTTCCGCAGATTGATTTAACCGATCGGCAAGTGCTTGTGAATGAAACAACACCGCTTCATTTAGGTCGACATACTTTACATTTCGTGATGGCGCCGATGGTGCATTGGCCGGAAGTGATGGTCGCGTATGATGAAGCCGATAAAATTTTATTTTCTGCCGATGCTTTCGGAAAATTCGGCGCACTCGATACCGATGAAGCGTGGGATTGTGAAGCCCGTCGCTATTATATCAATATTGTCGGTAAATACGGCGTTCAGGTGCAGGCGTTATTGAAAAAAGCCGCTACGCTTGACATTCAAAAAATCTTTCCGCTGCACGGTCCCATGCTGACGGAAAACCTGACGCATTATATAGAAAAATATGATATTTGGAGTTCTTATCGTCCGGAAGATGAAGGCGTTTTAATTGCTTATGCTTCCGTTTACGGGCATACAAAAGCGGCGGCGGAAAAATTAAAAGCCGTTTTGGAACAAAAAAGTCCCGCAACAAAGGTTGTGTTAACCGATTTGGCGCGCGATGATATGGCGGAAGCCGTGGAAGATGCTTTCCGCTATGATCGTTTGGTGTTGGCATCGGTAACGTATGACGGCGGTATTTTTCCGCCCATGGAAAGTTTTCTGGCACACTTAAACAGTAAAAATTATCAAAACAGAACTGTCGGATTTATTGAAAACGGTTCGTGGGCACCTGCTGCGGCAAAAAAAATGAAAGCCGCTTTGGAGGGCTTAAAAAATTTAACGTTTTTGGAACCCGTTGTCAGTATTAAATCGGCACTCAAAGAAGCTGATGAAGTCACGCTGCACGCCTTGGCAGATGCCCTGCTCTCAAAATAATTATTGCTTTTGAAACAGTGCTTTGTTAATGAGAACGGCGCAAAAACCCATAACGGCGGCAAAAAGCGTTAACAGAAGCAAAAAATAACGCAACAGCTCAAAGTTTTGATAAAATGCAACCGTTAACAAGCCTAAAAAACCGACAAGACGACCCATATTTAAAAACATTTCCCGAACGGCAAAATATTCCGTTTTAAAAAGCATTTTCACGCCTTGAATATTGGCGCCGTTAAACATATTCACACTGGTAATCATCAACAATAATCGGGTTGCCGTTACAAAACTTAAATTATATAAAATAAACGTTTCCCGAGCGGGATAGAAAACAAAAAGAAGCGAGGTGGCGGTGGTTAAAAATGTCGTGACAATTAAAATTTTCACAAAGTTTTGATATTTGGCAAACTTTCCGAACAAAAAATTCATAACAACCGTTGCTAATGTAAAAAACGATGTTAAGCTGCCTAAATTAAAGTTGGTTTGAAACAAATAAACAATATAAAGCGTGACAACAACCGTTAAAACGCCTTCCAATGCAAGCCCGCGAAAAAATTCCATTAAATAAATATAGCGAACGGCTTGTTTACGAAACGTTTTTTTAAAATATGCCCCCACGTTATAGGGTAATAAATGCCGCTTTTTCTTTTCAACAATGAAATACGAACCGATAAAATCAACCGCCGATAAAACGGTCAGAAAACCCATGATCGTATTTAACGAATCAAACGATAAAAACAATCCCAACAAAAACGGTGAAATAATTTTGATAATGTTTTTAATACAATCCAAATATCCCTGATATTTAATCATTTTGTTTTGTGAAACGCCGCCGGAAACAAGTAAATTAAAGGGATAATAATGAAAAGCGCTGATTAATCCGTATAACGCTCCTAAAAACACCACATGTTGACAGGCATTTTCTCGAAAAAGCCAAACAGAGGCAAAAAATATCAACTCAAAAAAACAGCCGAAACGATATAAAGTCATTTTCGAATGATTTTTAAGCCAAAAGCCTGTTATATACGATAATACAAACGATAAACCGAATAACGATAAATAGTAATAAGCAATCGGCAATAAATTTTCGCCGGACAGCTTAAATAAATAGGCTAATAAAAACGTGCTGATAAACAGTTCGGTAACGGAATAAAGGCACATAAGTGCGGAAATGTATTTGATATTATTCAACTCACAATTTTTTACTTTTTGAAATTGAAAAGAATAAGACATAATTACTCCGTTGAAAAATTGCCGACATTTTATGTTAAATAAACGAAGCTGTCAATATTTAACGGATGATTTTTGCACAATTTTAAAATAATAAAATCCGAAACAGATCAGCGCAAATATCACTCCGACGGGATAGGAAATTGTTGTCGATAAACCAAATCCCTCTTTTGCCTGCAAAATATAAGTAGCGACAACAGCCGACATAAACGTTGCCGGCAAAGCTGCCATTAACGAAGCAATCGGCGGATAGCCGTTTTTATGCAAATAGGCGGCGCCTGTCCATAACACAATCATGGCAAGCACCTGATTTGACCATGAAAAATAGCGCCACATAACTTCAAAAGGAAGTTGTCCGCCGATTGCGGTTATTATTAAAACAGGAACGGCAATCAGTAACCTTTTCCCTGCTTTTTTCTGATCAAACCGAAACCAATCCGCGATTGTCAATCGCGCCGATCGTAAAGCCGTATCACCCGATGTAATCGGGCAAACAATAACGCCGATCATCGCTAAAATACCGCCTGTTGTTCCTAACAGGGTTGTGCTGATCGTGTAAACAACCGAACCGGCACCGACACTTGTTAAAGCTTCAAAAAGCAAAGCGGTATTTTCGTAAAACGTCACACCGGCAGCTGCCCAGATTAATGCGATAATTCCTTCGGTAACCATCGCGCCGTAAAATACAACTCTGCCGTACTTCTCATTTTGAAGACACCGCGCCATAATCGGTGATTGCGTTGCGTGAAAACCCGAAACGGCGCCACAGGCAACCGTTACGAACATCATTGCCCAAACAGGCAATTCATTCGGATGTGTTTGATAAAGCGCCTCAATCGTTAATTCAGGCATCGGATGCGGCGGATGAATCATCAATGCGCCGGCTATTAACAAAGCCATAACAATTAATGTTAATCCGAAAAACGGATAAAGCATGCCGATGAGTTTATCAACAGGCAAAAATGTTGCCAAGAAATAATAAAAAAGAATGAGGACAAGCCAAAAGTTTATACCAAGCCGATCGGGCGTTAAATTGCCGATTAAAGCTGCCGGTCCGACCGAAAAATTAATTCCGATTAAAATGAGTAAGACAACGGAAAAAAGGCGCATAACCGTCCGCACTTTATTTCCCAAATATTGACCCGATATTTCGGCAACGGATTTACCGTTGTTTCGAACACTGATCATACCCGAAAGATAATCATGAACACCACCGCCCAATATGGTACCGAAAACAATCCACAAATACACTTTCGGTCCCCATGCCGCGCCCATTAACGCACCGAAAATAGGACCGAGTCCGGCTATATTTAACAGTTGAATGAGATAGACCTTACTTGTTTTCATCGGAACATAATCAACACCGTCCTTTAACGCATAAGCCGGTGTTAACCGTTTCGAATCTGTTTGAAACACACGCTCAATTATTCGACTATACAGAAAAAAGCCTGTCAACAAAAGAAAAACGGCACTCAAAAATGTAATCATTTGTTTATTCCTTTCAAGCATTTGAAAGCATACGCCGTTTGTGTGTTTTTGACAAGTGTTTTTTATACATTTGACAAAATAAAAAAGCCGCCCGATGAAAGACGGCTTTTCATGAACCAAAACAAAAATTAATCTTCTTTGGGTTTCATGGGTTTTTCATGCGGAAAATGATGCTTTCTTTTATGCTTCATTTTATCCTGATGTTCTTCATGAATTTTTTTGAGCGTTTCTTTTTGTTCATCCGTCAACAGGGCTTCAAACTCCGTTTTGCTTTGTTCTCTCAATGCTTTGGCTTTTTCTTGCAACACATTGATTTCATCCATTATTTTTTTCATCTCTGCCCGATTTTTTTCATGCAGTTCTTTTGCCTTTGCCCGTTGTTCCTCGGTCAAATTCAAACGAGAAGCAAATTTTTCACTTCTTTCTTTACGATATTTTTCCATTTTTTCTTTATCAAATGATCGCTCGTGCATACCCTCTTGAGCGGCTTCAATATTTTGCGCCGATGTCGGCTCTGTCGGCGCCGATGAAACCGTATCGGCAAAGGCTGCCGAGGAAAGTAAAATCATTCCCAAACTTAATCCTAAAATTTTATGTATCAGCATATTATTCTCCTTTCAAAAATGCCAATTTTTCACTTAATATGGAACGGGCATGAAACAATCGCGATTTGACCGTTCCGACCGAAATATGCAATCGCGCGGCAATTTCTTCATAACTTTTTTCTTCGAATTCGTAAAAAACAATAACATCTTTCATTTTTTTAGGCAAAGAATCAACGGCTTTCAAGATAATCTTTTGTCTTTTTTTCATATCCGTGACTTCTTCCGCCGAACGTTCCGTTGCCGTTATGTCGGGTACCGTATCCAAGGGTGTTTGCAATGCCTCGGCTT
The DNA here is from genome assembly GCA_947624545.1 of uncultured Alphaproteobacteria bacterium. GTDB lineage: Bacteria > Pseudomonadota > Alphaproteobacteria > CAAHEQ01 > UBA3637 > RGIG4140. The sequence continues at coordinate 6,699 of CANQKV010000042.1, read as the reverse complement.
TAAAACGCGACGATCGGAAATAATCCCGACACAAATTAACGGTTAAAGCCGATAACCACGCCTTAAACTTACCCTCTTCCTGATAATGATGACGATTTTCCCAACTTTTTAACAAAACTTCCTGTTCCAAATCTTCATTGACATATCCCGTCATCTTTCGAATGATGGCTCTGATTCTTAAAAGATTCTCTTTTTCCAATACCGCCATATTACAAAACCGCCACTAATCCGTAGTCATCCAAAGGAATATCGCTTTCCCAGTTAACATTCCCGTATAAATTATCGGCATTTAACTCTTTTTGTTCATAAAAAGCCGTGTAAAGCGTCGTCATTTCGTCGGTCTTTGAAACATTGATAAACGGCGCAGCACTTAAATAAGCAACTGCCATACAAACGCCGAAAGTACCGACGGCTTTAAACCGTTGCCGTCTTTTTTTACGGGCGAAGTAAAGCGGTCGAGCTTCTTTCAGTAATGAAGAAATATCCGTCATTGTTTTTCATCTCCTTCATTCATCAAAAACGCAATTTTTTAAAAAAAGTTCATTTTTTTATTGTAACCGATTAAATTTAAAAAAACAAATAATTTAAATTGACCCGCTTCAAAAAATAAAATATGATGAAAACATGAAGCAAAAACAAAAAAAATCTTCTTTCATTCAACCCGATCCGTTTCCTGCCGATTTTGCCTTAGATTCGACACAGGCATCTTTATTTCATAAAATCGAATCGACACAAAACAATTATTTTATTCAAGGACAGGCGGGAACGGGCAAATCAACTTTTATTCGTTATTTACTTGCCCGATCGCAAAAACGAATTCGCATTGCCTGTCCGACAGCGTTGGCAGCATTACAAATCGGCGGTGTAACAATTCATTCTTTGTTTCGTCTGCCACTGAAAGATTTTTTTATTCTGTCCGAATTGGAACTCAAAGGCAAAACGGCTTCCGTTTTGAAAAAAACCGATACGCTGATTATTGACGAAGCTTCCATGATTCGTCCCGATGTGTTGGACAGCATTGATTTGCTTTGTAAACAGGCGCGTTTGTCCGATTTGCCTTTCGGGGGCATACAAATTATTCTGGTCGGTGATTTATGCCAGCTTCCGCCTGTGATTAAATCATCAACATATACCGTTTTCAAAGCTTTTTACGGTTTTAAAGAACCCTATTTTTTCGATGCGCCCGCCTTTAAACAAGGCGCCTTTCAAACCGTTGTTTTTTCAACCGTTTATCGACAGGAAGATACCGCTTTGCTTGCACATTTGATTGATTTGAGGCATGATCAAAAAATTCAAAATGTTCTGCATTTTTTCAATGCCGCCAAATTTGAAAACGAGAAAGAAAAACAAACCGCCGTAACCATTACACCCTATAAAACACGCGCCGAAGAAATCAATCAAACCCGCTTATCCGCCCTTTCCGGTGCGGAACAAACATATGAGGCAATTTCAAGCGGGTCGTTTGAAAAATCGGCAGAAACACCGGCACCGCGTCATCTTGTGTTAAAAGAAGGGGCTTTGGTTTTATTTAACAAAAACAATCCGCCGCACTGGATTAACGGTTCTACCGGCATTGTTATTCGGGCAGAAGAAAATTTAATATGGGTTAAGCTTATTCAAGAAAATAAACTCGTTTCGGTCAAGCCCGAAACGTGGGAAAGTTACGTTTATGATTATAATGCGCAAACCGATGAAGTCATCGAATCCGTCAGCGGCACGTTTACGCAGTTTCCGTTGCAGCTCGGCTATGCTTTAACCATTCACAAAGCGCAAGGGAAAACACTGGATAAAGTGATTATCGATATGCACCGCGGCGCTTTTGCTTCCGGACAATTATATGTGGCATTAAGTCGCACGCGGAAATTAAAAGATATGCACTTAACACAAAATCTTTATGCCGATGATGTTATTGTCGATAAGCGGGTTTTATCCTTTTTAAAAAGTGACATGACATTGTAGAAAACACTTGCAATTTTACATTTTTCAGACTAACTTGAAACACAGCTTTTCATAAAGGTTAAAAAAAAATATGGATTTTGCGCTTTCGGCTTTTCACGTTATTATTTCCGTTACGCTTCAAACGGCGGAAGATATTATTTATTTAATCCCTTATTTTTTCCTGACCTATTTATTATTGGAATATTTGGAACACAAAACACACTCAAAATTACGGAAAATCATTCAAAAAACAAATCGTTTCGGTCCGTTTTGGGGCGCTTTTGCCGGCATTATGAGCGGTTGCGGTTTTGCTGCCGTTGCTGCTAATTTTTATTTAACGCGCGTGATTACTTTCGGAACACTCATTGCCGTTTATCTGGCTTCTTCCGATGAAATGCTTCCTTTAATGATTTCGCAGGGCGTTCAAGGAAAAATTATTTTTCAAATTATTGCTTTCAAAATTATTTTTGCCGTTTTTATCGGCTTTTTGATTGATTTTTACCATCGGGAACAAAAACAGACACTTGTTTTTAAAGAATTATGTCATCAGGCAAACTGTCATTGCGGAAAAAACACCGTTTTTAAATCGGCGCTGATTCACACACTTCAATTAACCGTTTTTGTTTTCGGCATTTGTTTTCTTTTGAATACCGTTTTGCATTTTATTCCTTTGACACAACTTTCAAAACTGTTTGCCGTTCATGAAACAAGTGCCGTTTTTATTGCCGCGCTTCTCGGACTCATTCCTGACTGCGGTGTTTCGATTGCCTTAACACAACTTTATATTCAAGGCATTCTTTCCGTCAGCCCTTTAATTGCCGGATTACTGTCCGGCGGCGGTGTCGGCTTGATTGTGCTTTACAAACTCAAACCCGACATAAAAGAATTGCTTAAAATCGGCGGAATTTTATTTGTTTGCGCTCTCATCGGCGGATATATTGCCGAATTCTTGTTTTAAACGGCGCGTGCCATAAAAAGCGTTCCCGCCGCATATGAGTCGCCGAAGCCTTCTTTCCGTAATGCGATTTCTTTTGTTTCCGTCACTTGAAACTTGTTTTCTCTCATCAGTTTTTCAACGGTTTTCGGCGCATATAAATAACGCCCTTGTGCTGAAAGTTCGCCCTTTGCGGTTGTGCCGTTTTCAATACTGAAAACAAACAAACCGTTCGGTGCCGTTCGTTCCCGTACCAAAGAAATAAAGCTTTCCAATGACGGCAAATACCCCGATAATTCAATGGCGATAATAAAGTGATAGTGATGCGTATCTGTTTTTAAAAACGCCGAAACCTCTTTTTCGATTAACCGAGAATAAATATTTTTTTGTTCGGCTTTTTTCAGCATTTCTTTTGAAAGATCAACCCCGATGAGTTTTTCAAACGGCTTTGAAAGTCCTGCACCGAGCAGCCCCGTTCCGCATCCCAAATCCAAAACGGTTCCCAAATTTTTTAAAGGCACCGCATTTAAATAATGAAGCGTTTCATTTAAAGCGGCGGCTTTTAAATCTTTCATTTTTTCATCATAGGTATCGGCAAACGCTTCATACAAAGTTTTGGCATAAGCAAAAGCACTCGTCTCATCTTCCGCTTCATGCGTTAAAGCATTCAACGTATGCTTGGCAACAATACTGTTCGGAAAGTGCTTTACCCACCCTTTGGCAAAGCGAACTGCTTCTTTTTGCGCCTCTTTTCCCTGCTCGTACAATGCCGCTAATGTTGATTCAATGCGAAATTCAACGGCAGGCGGCTGTGCTTTTAAGGCTAAAATATTAAAATATAATCCGGCAGCTTCTTCAAAATCGCCTGTTTCTTCAAGCAACATTGCCAAATTATACAAAGAAGGAATGTGCGTTTTATCAATTAACAGTGCTTCGCGATAATGTTCCAATCCTTCGGCTTTTCTGCCTTGCGCGCACAGAGCAACCGCCAAATTGTGATGTGCGTTTAAGAAAGTTTCATCAAGTGCCAACGCTTTTTTATAATAATCTTCCGCCACGCGAAACTCTTTTTGTTTCAACCAAAGATTTCCCAAGTTGGCAAAGCTGTCCGGCGCATATTGATTGACCTGAACGGCGGTTTCATAGGCTTTTTGCGCTCCCGCCCAATCATTTAATTTTTCAAGGATCAGCCCTTTTTCGTTATAAAACGCCGCCGGTTGTTCCTTTGTTAAAGCCGACTCGATATATTGAAGCGCTTTTTTCTCATTTTGGCACAAGCGATTTTGAACACTGAATTGATAATCCAATTCGGCGCTGTTTCCGACCTGATATGCTTTTTCCAATATGTTCAACGCTTCCGAATGACGCCCTTCTTTTCTGAATATCAACGCCTGCCCGATTAATGCCGTTAAACAGGATTGATCCAGCGTTATGGCTTTTTGAAAAGCACTGAATGCAAAATCATTTTGTCCTTTTTGCAAATAAATATATCCTTCTTGTGCAACGGCGGCGGCATTTTGCGGATATTTCGAATAAAAAGAGAGCGCTTCGTCCAATCGTCCCTCTTTTTGCAAAACACTTGCCAACGCCAACGCATAATTTTCTTGCTTCGGATATAATTTTACCGCATCATACAATAATTTTTCGGCGGGTTCCAAAGCACCTGCCCGATATGCAATAAGCCCGAGCAAATAAAGCGCATCACCGTTTGTCGGTGAAACAGTTAAAACGTCACGCGCCAGTTCTTCCGCCATATCGAAACAGTGATTGTTATAAGCATCAAACGCCGTATTTAAAGAACTCTCCAAATCGCTCATCTTTTCCCCAATTCGTCATCAATGGATCCCGATCGTCCGATAACCATTTCTCGATTAATATCAACCGCCTCAATTAATCCGAATCCGATAAATAATGTTAACATAGCCGTTCCGCCGTAAGAAATCAAGGGAAGCGGCACACCGACCACCGGCAATAATCCCGAAACCATTCCGATATTAATAAACACATACAAGGCAAAATTAACCGTTAACCCTATCGCCAGCAATTTACCGAAAAAGTTATGACTTCTTGAAGCAATCAAAAATCCGTAAACAATAATGCCGAAAAACAGAGCAATCAGTGTGCAGGAGCCTAAAAACCCGAATTCTTCCGAAAACAAGGTAAAGATAAAATCCGTTTGCTTTTCAGGTAAGAAACTTAATCGACTTTGCGTGCTTTCCATAAAACCTTTACCGAATAAGCCGCCCGAACCCAACGTAATTTTAGATTGAATAATATGATAACCCGTTCCGAGCGGATCACTTTCGGGATTTAAAAACGTTAATACCCGTTGTTTTTGATAATCATGCATAAAAAACCACAGAATCGGCATTGAAATACCGCCCAATACAAACACCAATAAAAACTTCCACAGTTGAACACCCACAACAAACAACAAAGCACCCGTTACAAAAACCAACATCAGCGCCGTTCCCAAATCGGGCTGTGCGATAATAAACAAAACGGGCCACAGCATCAATAACAAAGGCGGTGCAAGGTGTTGCCACGAGCGAATATCCGCAGGAGACGACCCATGAAAATAGCGCGCCAACACAATCACAAGAGCAATTTTCATCACTTCCGACGGTTGTACGTTTATAATGCCCAAATTTAACCATCGCTGCGCCCCCATACCGACATGTCCGAAAAGAGAAACACCGATTAAAAGCAAAATACCGCCGGCATAAATCCAATAGGCGTATTTCATCCAAAAGCGCAAATTAATTAAAGAAACAAGATAAAAAAGAACGAAACTCAATAAAAAACGCATAAATTGCTTGTCAGCCCACGGGGAAAAATGACCGTTTCCGGCAGAATATAAAATACCGATACCGATAAACACAACCAGACATATCAAAGCAGCGTATCGATAATTAAATTTCTTCATCTTATCCGTTAAAGACAGATTGTAATTTTTTAAATAACAGTTGCGTTCTTTGAAAAAAGACATTTTATTTTACCGCCCTTCCTTGTCGTACCAAAGCCGATATAAAAGCTTCTTCATTTTTTTGATTATACGAATCGGCGGGATATAATCGGAGTGTTTCCTGCAAAACCGCCGAGGCAATCGGTGCCGCTTTTTTAGCTCCGCCGCCCCCGTGTTCCACGACTGCAATCACGGCAAAACGCGGATTATCCGTCGGTGCAAATGCGGCAAACATGGCATGATCACGATATTTCCACGGTAATCTGTCTTGCGAAATCACACCACTTTTTCGTTCTTTCATGGTAATACGTCGCACCTGCGTACTTGCCGTTTTACCCGCCATTTTTTGTCCGTTTAAATCAAACCGCGCTTTATAACCCGTACCGCCCATGCGATTGACGACCATATTCATGCCCGAACGCACCAAATCCAAATGCTCTTTTTTAAATAAAGGTTGTTTCAGCGGGATAAGATCCGATCCTTCCGCAATTAACAACCGCGGATCAAATCTGTATCCGCCGTTGGCAATCACGGCTACGGCATAAACCAACTGTAACGGTGTGACATTTAAATATCCCTGCCCGATACTTAAATTCAAGGTATCACCGATTCGCCAATTTTCTTTTTGTGTCTGCCGTTTCCACTCTTTGGAAGGCAGTAATCCCTCTTTTTCTCCCGATAAGCGGATATTTATTTTTTCCCCGAAACCCAATCGACGGGCAACCGAAAGTATTTTATCGGCACCGATTTCCTGCGCCAGCTGATAAAAATAAACATCGCAGGAGTGCATTAAAGCTTCTTCCAACGTTAAAGCCCCGTGACCGATATGTTTCCAACAGTGAAAATATTGTTGTCCGATTTG
>CANQKV010000041.1 GCA_947624545.1 uncultured Alphaproteobacteria bacterium | reverse complement strand
TTCGTGGATGTGTAGCTCAGGTGGTTAGAGTATTACGTTGACATCGTAAGGGTCGCAAGTTCGAGTCTTGCCACATCCACCAGTTAAAAACCCTTTTGGGGGTGTAGCTCAGCTGGTTAGAGCGTCTGCCTGTCACGCAGAAGGTCGAGGGTTCGAGCCCCTTCACTCCCGCCATTTAAAAAGCCGTTTTAAAACGGTTTTTTTTGTTACCAGTTATTTAAATGATGAGCTATATATTTTAAACCCGCCAGCGGAATATCTTTTTTAACCGTTAAACAAACGGGAATTTGCTTTAAATAAGAGCTTAAAACGCCTTTTTTCTCAAAAGTTTCCCGAAACGGAAACCGTTCAATCAGTTTTCGGGCAAAAGAATGATTTAATAAATTGCCGACCAAATACACACCGCCCGTTGTTTTTAAAGTAACCGCCATATCGGAGCAAAAAACGGCAAGATATTTTAAAAACAGCCACCAACAGAGCAGAGCGGTTTGATGCCCTTGTTGAGCCAAATCGGTAATATCCGTCGGTTCCGTTACGGTAAATTCTTTTGCCGTGACTTGATTTTGAAGCGCAAACGAAAAAGCGGTTTGCATAGACTGCAATTCTTCCTTTAAAGTTTCATCAATCCAATTCTGCCCTTTTTCTTTTAACAAGCGATAAAGTGATAACAAGCCCGGTCCCGACAGAATGCGCTCAAATGAAACATAACCGATTTTTTCGGATAAAGCCTGATTGAGAACGCTCATCCCTTTTGAAATGCTGCCGATTAAGGTGTGACCGCCTTCCGATTCGAAAACCCGCCAGACATTTCCTTTTTCTTGAACCAAAAAGCACACGCCCAGACCTGTGCCGGCACCGATAACCGCCCGTGTGCCGTTCGGTGAAACGGTTGTGCCGCCGAGTGATATGTAATCGGCAACTTCGCAATCGATTAATCCCAATCCTTGCAAAGAAAAGTCATTGACCAGAATAACTTCTTTTAAGCGAAAGGTTGTTTTTAAAAGCAACGCATCAATATTCCAACGATAATTGGTTAATTGAATGGCATTATTTTTCTTAATGCCTGCCGCACCGATAATAAATCCGTCAACAGAACTGTTTGTTTGCGCCAAAAAAGAACGAACGGCACTTTCAAACGAATCGAAATGCCTGATTTTAAAGGTTGAAGCGGCGACAACTTCTTCTTTTTGATAAAGCGCAAAACGAACATTTGTTCCGCCGACATCAGCTAATAAAAATATACTCATAAAAGACCTTTAAATTGACTGAATACGCACCATACGTTTGAGCAAACACATTTAATGCCTTCCCATAAACGTTCCAAAAGAGGTAAAGAATAAGCCTTTTCCAAGCATATTAACAAATCATTGCTGCACGGCATGGTAAAGTCGGGCGTAGCAAAAAAGGCACCGAGCAGACATATAAAAGTAATCAGCAAAAAAATTAAAGTTAAGCGAATCATTGTTTCCCCATTCTTTTCTTAAAGATTTCCTCAGCCAGTTCCAATTCTTCCGGCGTGTTAATGCCATGCAGTTCATTGGCATCACCGATAACAATATCACGCCGTAATCCTTCCGCTTTCGCTAACGCGACAATATCCGTTAAATAATATTCCTGCGCGGCATTGTCATTTTTAATGCGCTTTAAAAGCGTCAGTAAGTGCTTTCCGTTAACGCACATCACGCCTGAATTGCACAGTTTAATCAAGCGTTGCGCATCGGTTGCGTCTTTATATTCCACAATGGCGTCCAAGCCGTTTTCGCCCATAATAAGCCGTCCGTATCGTCTGGCGTCTTCGGGAATAAAGCCGACAACGACAATATCGGCACCCGATTGGCATTTTTCAACAATCTGATGAATGGTTTGCGGCTGAAATAAAGGCTGATCGCCGAAAAGAATTAAGGCGCACCCGTCGAAAGGTTGAATTTCCTGTTCGGCAGCCAATACGGCATGTGCCGTTCCCAAACGATGCTGTTGCAGAACCGTTTTGTAAGGTTTAACGGCTTCTTTCACATCGTCCATTTCGGGACCGATAACAACCGTAATGTCATGAATGCCCGCTTTTTCAACGGTATCCAACAATAAGTTAATCATCGGACGATTACAAATACAATTCATTACTTTCGGGCAGGGTGTCCCCATTCGTGTTCCCATACCTGCTGCCAAAATAATTGCTTTAATTTTCATTTTTATTCCTTTTTTAAACAAAAATATCATGATCGTTTACATACGCTTGCAATAACGATCTTAACGAGGCGGTTGTATCGGAAAGATAACGCGATAAAAATTCGTGTACTTTTTCTTGATTCATAGAGCGAACAACCGCTTTAATTCGACCGAGCGCTGCCGGATTCATGGAAAGTTTTTTAAAGCCTAATCCGATTAACGCTACCACTTCCAACGGATGTGAAGCCATTTCACCGCAAACGGAGCATTCAACACCTGCTTTTTCGCAAGTTTGTTGCACAAATTGCATCATGCGTAAAAACGGCGGCGACAAGGTATCATACCGTGACCAGATAATGGGATTGCTTCTGTCAGTTGCAAACAAAAACTGTGTTAAATCGTTTGTTCCGACGGAAACAAAATCGACATATTTGACCAATTCTTCTAATTGAAAGAGCAAAGATGGCACTTCCAGCATGGTTCCCACTTTAATTTCTTTGGGCATAACTTGATTGCGTTCCCGTTCGTGTTGCAATTCCAATTCGAGCGTTTTTCTAGCTTCCGTAAATTCGGCAACCGTAGAAATCATAGGAAACATAACCCATAACGTTTTGCCGGCGCAGGCATGAATGAAAGCGCGCAGTTGTTTTCGCAAAATAGCACGTCGATCCAAAGTCACTCGAATGGAACGCCACCCCATCGCCGGATTTTTTTCATTTCTGTTTTCAAAATAAGGCAAGATTTTATCGGAGCCGATATCCAACGAGCGAAAAACAACCGGTTTTTCCTTCATTTCACCCAGAACACGCCGATAAATGGCTGTTTGTGCTTCCACATCGGGCAATTTTTCACTTGACATAAACGGTAATTCCGTTCGAAACAGACCGATACCGTCATATGTAATACCGCGAACGTTCATTAAATCGGTTTCCAAACCGGCGTTAATGTTCAGTGAAACAACGAATCCGTCTTGAGTAACGGCAGGCAACGAACCCATTTGCGTTAAACGCGATTGTAATCGTTTTTGCTCTTTTAAGCGAGATTCAAACTCATCTAACACTTCATCGGCAGGATTAATGTATAAAAAGCCGCGATCGGCATCAAGCGCCAACACATCGTTATTTAATACAAGAGCGGATATATCTTTAATGCCCGACAAAACGGGAATATTATAGGAGCGTGCCACAATGACAACGTGCATTGTTTGCGAGCCTTCTTCCAACACAATACCTTTAATGCGTGAAAGATCGTAATCCAATAATTCGGCGGGACCTAAACTTTCGGCAATTAAAATGGCATTTCGCGACAGTTTTTTTGTTGAAATAAGCTGTTTGCCGTGCAAAAGACGAATAATACGACTGGTTAAATCGCGAAAATCATGGATTCTTTCTTTAATATAAGCGTCTTTTGTTAATTCCATTCGACGCACCAGGTCGGAGCATACTTTTAAAACGGCAGCTTCGGCGGTTAAACCGTTTTCAATTTCCTGTTTCATTTGTTGAAGCCAGCCTTTATCATGCACAAACATTAAATATGTTTCCAAAATGTCGGATTGTTCCGATTTCGTATCGGGCTTCATAATCAAATGGTTGATTTCATCTTCCGCCGTTTTTAAAGCCGCATCGAGTTTTTTGATTTCTTTATGAACATCATCTGCCAAAACGGTATTTAAAACCGCGCGCCGATGAATATAGGCGTTTCCGAGTGCAATGCCCGGAATTAAACGGGTTGCTTCAATTTTTTTATGCTGATGCCCCGTTGATATTTTCTTTTCGGCACTGCTTGCAACCGATGAATAAAGAATATCCGCCATTACAAGAGCAATAATTTGTAATACGTTCAATAATTCGGGCGGATAAACAAACGGTTGTTTCGTTTGAATACTGATAACGCCGAGTAACACGTTTTCATAAAAAATAGGTGCGCCCGCCAACGATTTAAATTGTTGTTCATCGGTTTCGGGTTTGTAGGAAAAACTGGCGTGTTCCAGAGCGTTTTCAAAGGCTTGCGGTTTTTGTTTTAAAGCAATTTCGCCGATTAATCCTTCTCCCAAGCGCAAAAAAGTTTCGTGGACGGCTTTCGGATTAAGCCCGATTGTGGCATAAAGTTCCAATACGTCACCGGGGCGAATTAAATAGCACGAGCAGACATCAACCCCCAGTTCTTTAATAATTTTTCGTAAAATCAAATTGATTTTTTCTTCGACCGATATTTTTAAGGGTACACATTTACGAATGCTTTTTAATAAGTCGCCGTATTGCGAAGAAGCTTTTTGTTTATGCAAAAGTGATTGCGCCATAAGAACCCCGTTTTGTTTTTTTAAAGTTTACGTTTTCTTTTTTATTCCGTCAAGCCTTTTTTTGGAAAGATTAAGAAAAGAGCATATTTTTTGTGGATAAAGTATTTAAAAACAGGGCAAAAATTGACGGATATTTTTTCTGTCGGCAAAAATGATATTTTCTCTTATTTTTATTTGATGATAAATTATTTATTGGTTTTTATGATTGATTTTGAGTGTCTTTATACTTTAAAGCAAGGCAAGTGATATGTGCCCCGAGGCTTAACAACCTCTTTACCTGTATCCTTGAAAAAGGATAGATTTTAGCCTTGTTTTTATAGACAAGATAAAGAATCGAACGACAGGAAGGCGGTGAAATAAGCCTTTTGGTCAATATACTGCACTATTTCACATGAGTAGTTTCCAACTTCCGCTCGCCTCTCATCAAGGCGATTTTTTTTGAATATGCGCGAAAAATTGCACCAATTAAACGTACGTTTTTTGCAACACTTTTTTTTGTTTTTTTGCAAAAAAAATTTATTTTAAGCAAAAGTTATTGATTTAATTATCATTTTTTCGTTCTCTTTTTTGTTCTTTTAAGCTCTTGAAAATGCTCTGAATTCGCGTTGCATTAAAGGTACGTTTAATTTATACAATTTATATACGGAACAACGGGAGGAAAGCTCATGAAAACACAAAAAAGAAGCAAACAGTTAAAGCAACTTGAAACACAATCCCAAAGCGGGCGTTCAATGGTGGAAATGCTCGGGGTGTTGGCAATTATCGGCGTATTAAGTATTGGCGGGATAACAGGTTATAAATATGCCATGAATTATTATCAGGCGAATCAAATTGCACATGAAATGAATATGATGCGTACCGATGCGCAGGTAAAAATTGCACAAGGCGTGGAAGAATTGGTGCTTGGTAATCCGTATGATGACGGAAATATAAATTTTAATAACTATGAAACCGATTTTGATTGTGTTTATATGGAAAATGAAGAGGCAACGCCTGACCGTGCCTTTTGTACCGCTGCAAATGCTTATTATATTGAAATGCAAAACATTCCCGAGGGCGTTTGCAGACCATTGGCAAACTTAATTGATAAAATGGATAATGAAATTGCGTTTTATATAAATGAAAAATCGGTTGACGCTGTGACAGAGGGAGAGAAAGGCGCTTGTAATGAGGAACCTAATACATTAAGGGTTATTTTCGGTGCCGATTCGGATTCGAATGCCATTAAATGCGATGATGATACAAATTGTCCCCCAGAATTGCCTGTTTGCTTTAATCATATGTGTGTGGAATGTACGCAAGAAAAAGGATGTGAGGAAAAATCTCAATATTGTAAAGATAATACGTGTAAAACCTGCGAAAGCGGCGTTTGGAACGGTGAAAAGTGCGTGGAATGCACGGATAATGATGATTGTGAAAATCCGACACCATATTGCAATCCGACAAGCACTCAATGCGAACACTGTCAGAATGATTCGCAGTGCGATATAACGCAAAACGAACATTGCAAAATTTCCACAGGTGAATGTGTGGCGTGTGAAGAGGGAGAAGAATGGAATGATGAATTTAAAGAATGTGTTGCTACCTCTTGTCAAACAAATGCCGATTGCAATAAAAACGGTCATAACCATTACTATTGCCATTTTGACAATACAAGCGATTGTAGTAAACAAGCCGATTATCCGGGACGTTGTATTGATAAAGATAAAGATGTCATCGTGATAGAAGGAACTGATTTTATTTCAAAAAAGAGCGATATGAGTTGGTGGAGTGCTAAAAATTTCTGTCAGGCTAATAAAAAAGAATTGGTAAAGATAACTGATTTGAATTGTGCTGATTCGATAACGCCGGGATCTGACGGTTATTGCCATCAAACAAAAGTCGGAAATACAGATTACAATCCAAATAATATATCGAACACGGTTCTGACATTGCATGCTACATTAGGCAATCATTACTTCTGGTTGCAAGAATGGTATGATGACGGTTGTCCCGCATACGGCGTGGGTCTCGATACAGGACGGGTGGATAAATGGTGGAATTTATTTCAGTATAGCAATAACTTTGCCTTATGTGAATGATTTAAGTTTTTGAAAAATTAAGAATTTTCTTAATGAAAATTGAATTTTATTTGTCTTTTTAAGTTTTTTCAACAAAAATGTTGACAAGAAAAACTTTTGAGTATATAATTCAATCTATCTTAAAAACATAACGGCAACAAAAAACTTAAAAAACATAAAGGGCAGTAAGTGAAACAAGTTTTTATTGCAAATTCCACATATACTTTATTGTTATATCTCTTGCGTTTTCCGCAACAGATTGATGAAACGTTGTTTGTGTTGGGACCGTCTTGCGCTTTTACCGATTTAAAGCATAAAATCTGTTTTGAATTGCCTGCCGACAAAAGGGCTTTAAAAATTGAACAAAATCGGTTATTTCATCAGGTCAATTCGCTTTTAAACAAACAAATCTTGCCCGCTTACGGTGATGCCTCTTTAACCGTTGCCGCGCCGCTTATTCATGATTCTTGTTTTTATCCTGTTTCCGACGGGTTGCGCGATGAAGTTGACTTTCCGAATTATGTGAAGCGTTTTCCAAAGCTTTACGGCATTCCCTATAAAGGCGGAAAAGATTTTCAACATCCCAAAATCGAATATATGGATTTAAAAGCCTTGTTTCAAAATTTATCTGATGAAAATAAGCGTCGTTTAATGCAAATTTATAAAGTAGAACAGCGGGTTATTCAAGATTTAAAAAATCGCAAAAACTTTTTAATCACGCAGCCGTTAAGCGAAGATCATATTTGTACGGAAGAAGAAAAACAGGAACTTTATCGGCGTATTTTATCGAATTACGAAAAGGGGAGTGTTGTTTTAAAACCGCATCCGCGCGAAAAAACAAACTGGCAAGTTGTTTTACCCGATACACTGATTGCCCCGCAGCATATTCCCATGCAGCTGTTACAGCTTTTAATGCCGAAACTTGAAAAAGTTATCACTTTTTTCTCAACCTCGGCTTTTACGGCGGGAAATGATAAAATAATTGATTTTTATTCCAAAGATTTTGCCAAATTAAAATATTTTACGCCTGCCGCTCGGGTTGAAAATAATTGTGTGTTTCAGCCGATTATCTCGTTTGATGTGGAAAAGGCTTACAGAAGCGAAAAACATTTTAATTGGCTCTCAATTCCCGATAAAGACGGTTTGTTTTATCCTGCCGATAAACAATTATGCAAAGTGAGAGGTAAAAATATTCTTCCGAACACGTATACACGTTAACCGAAAGCCTTTCTTTTAACCGATTACTGATTTTGTCAATCTGTTTTTAAAATGATGACGGCAAGAGATGATTCATCTTGACAAAAAATAATTTTTATGCTACTTTTTCATTAATTTGCAACGGAGAAACCATGACCGAAACTTCAAGACCCGATGAAATAAATACCTCTGTTTTGTTACCGAAAAGCGCTTATTATGCTTTCGGCGATTTATTGGGCATTTCCTCCGAACGTATCGAACAATTATATCAGTGGGCAAGTGCGAAGAAATTAAATGATATGCAACTGGTATTTACATTTGATCGAGAAAAAAAGGTTCCGTGTTCCGCGTTTTTATCGGAATATGAATTATCGCTGATTGCACCCGAGTTTTCATTGGATTTATCCAAAAAAGGGTTTGAAAATTATAAACTTTTTATGTCTGCTTATCATCAGGCGCGTTTAAGCGGTAAATCCGTTATCGAAGCTTATGAAAATGCTCAACGGAAACAACAAAATATGGCGATACATTATCAAAAACGCTTAAAAACAAATATCGGCATTGCAGCGGCACTTGTTTTGGCGCTTTCGGGTATGGGGGCTTGGGGAAGTAATCGGCATTTATCCCAATCGAAAACTGCTCCCGAAATGAAACAAAGCGCTTCACCGAAAATGATTGTGCCGGCAAAAGCGCCCACAAAAGAAGCTCCAAATCAGCATACACGGTAAAATAATCGGCATTTTTGTGTTTTATTATGCAAAAAAAGTGTTGCGAAAAACGTACGTTTAATTGGTGCAATTTTTCTTGCATATTCAAAAAAATCGCCTTGATGAGAGAGGCGGAAAAATGATAAATTTAAGAAGTTTTAAAGCAAAAAATAAATAAAATCCGCTTTTTTCAAAGCGGATTTTATGTTTCTTTAAGCTTAAATGCCGTTTAAGCGTTTTCGGCTTGCGGTCTTTCATTCGGCAAAGCATTTTCTTCCGGAACAGGTTGCGCATTGTTTGACAAAACCGATGTCGGTTGATTTTGCTGAATCTGTTTCGGCGATAATTCTTTTTCTCGCTCCGCCGATTTTTCTGCTGATTGGTCTTGCGGCTGATCGGATAAAGTTTGTTCTTTAGTTTCATCACGCTCAACCGTAATGGTTTTTTCTTCGTATCCGGGCAGTTTTTTCGTGTTATATGAATATTTACGATAAACCCGAACGCCTGCAATGGCATACCCTTTTGAAGAAACAGCATTTTCAACGCCTTTAATATTTTCGGCAATCGCATTTTTGTCTTTTTCGTTCAATTCGCCGTTTCCTAAAATGCGAATAGATTGTCGAAAATCACCTTTCATAATTTCTTGTGCCGAACCAAGAGATTTTTTGGTGCGTTTTCCTTCTTCTATCTGATATACAATTTCTTTGGGATGATATAACTCTCTGGCTTGAAGCATTTTATAGGCATATATTTTACTATTGGAACAAGGTTTACCGTCCTTGGTGGCTCCACCGGGTAACTTGCCTTCTTTTTCAAGTTGTTGCATATTTTGAATGATTGTATCCAATTGCTTTTGCGTAATCAGCTTTCTTTTAACATATCCTGCCAACCGAGCTTGTGCATGAGCCATATCCGCTTCTGAATATTGATGAACAAAAACGGTTTCATGGGAATGGGGACGCGGATTCGGTCGACTTATTTCAATATCATTTAAAGGACGAGTCCGATTGTTAATATCTTTAACTTCTGTTTTTGATAAAGTTATTTTAGGTGTAACAACATGTTTTAACCGATCTTTTAATTGATTTTTCATTTCATCAGAAACAGAAGCATTGGCAATATCCTCTGAGGTAATATGGTATGTGCCGTTTTGTGTGTGATGAGAGATAAAATTTTGATCAAGTTTTTCGAGCGTCTTACCGATTGTTGCTATTTCTTTGGTATAATCATAGGTATCATTATAATAGTTGACAGCCGTTTCTACCCCTTTTTTGGCAAACGAATCAATCATGTTTTTAGAAAGCGTTTCTTTGTTTTTATAACAGGGTAAACTTGCAATAACATTCGGAAGATTTTGCAATTCTTTTCCGATAATTCCTTGTTCGACCGCCTGATTCCATTGAATGCGTTCACCCGAAGCATTTTCTAAATAAGAAGCATCATTCGAATATGTATATTCGGGCATTGTTTTATTAAAAATTGTCTTCATATAATGAACTTTGGCAACGGCATTTGCTTCCTGTTGCATCACTTGACGAGCGATTTGCCGTTGTTGCATATTAACCTGTTGAGCAATAGGATCATTCGGTGAAATGTCCCTGGGAATGGCAACTTGATTCAGTGCCATTGGGGGCAAAATACCCTGTTGAACCCCTTCTTCCAAAGTTAAAGCTTGCCGAGTACGGCGGTTAATAAAACGAGATTGGTTATTTTCAATAACCCATTGATAACCGTTTTGATTAGCATTGAGCAAAACAATATTTTGCCAATAGAAAAAATCATTTAATTGCTGTAATGCGTTTTTTTGAGTTTGAGATGTATCAACCATTATATCCTCCTGTTATTCATCACGACCGTTATTACCGATAGTTGTTATTTGGGTATTCGGATCTTCTTCAATTTCGGCAGTAATATTTTCCGCCTCATCGAAGCGCATTTTATTAGCTTGGTTTTTATTTTCATCTGTATCAGGTGTTACCTCGCTGACCAGATAATCTTGAGGATGAATGTCATGATGAATATCATTATCACGATAATCTTCTTCTTCATAACTGTTGACTTCTGTGTGAACATTGTCATCAATTATCGGATATAAATCATCTGAATGATCCGGTTCTGTAACTTGTTGGATTTCGGTACCGACTTTTAAGAATTGGTAATAGGTAGAAATATCCTGATTATTTGGTTGTGGCGCAGGACTCGGTTGATTATTGTTATTCTCTGCTTCTAATGCCCCCTTTGCTTTTGCCAGTGAATCAAATACGGCTTTACGCATGGCACCTTGGTTTGTTCGCGGTAATACGGATGTACTTGAAAATAATAATGCAGCTCCGTCATTTGCCTCGGAATCATTAAATCCTTTTCCTTCGGTATGAAAATCTTGAATGGATTTCATATTCGGTAATTCCATGTGAACGGATAAAATATAAGCAGCACGCAACCATTTTTGAGAGCCGTCATCTTCTTTGGAAGCTTTTTCCATCATGGCATCAAGCTTTTCTAAAACAGATTTTTGTGTTTCTTTATCCATATCTTTAAACTTTTTAAGACCATTTAAAAGCCCCGGAATTTTATTGCCGAATTTATCTGTTCCGCCGTAAATATTATGATAAATATTATTTCGGCTCGGTGAAGATGTTTCTTTATTCGTCATATTGAAAAGAGTATCTAAAAAAGTTGAAGAATCAGTCCGCGGAACAATTAAATTTTCTTTTGAAATATTGTTGGAATAATAAGCGCTTTCCGGAACACGCCAATCGGATAGATTGATAGGTTCCGTTAAATCGAGATTCTTTACGGTTTCTTCGGAAACACCTAAGAAACTCAATATAATACCGCACGTTTTTTCTCCGACACCGTCTTGTGAACCGCTGAATATACCTCCGAAGGCGTTACCAATGGATTCTGCCGTATCTAAGAAATGTTGTTCAAAGCTTGCCATTTTTTTACTCCTTTCATGGTTATTGAAGTTTAGCTTTCCTCATAAGTATACATTAAACGTAGGTCTAGTTGGTGCACTTTTTTTGATGTGCTTAAACTTAAATATTTTAAAAGTAAGTCATTAAACAAGTTATTGAAAATAAATAAAATAACGTCAAAAAAAATTTTTTATATGAAAATCCAAAAAAAAGTGTTGCAAAAAACGTACGTTTAATTTAACATGTTTTCTTCATTTTCAAGA
>CANQKV010000040.1 GCA_947624545.1 uncultured Alphaproteobacteria bacterium | reverse complement strand
TTGCATTAAAGGTACGTTTAATTTATACTGTTTTTATCAACAACGGGAGTCAAAAAATGATGAAATATTCAAGAAAACATCAGTCAAAACAAGCAGAAATGCAGGGGAATGAAGCGCAAAACAAGCGTCGAGAATCGGAAGCTCAAAAAATGCCAGTTCGGCAGGATAAAATGCGTAAAACCGAATCACAAAGCGGGCGGAGTATGGTTGAAATGCTGGGGGTATTGGCAATTATTGCCATTCTGTCCATTGGCGGAATTATCGGGTTTCGATATGCGATGAACTATTATCAAGCCAATCAGATTGCGCATGAAATAAATATGATGCGTACCGATGCACAAATAAAAATTGCGCAAGGCGCGGAAGAATTAATGCTCGGTTCGCCTTATGATGATAAAAAAACACTTAATTTCAATGATTATCCCACCGATTTCGGTTTTACCGATTGGAACATTGATTCGGAAAATTCCGAAGAAGCAGAAGAAGGATATTACATTACGGTGTTTGGTATTCCGCAAGGCATATGCAAACCGCTTGCGACATTATTAAACGGCATAGACGGAAAAACAGCATTAACCGTTAACAGTAACGATTATGACTCGGATACGAATCTTTGCAATAAAGATGAAAACAGCCTGAGTGTTTCTTTTACGGCGCAAAATATGACAGGGAATCTGCCGGCGGGATGGTGCGAAGATGAGAGCGATTGCAACGGCGGCTATTGTCAAAATCATATTTGCATACAATGCAAAGAAAGCAATGATTGCGGAGAGTTTGAAGTTTGTGATCAACAAGAGGGAACATGTACCGCTGATTGCACAAAAGGCGCATGTAATAACGGTTTTTGTGTAGACGGCATTTGCAAAGAATGCAAAAATATGGGAAATTGCGACAACGGTTTAGCGTGCATAGACAATCAATGCCTGCCCTGCAACGGTGAACCAGATTGTGAGGGAAAACACTGTTTAACCGGCAGTTGTGTGGAATGTAGAACAGGTGTCGATTGTTCGGGCGGAAAAGGGTGTTTAAGCAATAACACTTGCGGAAATTGTACAGAGAATCCTCAATGTGCCAGCAATAATTGTCAAAGCGGCGTGTGTGAAAATTGCGACACAAGCGCCGATTGCACGGAGAGCAGAGCTTGTGAAGACGGTATTTGTTATGATTCATGCGTTGAACATCCGTCAGGCTGTGAAACCGATACCCATTGCGATTCGAACACTTTAAAATGTGAACCCGATTGCCCAAGCAGTGAAGAATGTCCTGATTTACAAGTTTGTAACAGTATATCAGGCGTTTGCGAAGAGGATTGTACGGCAGAGGGGGCAATGGAATGCAAAAACGGTTCTCATTGTGATTCGGAAGATCAAAAATGCGTACCGAATTGTCAAAGCAGTAAAGAATGTGCCGATTTACAAGTTTGCAACAATAAATCAGGCGTTTGCGAAGATGATTGTACGGCAGAGGGGGCAATGAATTGTCAAACGAATTCTCATTGTGATACAACAAACAAGAAATGTAAGAAAAATTGCACGCCGACCGATTGCACAGGTGCAACGCCGATTTGTGACACAACAACATATGAATGTCGTGCTTGCACGGAAAATGACTGTACGGCACAAGGTAAGCATTGTGATACTTCAATGGGAAAAGCAACTTCCGGCACTTGTGTGGCATGCACGACAAACACGCATTGTGGTAATAATACGCCCTATTGCGACACTAATAACGGCAATATTTGCAAAAGCTGTTATGAGGCTTTTGGGGACAAAAAACCCTACTGGAACGGCACAAGCTGTGCGGCATGTCCAAGCGGTACAAAATGGAACATAAGTAGAAATATGTGTACAGCCGGCGAATGCCAAAATAATGATGATTGCAACATAAACGGCAGAACCGGATATTACTGCTACTTGGAATTCGGCTATTCCTGCGAAAGAGGAAATGAATTTAATTCCAATAAAGGCTTTGGTGCCGGACAAGATGGTTACAAAAGCGTATGCAAAAAAGCCGAAGACGAAGTAATAAAGGGGGGGACCAGCGGTTATGTTCTATCCGGCTCTCAAATGGACTGGTGGAGCGCAGAGCGATTCTGCCTTGCTTTGCATAGAAAACAGGCATCACGACAAAGTATCAACTGCGTCATTGACGTCAGTGACGGACAGATGCACGTTTGTTCCAGCTCAACCATGTCAAAACTTGTCGCCGATTTTAAGAGCAAGGTTAAGTATGCTTGGCTTGAAGACGGTCCCCGCAACGGCTGTATGGCATATGCGCCTCAATTTATGGAAGGCAAAGTATTCTGGTGGAAACGGCACACGCATAATCCGGACGGCGGCGGATATGCTTTATGTCAATAGTTTAACCGATGAAGAAAGATAATTAAGTTAAAACACTTGCCAATCGAGGTAAAAAGTGATAAGCTTTAAAAGCAAAGGAGGTAAAAATGGCTCTTTTTTATATTTTTCTTCTTTGGTTGCTGATTGTGTATATCAACAAGAAAAATCCCGAACAAACGGTTTCAAAAGAATCCGCGAAACGCTCTTTCACAGCGCATACAACAAAACCCGATGATTCGGAAGATGATTTATATCTTAACGGTATGTTTTAAGCTGACAATATTCAATTATTCCACCGATTTCCGCCTTAATTTTAAAACCGTAATTTCCGAGGGCGCCAAAAAGCGCATTTGCGGTCCCCACTGCCCCGAACCGCGGGAGACATACACATTTTTGCCGATTTTCGGCTGATATAATCCTGCCAATAATTTTGAATTATAATACCAACTGAAAATATGGAACGGGAAAATCTGCCCGCCGTGCGTATGCCCCGATATAATTAAATCGGCATTGTTGGTTTCATTCGGCACAATCGGTTGATGCGATAGCAAAATGCGATATTGATCCGTGTTTTGACAAACTGCCGACCAATTAACGGAAACGCCGTACCGCGCTGCCGACGGAATATCGGGAACACCGCTTAAACAAATGGAATCAAACTCAATTTTGGCGTTATCCAAATTAATAAAGCCTGCCGATTCCAGTTGCTTCATACTGTGTTGATAACCCACGTAAAACTCATGATTGCCGCTTGTATAATAAACGCCTTCTTTGGCTTTTAAACGACTTAAAATCTGCAAAAGCGGTTGCGTATAAACTTTATCATCATCAACGGTATCACCCGGCAGAACAATAATATCGGGATTTAACGCATTCACCCTTTCCACCAGTCCCTTGATTTTATCGGAGAAAATACTGCGCGATAAATGAATGTCACTTAACACGACAACGGTTTTATCTTGCCGAATTTTATAGGATTCAATAACCTGCTCTTTCACATGCGGCACTTTCATTCCCTGATATAAAGCGCTCACGGCACATAAAAGAGCCACACCGATTGTTATAACATTCAACACATTTAACCAATGCAAATGAAACGGTGACGGAATTGATTTAAAGAACAAAGCGCCTATTGTCCAAAGCGCATCACGAAAAAGCGTTAAAACAAGCAAAATAACTGCCATAACATAAATAAAATAAAGCGCATATTGCACAACACGCGTATATTTACCGAAATTACCCGCCATTTCCGGCATGGCAAACACAGGTAACGCCGCCACAAGAAGACTGACTAAAAACAAAAGCCCTTTAACGAAAAAACTCACGTTTAACGCATAACCGTAGCGAAAAAACAACGGTAATGTGACACAGCACCCCATAAGAGAAACTGTTGTTGCAATGGCAAAATTCATTTTCAAACCCCTTTCGATAACTGTTATATCACAAAAACAAACAGAAAAGTCAAGCGTTTTTTTATCGTTTCTTTTTTTGAACTTCTTTCGGTTGTTTGTTTTTGAGTTGTTTTAAATGAGCGGACACCTCTTTATCCGTCGGACTTAACAAATGCGCCCGCTCCAAAAAGTCTTTGGCTTTCTGATATTCTTTTTTCTCTAAATAATACACCCCTAAATTATCCAGATTCATGACATTATCGGGATAATAAGATAAAATCAGCTCGGCATTTTTTCGAAATGCCGCGTCTTCTTTTGCCTGCCATAAGTTTTTTTGAAACGCCTGAAAGCGGGATAACATAAATCGTTTACCGCGTTGCTCATCGGCACCCCACTGCCAATGATGATCATTGATTTGCGCCTGCGCCAACGTTTCGGCAATACCTTGTGTCATACAATTCACATCGCCGATAATTTGACAAAAATGAATTTCGCCCAACCGTAAATCCAGTCGATCGGGAAACAAAGAAATGCCTTTGCGCACAATATGTAACGTTTTTTGTGTTTGCTTTTGCGCCGCTGCCTGATGAAAGCGGTTCATTTCAATAAAAACCCGACGGGCAGAAAGCATAAAATCGTTTAAAACGGTATCAGGCGTTATAATCGGACGCGTTAAAGTGCTATAAGTCAGCAAAAAAAGACCGATTATCAAAAAAGCGCTCAAAAATTGTTGTAATTTTGTCATTCAATCCTCATTTCTTTATAAATCAATCGGCAAATAAACCTTAAACGTTGTTCCCTTTTCCATGGAACTTTCCACATCAATAAGCCCGTCATGATCATGCACGATTTGTTGGGCGATACCTAATCCCAAACCCGTCCCCTCCACCGATTTGGAACGCAATGAATCAATGCGATAAAAACGCTCGAACAACCGATTAATGTTTTTCGGCAAAATCGGATTACCGATGTTATGAACACTGACTAAAACAACCTGTCGAATATCGGAAAAATATTTATCCGATTTTTTGGGAAAACCGTTGCAAAGCTGAACACCGACCGTTATTTTCGAATGCGTACTGCCGTATTTGACGGCATTGTCAATTAAGTTTTGAAACACCTGCACCAATAACGTTTTATTGCCTTTTAAGCGCGGAATATCATACGTGAGCTTTAAGTCAATCGTTTGATGATTATTTTGCGCTTTCATATAAAGACTGTCTATCACGCTTTTCAATAAATCGGGTAATAAAATCACATCTGTTTGAAAGTTCTTCTGCGTCATTCTTTCTTTGGAAAGAGCCAATAAATCTTTCACAAGATGAGTCATTCGCTGCGTTTGCTCCGCAATGAGATTCAAAAACTTATCACGCGCCGCCTCATCATCGCGCGCAGGACCCTGCAAAGTTTCGATACTTCCGGAAATAATGGTTAAAGGCGTTTTAAGCTCATGGCTGGCGTTGGCAAAAAAATCTGCCTGCTGCTCTTTGAACAATTTGAGTTGCGTAATATCATGCAACATCAACATAATGACGGCACCGTTCTTGGCAGGCGCGGGTAAACTTTCGATACGAATTTGAAACGCGTGGGGCTGCTCATCCTGATACGACCATTCCAACCATTCCCGTTTGGATTGCTTTTGAACCACTCTGTCCATTGCCTGCGTGAAAGAAACATTATTAAAAAAATCATTTGCCAATTGATGTAATACGGCATTCGAGAAAAAATTAAGTGCCGTTTTGTTGGCAAAAACAATTTTTAAATCGGCATTGGTCATTAAAAGCGCATCGGGCAGATTTTCCAAAATTGCCGCATCGGACAACGTTTGATTCGACCACAAGTTTTTAACGGATAAAAACGCATCTGCCAATCGAAACGAACCGAAAATCCCTTTATGAAAGCGTGGCGCTTCAATTTCCTGTCCCTGCGCCAAGGTACGCAAATAAGCAATAAACTTTTCCAGTTCGTGAAAAACGCAAAACATAATAACGGCGGTAATCACAAACACACCGATAAAAATACCGCCTGCTACCGACCAATCAATCCGATGCAATGCCAACATAATGCCCAAAACCAAAATAATGGGAATATTTAAAACCACCGTTCGCGCCATAAAGCGAAATAAGCGAAAAAATATTTTTTGTGCTTTATTTTTTTTCATAAATTGATTATACTCTAAAAAAATAAAAAAAGGAACAGAAAAATGACAGTAAAAAAAACACCGATGCTTGAACAATATTTTCGTATTAAAGAACAATATCCCGATTGTTTGCTTTTTTTCCGTTTGGGCGATTTTTACGAATTGTTTTTCGAAGATGCCCGAATCGCTTCGCAAAACTTAAATTTGGTCTTAACCTTTCGGGGCTATTACAACGAAAAAGAAGTGCCGATGTGCGGCGTACCGTTTCACGCTTATGAAAACTATTTGGTGCGCTTAATCAAATGCGGCTATAAAGTAGCTATTTGCGAACAAATCGAATCGCCCCAAGAAGCCAAAAAACGTGGCAGCACTTCAATCGTGAAACGAGATGTGATTCGCATTGTCACTTCCGGCACTTTAACGGAAGACGCCATGCTTGACAAAAAACAAAACAACTTTTTAATGGCAATCGTTGCCGCGGGAACCGAATTCGGTTTTGCTTGGGCAGATATTTCCACCGGCGAATTTTTAACGCAAACCGCTCCGAAAGAACTGCTTCCCGGCGTTATTGAGCGCGTTAATCCGGCAGAAATTTTAATTGCCGATAATTTTTCGATTGTCCATCCCGATTTATTGAAAAACGAATCGCGCCCGATTGAACAATTACCGACATCGCAGTTTGATTTCAGCGAAAATCAACGCGAATTATGCTCTTTTTTCAATACCGATAATCAATCTTTCAATTATTTAACCAAAAGTGAAATGATTGCCGCCGGTGTGATTCTCACTTATTTGCTCAACACGCAAAAAGGCGAATGTCCGTCCGTTTCAAAACCGCAAAAAATTGAAACAAACGCCTATATGTCCATTGACGCGGCAACACGACGGAATTTGGAATTAATGACATCACAAAACATATCGGGCAAAAGTACCTCGTTGTTAAAATGTATCGATAAAACTTTAACGGGTTCGGGCGGCAGAACATTGGCAACATGGCTCGGCACACCGTTATTGGATATAAAAGCCATTAATGCCCGATTGGATAAAGTTGATTATTTTGTTCAAAATTCATCCGCCTGTGATGCCGTTCGAAAAACATTGAAACTGTTTCCCGATATAGAGCGTTCTTTATCGCGATTGGTTGTCGGACGGGGCGGACCGCGTGATATGAAAGATATTGCGTTGGGATTAAAAAATATTCCTTTAATTCGTAATCAAATAAACGGGCTTGTTCCCGATTCGCTTCAAAACGATTTGCGGTTGCTCGGCGATCATTCCGATTTGGTCGCACAAATTTGCGCCGCCGTTGATTTTGAAAAAGCACCGCTTCTGGCACGCGACGGCGGATTCATTAAACAAGGATATTATGCGCCCCTCGATGAACAATATCACGCCCGAGAAAATGCCCGAAGAACAGCCCTGCAATTACAGTTAAAATACAGTCAGGAAACAAAAATTAACGGCTTAAAAATCACATTTAATAATTTATCCGGTTACAGCATCGAAGTTCCCGTTCGCTTTGCCGAACCGTTATTAATCAATAAAGAGCTCGGATTTATTCACAAACAAACATTAACGAATGTTGTGCGCTTCACAACCGCCGAGCTGTCCGATTTAGAGCAAAAAGTATTGCATTCCGATGAGCTTGCCTTGGCAATAGAGCTTGATTTATTTGAACAACTTCGCCAAAAAATCTTATCATGTAACGAAGCAATCTGCACAACCTGCGCTGCCGTCGGACGAATTGACATTGCTGCCGCATTTGCCGTCGGCGCCTTACAAAACAGCTGGATTCGTCCGATTTTAACAAATGATACGACATTTGATGTAAAAAATGCCCGTCATCCGGTTGTGGAAGCGGCTTTAACGGAAAGCAATCAAAAGTTTATTCCCAACAGTTGCTTTATGGATGAAGAAAAAGATCGTCTTTGGATTTTAACCGGTCCGAACATGGCGGGAAAAAGCACATTTATGCGTCAAAACGCGCTGATTGTCATCTTAGCGCAAACAGGCTGCTTTGTCCCTGCCGATTCCGCCAAAATCGGCATTGTCGACAAATTATTTTCCCGCGTCGGCGCCAGTGATGATTTGGCAAAAGGACAGTCAACTTTTATGGTTGAAATGACGGAAGTTGCTTACATTTTACAAAACGCGACCGATCGTTCTTTCGTGATTTTTGACGAAGTCGGACGCGGAACGGCTACTTATGACGGTCTTTCCATTGCTTGGGCGGTTGTGGAATATTTACATGACAAAATTAATTGTCGCACTTTATTTGCAACGCATTATCACGAACTGACGGCACTCGGTACGCGATTGCCGCGCATTTCACTGCATACGTTACGGGTACGGGAATGGCAAGGTGAAATTGTATTTATGCACGAAGTTGATACGGGAGCAACCGATCGTTCTTACGGCATACACGTGGCAAAATTGGCAGGCGTTCCGATGCCGGTTTTGTTACGATCCGAAGAAATTTTAAATTCATTGGAAGAAAAACGGCAAAATCAAGAGCCTTTATTTGATGATTTGCCCTTGTTTTCACAGCTTTCACATCCTACATCAATCCAAAAGGCATCGCCGATTGAAAATGAATTGAAAACCATGGATCTCGATTCGCTTTCGCCGCGCGAAGCATTAGATATATTATATCGATTAAAATCAATGACGGAGGCTTAAAAGATGACTTTATTTCAAAGTATTATCGGTGTTATTTTTTCAATGGGCTTTTTAATTTTGCTGTCTTTGCTCATCGGCTATGTTGCTTTACCTGTTTTTTTTATTCTGCTTGCCATCGGCTTATTTAATTTTTTTCGGCACGGAAAATTGTTTACCCGTGTTAATCAAGAGCAAATAACACCGTATCGAAAAAGCAGCTTCCGCAGAAAAAACGATAAAATTATCGATGTGGATTATACCGAATTACCTTAAAATTACAGGTATTTAATAAGCATAAATCCGCCAACTAATAAAACAAAAAACAAAACAGAAAGCCAACCCAAATTTTTTTCAATATACTGTTTCATCGGCTCACCGAATTTTTGAAGTAAACCGGCAATTAAATAAAATCTGAAACCGCGCGCAATGACAGAGGCAATAATAAACACCGTTAAGTTTAAGTGCGTGACACCGCTGGCAATAGTAATAATTTTATAGGGGAACGGTGTTATACCGGCGCCGAAAACAATCCATGCCCCCCAGTCATTGTATAAATGTCGAAACTCTTCAAACTTTTGCATATAATGAAAAAAGTTTAAAATGCTTATACCCACCGTATCATACAGGAAATAGCCGATAAAATAACCGAACAAACCGCCGACAACGCTTGATAAAGTTGTCCAAAAAGCAATTTTGAAAGCCGCCTGCCTTTGCGCCAAAACAAGCGGTATCAATAAAATATCAGGCGGAATCGGAAAAAAAGAACTTTCGACAAAAGATACAACGCAAAGTGACGGCAAAGCATATTTTCCCGAAACAAGACGCATACACCAATCATAAATATTTTTAACAAATTTATTCCATAATTTAATCATTAATTGACTTTCATTTTTTTTAGCGTTATTATTTGAGTTGTCAGAATAACTTTTTTTGAAAGGAAAAGCAATGAAAAAATTTTTAACGGTTGTTTTAAGCGCCTTTCTTTTAACGGCGTGCGGTGTGGGAAACACCAACACAACATATCAAAGCTATCAGTTGGGTTCGCAAGGCGTGATTGAAAAAGGACGGATTTTGGAAATGAATCCCGTTCAAATTCAAGGAGATAATGCCATCGGCACACTGGCAGGCGCGGGCATCGGCGGCGCCGCCGGTTCCATGATTGGCGGAAATACGGCGGTAAACATTATCGGCGGTATTGCCGGTGCGGTTGTCGGCGGTATGGTCGGAAGCGCAACCGAACAAGTCATTACCAAAGATTCCGCTTATGAGTTTGTCGTTGAAAAAAGTAACGGTCAGCTTATTTCCGTTGTCCAAACAAATGAGTTGAATTTGCGTCCGGGCGATTATGTTTTATTAAACCGCATTGACGGTTCAACCCGTATTCGGTCGCGCCTGCAAACAAGCAATTACTATCACTGATTATTGATTTTCTAATCCCCAAAATCCTCTGTTTGATTGACAGGGGATTTTTTTTACATAAAATTTTATTGACAATTTTTAAAGGTGTAGTATTTTAAATATTGTCGGGAAAATTCTTTCCCTAACTGATATTCAATTTTAAAAAAAGGAATAAAAAAATGTCAACACCGGAATTAAAAGGAACAAAAACAGAAGCGAATTTGCAAACGGCTTTTGCCGGCGAATCGCAAGCACGAAACAAATACACGTATTATGCTTCAAAAGCCAAAAAAGACGGATACGTGCAAATTTCAAAAATCTTTGAAGAAACGGCTGCCAACGAAAAAGAGCATGCCGAAATTTGGTTTAAGTTGTTACACAACGGACAAATTCCTTCAACGGAAGAAAATTTATTGGATGCTGCCAACGGCGAAAATTATGAATGGACGGATATGTATGCCGGCTTTGCCAAAACTGCTCGTGAAGAAGGTTTTGAAAAAATTGCCGTTTTATTTGAAATGGTCGGCAAAATCGAAAAAGAACATGAAGAAAGATATCGCAAACTGTTATCCAACGTTCAAAACGGACTTGTGTTCTCACGCGACGGCGATATGGTTTGGCAATGTTCCAACTGCGGTCATATCGTTATCGGGAAAAAAGCACCGGAAATTTGCCCCGTTTGTGAACATGCCCGGTCTTATTTTCAATTAAAAGCCGAAAATTATTAAGTCGAAACAGAATCGACTGACAATAAAAATATCCGTTTGAAAAAAGCGGATATTTTTTTGTATTGAAATTATGACCGATTTATGACTGCTTTTTTCTTTTTGTTTCTTTTTTTTCAAAAAACAGGGGCAGATTGACAATCCTAATCAAAAAAAAGCATTTTTCTTCTTTTTTTAAAAAAAACCTTTGCCTTTTTAATATTAATTCAATAAAGTGTACATAAAGGAGTATTTATGCTTTATTGTGATTTAGACGGTGTTTTGGCAAACTTTAATGCAAAAATCCATGATCTTACGGGCAAATATCCGACAGATTTGGCACGCAAGGAAATGTGGACACTGGTTGAAAACACTCCTGATTACTGGTTATCGCTTCAAAAAATGCCCGATGCCGATATATTGCTCGATTATTTAAAAAATACATCTTATCAAATTTTAACGGGATTACCCGAACAAGGGTATCACAAAGCCGCCATTGAAAAACGACAGTGGGTTAATCGTTATATTTCGCCCGAAATGAAAATGATTTGTTGCTTGGGAAAAGAAAAAACACGTTATTGCCAAAAAGGCGATGTGCTTATTGATGATTACGCTCCCAACATTCAGCGGTGGAATGAAGTCGGCGGTATCGGCATTTTACACACCGATGCGCGCTCTACTGTTTTACAATTAAAAAAAGCAGGTTTTTAAAAATTTAAAAACAAGCGCGACATAATTTATCGGTATAAACGAAACGCATTTCATCGGAAACGGCTTCCGTACCGCATACGGTCGGAAAACGACAGCCTGTTAATTGCGGCGTTGTCCACGGCTTTCTTAAATCAAAATAAGCCCCCATCAAAGCCATTAATAAACTTTCGGTTGCCTGCGCCTGCTCGTCCGATTGAATAACGGGTCGTCCCGTTAAACGGTTGCGAATTTCTTGAAAAACAACCGTATGTTCTTTTAAAACAAACCCTTCTCCCGATAACAAACGTTCAAATGCTTCTTTTAAAACGGGATTTTTCCATCCGCCGCCGAACAACAAAAACCGATGCGGAATCGCTCCTTGAATAAACCGTAAGCCGTAAACAATTAAATAAGCGGCGAAATAAACGACCGTATGTACTTTATCCGCCAGATTTTCCGATGAACGAAACGCCGAAACGTTTTGTGTGTTATAAATAGCGGGATCCCCCGACTTCGGCGGCATTTTTTCATAAAAAGAACGCCCTTGACAAAACAATGTTTGCAATAAATCGCAGTCAAGCGTGCCCTGTGCGGCATATAATCCGTTTTCATCAAACGGAAAAGGCGTATGCGTTCGCATTAAATAATCGACATATTCATTACACGGACCCAAATCAAAACCGCCGACAGCCTCACCGTTTTGAATAAGACTTAAATTAGAAGTGTTGCCGGCATTAATATCTACCCGATTTCGCACACCGCTCATCCGCGCCTGAAAAGCGTTTAATACAGGCACTAACGGCGCGCCTTCACCGCCATTGAACAAATCATCGGAACGAAAATCATAAATCACGCGAATCGAATCGACTTTTTCGCTTGTTTCCCGTTTTAAACGGCGATAAAGACAATCTGCCAACATTTGTCCCGATCCCATTTGAACGGTATACGGCGTTTTGCGATTCGTTTTATCTTTTCGGGAGGGCGGATAATGATCCAGCGTTTT
>CANQKV010000039.1 GCA_947624545.1 uncultured Alphaproteobacteria bacterium | reverse complement strand
GCGCATACGGAATATTGTGAAGATAATACCTGCAAAAGTTGTGATGAAGGGCTTGTATGGAACGGCAAAGAATGTGTAGAATGTACGGATAATGATGATTGCGCTGATATATCTGAAACGCCTGTTTGCAATAGGGATACAAATAAATGTGTGGAATGTTTAACTTATGAAAATTGCACCGATAAAACGGGAACCCCGCAATGTGATGATGAAACTCACACCTGCAAAAGCTGTGCTGAAATTAATGAGAGAACGCCTGTTTGGGGTGGCACACAATGTGTAGAATGCGTGGAAAGCACGGATTGTGCGGAAACGTTGGTGTGCAAGAACAATGAATGCACAACTTGTGACACGGAAGAGGAATGCAACGCAAAAGGCGATTATCACTGTTCGAGTGAAGATACATGTATTCAATGCGGTGTGAATGAAGTGTGGGGCGGAAAAGAAAAAGGATGTGTAGAGTGTACGGCGGATAGCCATTGTACCGATACGCCTGATACCCCCAAATGCAACACAAATATAAATAAATGTGTGGAATGTTTAATTGATCAAAATTGCATTGATAAGGGAACGGATAAGCCGGTTTGTAATACAAATACAAACATATGTGAGCCGTGTTCGAACGGGCAAAAATGGAAAAACTCGGCACAAGGCTGTGCTTCTTATGAATGCCGAAGCAATGAAGATTGTGCGGACGGAGAATTTTGCTATTTATATGAGGGGTGTGGTTGTACGGCAGATATGGAATTTGAAAACGGCAATCCCAAATGTAACGGCGGAACGTGCAAAAATGCCCAAAATGAGGCACATCCTTACGAATTAAGCGACGGCTATACCTATTATTTCGGAAATGATATGGATTGGTTTAGTGCCAAGCGTTTTTGTGATGCTTTACATGCTGATATGATAACGCTTGAAATGCTCGGGTGTTCAAATTTAAAGCATTGTGATCATCAAACGGATAAGAACAAATGTAAATGCACCACTCAGTTGGTAGATGATTTATATCTGGCACATTCGCAGGGTGGTAAAGATATTTCTGATTATCCGCCAAACATGGGTACATATTTTTATTGGCTTAATTCAGACTTTGATGCTTGTCTTTCGCATTCAATGGGTTATGGTTCACATGTGGTTACACATCGTCGTCGGGATTATGATGATAATGACGGAACAAGTTATGACGGCGCGCTTTGCCGCAGAAAAAATTGATGAATCGCTTTTAAATTTCGCATTTTTGCAAAAGAAAAAGCTTTTTATGTGTATAAAATATTGCAATTATTTGCTTAAAGCTTTGTCGATTGCGCATGCCAGCTGATCAGCACAGGAAGTGCCTTTTCCGTGACAATCGTTATGCCGTAAAATATCGGCAATTTCACGGGCATTTTTCCCCTCCGCCAGTTTGGCTACCGCTTGCAAATTGCCCGGACATCCGCCGACAAAACAAATATTGTGTATTAAATTATTTTCAATATCAAAACTGATTTGTTTTGAACAAACACCTTGCGGTTCATATGTAAAATGCGTCATTCCAAACTCCTTTTCAATCGTAAAAAGAGTGTATGGTAAAATTTTTGAAAAATCAAGAAAGTTTTTTATTTTCTTGCAATTTTAAAACAAATGTTCTACTTTCAATTTATGCCGATAAAAATATTTTGTTTTCACTTACTTGTTTTGTTCTGGTTTTTCTTACCGTTTTCTTTATCGGCACATGAATTGGAAGGAACGCAAATGCCCTATATAACACTCAATAATTCAAAACAAATGCCCGTTCTTGGCTTGGGAACTTGGACTTTCGATGATAATTTAGCTGCCGAAAGTGTTTATACGGCACTGAAAAACGGTTATCGTCTCATTGATACCGCACGATATTACGGCAATGAAAAAGGTGTTGGAATCGGTGTTCGAAAAGCCGTTAACGACGGCATTTGTAAACGGGAAGATGTATTTGTTACCACAAAAATCGCCCCGTTTTCTTTTGAAAACTTTGATGCGCTTATTTTAGAAGCCAACGAAAAATTAGGTTTAGGCTATATTGATTTAATGCTGATTCATCAACAAGGGGTAAGTGACAAAGAACTTTATCGCGCCATTGAACGCGCCGTTCACAAGGGCATTGTCAAAACGCTCGGTATTTCAAATTTTTATACCTTGAGCGATTATGAGCGTATTACAAAAGGAGCTGAAATTCTACCGGCGGTTATTCAAAACGAAAATCATTTATATTATCAAAATACCGCGCTTCAACAAGCGCTCCAAAAAGACGGTGTGGTTATTGAATCTTATTATCCGCTGGGCGGCAGAGAACACAAGGAAGAATTGTTGCAAAATAAAATTGTTACGGCACTTGCAAAAAAATATCAAAAATCGGCGGCGCAAATTA
Source organism: uncultured Alphaproteobacteria bacterium (assembly GCA_947624545.1). Classification (GTDB taxonomy): domain Bacteria; phylum Pseudomonadota; class Alphaproteobacteria; order CAAHEQ01; family UBA3637; genus RGIG4140. The sequence goes on along the minus strand of CANQKV010000039.1, from coordinate 9,978 downwards.
TTTTAAGATGGCACGTTCAAAGCGGCTATATTGCCATTCCGGGAGCTTCGAATCCCGATTATATCGCCGAAAACATCAATATTTTCGATTTTCGTTTAACCGATGACGAAATGAAACAATTAGCTGATTTAAATACAGGAAAAAGATATGAAAACTGGTAATCAAGAAATAAAACGTCATGCCGTTAATAACATTAAAGTTTTATTTGTCTGCTTGGGAAATATTTGTCGCTCGCCTATGGCGGAAATGGTGTTTCGGCATATTGTGAAAGAAAAAAATCTGTCCGATTTCTTTGAAATCGATTCCGCAGGTACGGAAGAATATAATGCGTTAGCGGGAGTCGGTATTCACCCCGGCACCAAAGCCGTTTTACGACAAAATAACATTCCGTTTACGGAACACATTGCCCGCCTTTTTACAAGAAATGATTACGAATATTATGATTACATTTTGGTCATGGATTATCAAAACAAACAAGATGTTTTTAATATCATCGGCAAAAATGCAAGTGATAAAGTTTTTTGTTTAACGGATTTTACAGCGCATCCGGGTGATGTGCAAGATCCGTGGTATACCGGTCGTTTTGAAGAAACGTATCACGATGTTTTTGAGGGCTGTACCTGCTTTTTAAAATGGCTTGAACAACAGAATCTTTTAAAGTTTTAATTTTTAAAATATATGCTATACTTTTTCTATCAATACTTAAATTAAGGAGAAAAATATGAAAAAATCAGTATCCGTTACAGAAAGAAATAAAGCCGTTATGCGCCGCTTTGAAATTATGATTAATACAAACGATAAAGCTTTGGCAAAAGAGTTGATTAGTGCCGAAGCTTTGTTTCAAACGCCTGTCTCTCCGACGCCGTTAAAAGGGGGTGAGGGGTATTTGTCCGTTGTTGATGTTATGCGCAGCGGCTTTTCCGATGTTCAATGGAAAGCCCGACAAATGATTGCCGAAAGAAATATCGTTGCCGTTCTTTGGCACTTAACCGGCACGCATAACGGTACGTTTTTGGGCGTTAAACCAACCAATCAAAAAATATCGACAACGGTTATGAACTTTTATTATTTCGATGAAAACGGAAAGATTATCAATGATATTGCCGCCGACGGTATGATCGGTATTTTGCGTCCGCTGGGATTATGTCAATAAAAACCGAAAGCCCTTTGCAAATGCTTTTTTTAAGTGTCATATAAAAAAAGTCTGGTAATTTTAATTCATTTTTGTTATAGTAAAAGAAAGGGCAGAAATATGACTGAAAATCAATATATTCCCGATATTTTCAAAAAAGCAACGCTCGGTACGGAAGCGCAAACGGAAAGTTTGGAAAAAAAAGCCGATAAAGTGATTCACGATTTAACAGACACTTTTCTTTTAAGCGCGAAAGAAAATATTTCCCGTTTAAAAGAATTGCTTATTCTCTTGCAACCGAAAAATAATTCGACAAACGACATAAAAGAAGAACTTTATCAAACGGCACACGACTTAAAAGGACAAGGATCGGTTTTCGGCTATCCTTTAATAACGGCACTCGGCGCCGATATATGCACTGTTTTGCAAAAAAACAAAGTTTTAACAAATAATACCCTTCATCTTTTGGAGCAAGATATTGCCGATATGAGTCGAGTGTTGACTTTTCCGCCGCATACACAAAACGAAACATTGCTTCATATTCAAAAACGATTGGATAACAACTCATGACAAATATGAATAAACCGCACTTGCTTGTTATTGATGATGATACACGTTTGAGAAAGCTGCTCAATAAATATTTAAGCGAAAACGGATTTCAAATTTCACAGGCTGCCAATGCACTCGAAACAAAAGAACTCTTAACGCTCTTTACTTTCGATTTACTGATTATGGACGTGATGATGCCCGGACAAAACGGGCAAGAACTGACCAAAGAATTACGCGCCTCCGGTTTTGAAACGCCCATCTTAATGTTAACAGCAATGGGCGACATTGATAATCGCATTTCGGGGTTGGAAGCCGGCGCCGATGATTATTTACCGAAGCCCTTTGAGCCGAAAGAACTCTTGTTGCGCATTAACAATATTTTAAAACGGCAGGCGCCCGTTAAAAACACGGATATTTATTTCGGGTCGTGTCGCTATCATACCCAAACGGGACAATTATATAAAAATGATGAAGCGCTTTTATTGACAAATACCGAACAGGATTTATTGAAAATTCTCATTCGGCATATCGGAAATCCCGTCACGCGCGAAGACATTGCCCGCCTGATTCAAACCGAAAACGAACGCGCCGTTGATGTGCAAATAACGCGCCTGCGCAAAAAAATAGAAACAGACATTAAAAAACCGCTTTGCATTCAAACCGTACGCGGTCAAGGTTATGTATTGGTACCAAAATGATAAAACGAAAATCATATAAACGCAAAAAATCTTTTCGGCAAAAATTGTTGACACGGTGGCAGCAAAGTTTTTATCGCTATGTTATTCAGAACATAGCGGCTTATGTTCGATACGGCATTCGTCAGCTCAAACTGCATTTTATGCCCCGCAGTTTATTTTATCGTTTTGTGCTGATTATTTTGTTACCGCTCATTATTTTACAAACCATTCTGTTTATTTTCTTTTATGATCGTCATTGGGATACCGTCAGTCGTCGATTGGCAGCCGATATTGCCGGTGAAATTCAAACCGTTGCCGATTATATCAATTATCAAAATCCGACACCCGATGAATTAAGTATGACACTTAAACGCATGCAAAAAAATTTGGGAATAAACATTTCTTTTTCGTATGATGCAAAATTAGAACAGCAAAATCTTTATTATCACGGAACGGCATTTCACTTGGCAAGCTCTGTTTTGGCGCTTAAATATCCCGTGGATATGCGCGAACTGTCAAATCGATACCAGCAAATTTCACTGCAACTGCCGAACGGTGTTTTAACAACCGTTGTGCCGCGAAAACGTTTTTTCAGCTCAACCGTCCATGTGTTTGTGATTTGGATGGTCGGTTCGTCCGTCTTGTTGTTTTGGATTGCCTTTTTGTTTATGAAAAATCAGGTACGTTCCATTGAACGACTTTCCAAAGCTTCCGAATTGTTCGGTATGGGGCATGATGTTCCGTTTAAACCGGGCGGCGCGACGGAAGTCAGGCAGGCGGGTTATTCGTTTGTGTTAATGAAAAATCGTATTCAAAAATATTTAAGCGAACGAACAGCCATGTTGGCAGGTGTTTCGCATGATTTGCGCACACCGCTCACACGTATGAAACTGCAACTGTCCATGATGAAAGATGATGAAACGGCTGCCGATTTACAAACCGATGTTTCCGAAATGGAGCAAATGCTTAACGGATATTTGGCATTTGCTCGCGGCGACGGGCAGGAAGAACCGCAAAATATTATGTTAGATACGCTTTTGGAAGATTTGATAGAAAAACAGCGCAAAATCGGTCAAAAAATTGACTTTCACACCGAAGAAAGTATTTGTGTTTCCGCGCGTTTGAATGATCTTTCACGCGCCATTACCAACATTTTAAGCAATGCCGATCGCTATGCTTCCAAAACAAACGTATCACTGGGCGTGCGTGCGCAAACGGCACGCATTGTTGTTGATGATAACGGTCCGGGTATTCCCGAAAACAAACGCCGCGATGTTTTCAAAGCATTTTATCGACTTGATGCTTCCCGTAATAAAACAACGGGCGGCGTAGGGCTCGGTATGACAATCACGCGCGATATTTTGCTCTCTCACGGTGGCGATATTACGCTTTCCAAAAGCCCGCTCGGCGGATTGCGCGTTATTATGACCATTCCGACATTGATTGAAAATAAAAAATAACAACGCTTTAACCCTTTTTTAAAAACAGAATGTTATTTCGGCATTCATCAGAAAAAGGAAGCGTTCCGTCAATCGATATGGGTAAAAACTTTATTCGAAACAGCCTGTTGAAATTAATCGAAAGCACTTCAAAAATTTCTTTTTATCGACATTATTTTTTATTTGTATTTTTTGTCAATTTTTATTTTTATTTCTTGACATAATTTTATAATTTGTTATAATAATTATAATTTATAAAATTTCAAGGAGAAAATAATGGATAAATTAATTTGGGAAGCTCTTCGTAAAAATCCCTTTACAAACGCAACATACAGATTGCAATTATTAAAAAAAACCCTTAATAACGGGGCGAATCCGAATGTTATTCATCCGAAAAAAGGCTTTACGCCTCTTCTTTATGCTGTTTTAAGTCATCAACCGGAAATGGCAAAAATCCTGATTCAAAAAGGGGCTGACGTCAACCTTGCCTGTCGGGAATTAACGCCGTTGGAAGCGGCAATTAAATCTCATTCGCATGACTGTTTGAGTTTGTTAATCAGCCACAAGGCTCATCTTAATTTAAATGAAATCAATCCCGTTACTTTTGCCCTTAGTTGTCATAATCTGACAGCGATCTGGCGATTGGAAGATGCCGGCGTTGATATTAACAAACCCTCGGGACCCAATCAAAACACGCCGTTAATGTGTGCCGTTTTATTTGAAGATGACACCCGATATACTTATAATTTATTGCAGCTGAAAGCTGATCCGAACATTGCGGATGCCGATGGAAACACCCCGCTTTTTGCAGCTGTTCGCAACCAATCGATTGAAAAAATCGATTTGTTACTGGAAGCCCGAGCCGATGTTAATTACGCCAACAAATACGGCATTTCACCGCTTGCTTTTGCCGCACATATCGGAAACGAGCGGATTGTTTCAATGCTGCTTCACGCCGGTGCCGATGTTCATCATCAAGATTATGAGGGCAATACGGCGTTACATGTGGCTGCAAATATGAAAATCGCCGAATTATTAATGAAAGCGGGTGCCGATAAAAAAGCTAAAAACAAACAAGGGTTATCTCCGTTCATCACAGCCGTGCAAAACGGGGCTGCCGATATTGTTCAATATTATATTCAACAAGGGCAAAATGTGAACATCAGAGATAATTTCGGGCAATCTCTTTTAACACTTGCCATTTTCTCTCAACAACCGACGGTAACGGAAACTTTAATTCGGGCGCATATTAATCTTGACACGCAGGATCGAGAGGGATATTCGCCGCTGATTTATTCCGTTATGACCAACCAACCGAAAATAACTTATCAGTTATCAAAAGCGGGAGCGAATGTGCATTTAACCGATCGAAAAGGAAATAACGCTTTAATTTACGCTTTATATCAAAACAGTCCCGTCTCGGCGAAAATTTTGCTGGAAAGCGGCGCAAATCCGAACAGTTACGATTTTATGGGGCATTCCGCTTTAATGTTGGCTATTGTCAATATGCCGAGTATTGCGCCGACGTTAATTCAAAAAGGTGCCGATGTCAATAAAAAAGATGATAAAGGTTCCACGCCGCTTATGATGGCAGCTTATGTGAAAGACAAGCAAACCGTAAAACATCTTTTAAATGCCGGAGCAGATATAACACCCGTCAATCAAGACGGACAAACTTTCCGAAATATCAGCAATTTCGGGGTGAAACTCACTTATTGTCATCACGTTTTGACACAAAAACTTAAATCTGTTTTTTCAAAACGGCAAAATCAACGATAAACCGAAATTCGGCACATTTAAAAAAGGCTCTTACAAACGGTAAAAGCCTTTTTTATTTTTTTATCGAACAACAAAATTAACCAATCGTTTGGGAACATATATTTCCTTTACGATTGTTTTGTTTTCCAAAAAGTTTTGCACAGAGCTTTGTTCTTTTGCCGTTTGAATAATATCTTCCGAAGAAGCGTTGGCGGAAACAGTGATGAGCGCCCGTTTTTTACCCATAACCTGCACAACAATATTCATGGTATCGCACCGCGTCATGGCTTCATCAAAAACGGGCCATGATTCATACGCCAACGAGGAAGAATGTCCCAACCGTTCCCAAAGTTCTTCCGCCACATGGGGTGCTTGCGGCGAGATAAGCAGGACAAAACTTTCCATATCGGCTTTTGCAACGGGTTCTTGCGATTTATAAACGGCATTGACAAACTCCATCAGTTTTGCAATCGCGGTATTATAACTCATGCGTTCCATATCTTCGGTAACGCCTTTAATGGTTTTATGCATTAATTTTGTTAAGTCACTGCTTCCCTGTTCGGAAATTTTATTCGGTGTTTCAAAAATATTCCACACGCGGCGAATAAACCGATTAACGCCGTTAATACCATCATCAGACCACGGCTTTTCGGCTTCAATCGGACCCATAAACATTTCGTATAAGCGCATGGAATCGGCACCGTAATCACGCACAACGTCATCGGGATTAACAACGTTATACCGCGACTTGCTCATTTTTTCAACCTGCGTGTTCACTTTTATTTGTGAGTTCTTCACAAACCAGTCATTTCCTTTCCGTTCCACTTCGGACGGATAATAATATTTACCGTTTTCATCTTGATATGAGTAAGCCAAAATCATTCCCTGATTGACTAATTTTTTAAACGGTTCGTCACAGGAAACCAAACCGGCATCAAACAACACTTTTTGCCAAAAACGTGCGTAAAGCAAATGCAACACGGCATGTTCCACGCCACCGATATAAATATCAACCGGCATCCAGTAAGATTCGGCTTCCCGACTCCACGCCTGTTGATGATTATGCGGATCGCAATAGCGTAAAAAGTACCAAGACGACCCCGCCCATTGCGGCATAATGTTTGTTTCGCGCTTTGCTGGTAGTCCTGTTTCTTCATCAATCGTATTGACCCAATTTGTGACCCGCGCCAAAGGAGGTTCCCCGTCTGCCGTCGGTCTGAATTCGGCAAGAGGAGGTAACAATACGGGCAAGTCTTTCATTGGCAATGACTTTATTGTTCCGTCCGCGCAGTGAATAATCGGAAACGGTTCGCCCCAATACCGTTGACGGGCAAACAACCAATCGCGCAATTTATAATTGACGGTTCCTTTTCCGCACTGATGTGCTTCCAACCACTCAATCATTTTGGCTTTTGATTCTTTAATGTGCAATCCGTTTAAGAAACCCGAATTCACAAGAGCGCCGTCGCCCTCCCAGGCTTCTTTTTCTATATCACCGCCCTCAATAACACGAATAATGGGAATATTAAACTTTTTTGCGAAATCATAATCGCGCTGATCATGCGCCGGCACCGCCATAATGGCGCCGTAACCGTAATCTCCCAACACATAATCGGCAATATAAATCGGCAGTTTATTGCCGTTCAAGGGGTTAATCGCATAAGCGCCCGTAAAAGCCCCCGTTTTATCCTTAACATCTGCCATACGCGCTTGCGCCGACTTATGCGCCGTTGCCGCAACATAAGCTTCAACAACCGCTTTTTGTTCCGGTGTTGTAATTTCTTTCACAAGCGCATGTTCCGGCGCCAACACGCAATAAGTTGCGCCGAACAAAGTATCGGGACGTGTTGTATATACCGTGAATTCGGCGTTTGTATCGGCAACTTGAAAACGCACATCGGCACCCGTAGATTTACCGATCCATTCGCGTTGCATGGTTTTAATACTTTCCGGCCAATCAACTTTATCCAATCCTTCCAGCAATTTTTCGGCATAAGCCGTAATTTTAAGCATCCATTGACGCATGGGTTTTCGAATGACTTCATCACCCGTTTCGACATACTTTCCGTCTTTCACTTCTTCGTTTGCCAAAACGGTACCCAGTTTCGGACACCAATTAACGGGCGTTTGTACTTCATAAGCCAAACCTCTGTCAAAAAGAACTTTAAAAATCCATTGAGTCCATTTATAGTAATTCGGATCGGTTGTATCAATTTCGCGATTCCAATCATATGAAAAACCGACCGATTTTAATTGTTCCCGAAACTTTTTCGTATTCATTTTGACAACATCTGCCGGATGCATTCCCGTTCGTTCGGCATAACGCTCCGATGGCAGACCGAAAGCATCCCACCCCATCGGATGCAACACATTAAATCCTTGCATGCGTTTATAACGCGCGACAATATCGGATATGGTATAATTTTCCACATGTCCGACATGCAAACCGGCACCCGACGGATAAGGAAACATATCCAACACGTAATATTTCGGTTTATTGTTTATTTCGGCTCGAAACGTTTGATTTTCTTCCCAATATTTTTGCCATTTTTTTTCAATTTCCAAATGATTATATTCGCTCATTTCTTCCTCTTTTCATATTTAAAAAAACTTTTTTTCTTATATCATATCTTTTTTTAAAATAAAAGAGGATTTTATGATTTTGATTAATTTTTTCCGAAAATCAAAGAGACCGCTGATTGTCAAAAAGGTTAAAATATAAAATCAATCTGACGAAAACGCCGTTAAACTTGCCTTAAAAACTTAAAAAAAAGCAGGTTTTATAAAAAATGTCGGCACATGCGTTTTGCAACAAGAGAAAAATTAAAAACGCCCGCCGCACCCGTCGCCTTGCCAAAGTGCTTTTTTAATAATTCCCGATTGCACGACAAACGTTGTCTGGCAAAAAAGATTGCCTTGCGGTGAAGCTTGCGGGTATCCGTTAATTATTGTCATCTCTCCGACACCGACTTCTCCCTCATTCTCACCGAAAGTTATATTTTCGGCACGCATATAAATTAAATATTGATATCCCTCATTATTAATTACTTGTGTCGGTGTTCCCCACGCATTTATTAAAGCCGTCGGCGATTCACCGACCCAATCTGCGGGCGTATTATCGGCATGAAACGTTTCCGTTATCCCCCCTTGATTACAAGCGGTTAAAGCAAGCACCGACAAAACAAGAGTCATTAAATTTTTCATTCGTCGTACTCTTTTTGTAAATCGGGAAACAAAATGCGTTTCAACACACTGCCGATAAAACGAAACGTTAAGCGTGTCGGTGCCGTATGAGCAAGCGGTTCCAACATTAAAAAGTCGTGAATGGTACCGTTTATGCGAACGGAAACGGCATTCACGCCGGCATCGGAAAGCTTACGGGCATAAGTTTCGCCGTCATCGCGCGCGGGATCGTTTTCGGCGGTAATAATAAGCGTTTCGGGCAATCCTTTCAATTCATTTTCGGGAATCAACAACGGACTGACCATTGCCTGATTTCGCAAGGAAATATCGGGCAAATAATTTTCCCAAAACCAACGCATGGTAGCTTTTGTCATCCACGGACCCCGACAAAACGTTTCATAAGAATCCATATTCACATTTGCATCTAATGAGGGATATAACAGAAGCTGATAATTGATAAAAACGCCTTGTTTTCGGGCATAATTTGTCAATACGGCAGCCATGGCGGCACCGGTTCCGTCACCGGCAATCACGATTTTATAGGAATCCACCCGATAAATGCCGGGATTGTTTAAAATATGATTGAATGCCGTCCATAATTCTTCCAACTGTGTGGGAAAGCGTGCCGTCGGAACAGAGGTATATTCGGGAAAAATAACAGCGGCACCCGTTTCTTTTGCCAACTTTCGCAACAAGCGGTCGTATGTCATGGCATCGCCCGTTACCCAACCGCCGCCGTGAACATAAAAAATAATCGGCAACGGATTTGTTTCTTCGGTTTTGCGAACAATGCGTACGGGAATAAATCCTTTGGCGGAAACAGGTACATCAAAATCGCTGCGGGACACATCATCTTTAAATGTTTGAGCGGATTGTATTTTTGAAATAAACGCTCGGGCAGCTTCAAAGGTATCATCTTGCAGGGGGCGTTTGTCTTTCACGGAGTCGACAAATTCTTTAACGCCCAGTGTTAAATTCGGGTTTTCAAATGTTGCTTGCATAAAAAATCCTTTCAGTAATGAGAGAACTATCCGAAAAAAAGGTGTGACTTTATGGGAAAGAACGCAAGGGAATCGCGACTTTTGAACAAAAAAAAGCATAGATTGATATTTTCACTCAATTTTTTCTTGCCAAAACGAAAAAAAGAGAGTATAAAGGCGTTTATCAGGATGGGTGGCCGAGTGGTTGAAGGCGCACGCCTGGAAAGTGTGTTTAGGTCTAAAGCCTAACGCGAGTTCGA
>CANQKV010000038.1 GCA_947624545.1 uncultured Alphaproteobacteria bacterium | reverse complement strand
ATAATTCATGGCTATTTTATAGCCGACAATCCCGCCAATGGAAAGAATGGCAATAATTGCCAACACCCCGAGCATTTCCACCATACTCCGCCCGCTTTGCGATTGTGTTTCAATGATTCTGTCTTGCCGAATAGGCATTTTCCCAATTATTTTGTTCTGCCGAATTTGCATTTCTTTTTTTCCTTTTTCCCCACTCATAACGTGCGATTTATTGCTTTGCATATATCCTGTTTGTGATTCGGTTTTACTCATTTTATCTTGCCAAGTGTGCATTTTTGGAGTTTCCGACTCTCGACTCCTGTTTTGCACTTCATTTCCCTGCGTTTCTGCCTGTTTTAAGTGACTTTTGTTTAATTGAGTAATCATTTTTTCCTCCCGTTATTCCGTATATAAATTGTATAAATTAAACGTACCTTTAATGCAACGCGAATTCAGGGACAAAATTACCCCCTTAAACACGCAAAACACTCTTTTTATAACTATTTGATATTGCATTAATTTTTCCTCGAATTAAATTTTTTTTGAAAAAATGCAAAAAAAGTGTTGCAAAAAACGTACGTTTAATTGGTGCAATTTTTCGTGCATATTCAAAGAAAATCGCCTTGATGAGAGGCGACCGAAAGTTAACAACTATTGAAGTGAAATAGCGCAGTATATTGACCAAAAGGTTTATTTTACTACCTTCCGGTCACTCAATTATTAACTTTGTTTACTTAAAAACAAAGCCAACGTCCTTTACTAAGGACACAGTTAGAGAGGTTGTTAAGCCTCGGGGCACACATCACTTGCCTTGCCTTAAAGTATAAAGGCATTAAAAATCAATGTCAAGCTAAAAAAACAGGTTTATTTTATTTTCTTCTTATCGAGATTTATTTGAAAATAACACGATGATTAAAAATTTATTGTGTTTTTATAAAATATAGTGTATAATTTAAATAATCTTTATGGAGAAAATGACAATGCCAAACAATTTACCGATTGCCGTTCAACAAAATAATTTAGAAGCCGTTCGAAAGTTAATTAAAGAAGGGGCTTCCGTTAATTTGATGAATAAGGATATTTCCTTGTTACTTTTTGCTGTCGGCAGAAAGAAAAATCCGCAGATTATTCAAGAATTAATAAACGGCGGCGCTTATGTTAATCGTGCCAATGATAAAGGGCTGTCGCCGTTAATTATCGCTTCGGCAAGTCAACAACCGGAAGTTATTCAAATGTTATTAAATGCCGGTGCGAATGTAAATCAAGCGGATAATCAAGGTGATTCCCCGATTATGTACTCCGCCATGTGGGGCGATATTAAGACAACACGTTTGTTAATAGAGGCAGGAGCCAATGTGAATCAAACGAATCAGAAAGGAGTGACGGCGCTGATGCGAACCGTTTCGGAGGGACAAAAAGAACTTGCCGAAGAGCTTATTCAATCCCACGCTGATGTGAATAAAGTAACAAAAGACGGTTACTCGGCATTGATGTTTGCAGCATCAGAAGGACATGTCGATACCGTAAAAGTACTTTTGAACGCCGGAGCTGATGTTAAACAAAAAAATAAAGAAAGTAAAACTGCCTTGGATATGGTCAATGATGCCATTAAAGCAAATCCTCAGGACAAAGAAAAATTTACTGAAATTCAAAAGCTTTTACAAGGCGGATTGTGTAAAACATTATCCAATGCTCAAGAACCGACAAAAACAGCGGTGAGGAATAATTCAAACGAACGGTAATTGATTGTCTTGTAATTAAAAAAACAAAAAACCCTTCAAAATGAAGGGTTTATTTTTGGTACCTCTAGCCGGACTTGAACCAGCATGACCTTGCGGTCAACAGATTTTGAGTCTGTCGCGTCTACCAGTTTCGCCATAGAGGCATTTTTTAGTGGACAAACTCATTATGCACAGTTATACTCACTTGTCAAGAACTTTTTTCAAAAGAAAGGTATTTTTTATGGATTTTAAAAATTTTGAAGGAAAAAGCGTTTTAATTACAGGCGCTTCAAGCGGTATCGGCGCAGCTTTGGCGGAAAGATTTTCAAAAATAAGCGCTATTCATCTTATTTTATGCGGACGCAATCAAAAACGATTGGCAGAAACGGCAAAAATCTGTCGAAATCAAGGCGCCACCGTTGAAACACTCATTTTTGACGTGACCGATGAAGTTGCAACAAATGAAGCCATTCAAAAAGCCGCAAAATCCTTTAAAATTGATATTCTGATTGCCAATGCCGGTGTTTCATCGGGATCGCTTCATGTGAATCAAGATACAAAATCAACGTCCGATATTATTCGCACCAACGTGTTCGGGGTTGTCAATACCGTTTTGCCCGTGATTGAGCTGATGAAAAAACAAGGGCAGGGGCAAATTGCCCTGATGAGTTCAATGGCAGGTTACAGAGGATTAAGAAATTGTCCGGCTTATTCGGCTTCAAAAAACTTTGTGAAAGCTTGGGGGGAGGCATTGCGCGGTTATTTGATGAAAGATAACATAAAAGTCAATGTTATTTGCCCGGGATTCGTCAAAACGCCGTTAACCGATGCCAATACCTTTAAAATGCCGCTTCTCATGCCGACTCACAAAGCTGCCGAGATTATTATAAAAGGATTATATCAAAATAAATCGGTGATTGCTTTTCCGATACCTCTTGCCTTTGCCGCGCGGGTGGGAAGCATTTTGCCGGCAGGTCTTTTAAGTCTGATTTTAAAATGCTTACCGCAAAAAGAGAAATAACCGTTGCATTTTATAATAAATTTTGCTATATACAAAATATCAAATATTAAAGAGAGGTTGAAATGACAAAAGAAAATCCCATTGATGAAGCCGAACGCATTCAACAAGCTATTTTAATGCGCGAAGTGGAAGAAGAAATCCAAAAAGAAAAGTTATTGAATTTTTGGAAAAAATATCGTTTCTTAATTATCGGCGGCATTATCGGTGTCGTTGCTTTTACTTGCGGAAACGAAGTTTATCGTATGTGGTATGAAAAAACGCGTTTATCCGAATCGAATCGGTTTGAACAGGCGGTTATTTTAAATTATACGGGCAATCCAGAAGAAGCCGCACAAATATATCTTGATTTGGCTCAAACGGCACATACGGGTTATAAAGAATTGGCATTGTTAAGATTGGCTGCCATCGCGCATGAGGGCGATGATAATGAAAATGCCGCTGTTTATTTAAAACAAGTGATTGAATCGGGCAAATCGCCTGAATTAAAAGATGTGGCAAGAATTACCTATGTCGGTTATCTTGTCGATGAAAATCCGAGTGAGGCTTTATTAACATTTTTACAACCTGTTTTAAGTCAACCCTCAAATGCTTTATATGCTTCCGCCGTTGAATTACAGGCGGCATTGCTTGTTAAACTGCAAAAGAATAATGAAGCCAAACAAGCCATTCAAACGGCTTTGAATAATCAATTTTTAACGTCTGTTTCAAAAGACAGATTAAATGCTTTGTTGGCTGTTATTGAATAAAATAAGGGAGAGAAAATGAAAAAGTTACTATCGGTTTTTATTATATGCGCTTTATTAACCGCCTGTACCGATTCAAAACGTCCCGTTCCGCCGGGTGAACGATTGGCGGTTAAAAATACGGCTGCCGCGGAAGTGCAAAAAACAAATACGCCGCTTAAAGTCGGGCAAACGGTTTTCGATTTTAATTGGTCGCAAAATAACGGAAATGCCAAAAACTTAATGCCGCACGGACAATTAAGCGATTCGCCGCAAGTTGTTTGGAAGCAATCCGTCGGTAAGGGAATTACCGATGATAATTTGCTTTTGCCCGAACCCGTCGTTCATTACGGCATTGTTTATACGCTGGATTCGACTTTTCGATTGTCTGCCGTTCGAGCGAAAGACGGTCAATTAATGTGGCAAACCGCACTGCCCGTATCCGAAGATTTGGGATTGGCAAGTATCGGCTTGGCTGCCGATTCGAACGCCGTTTATGCCGTTGGCGGTAACGGTAGAATTTATGCCGTTGATTTTGAAGGGAAAATCTTATGGCAAAAAGATACGAATTCTATATTACGTTCGGCACCGACCGTTGAAAAAGGTATTTTATATGTGTTGTCAGGCAATAACGAATTGTTTGCGCTCAATACATTAAACGGAGAAGAAATTTGGCGTTATCAAAACTTATCTGTCATGACAAACTTGTTAGGTATGGGACAACCCGCCGTTTCAAACGGTGTGTTGGTTGTACCGTTTTCAAGCGGGGAAATTATTGCCTTTGATGCAAAAACAGGTGTTATGCTCTGGTCTGATGCTTTGCTGTCCGCGCGCACTTTCAACCAAATTCAAGATATTTCTCATGTGTTGGCTGCACCGGTTATCGACGGTAATACGGTTTATTTGGTCGGTAACGCTCAAAAAACAGGCGCATATGATTTACGAACGGGAACATCAAAATATGTGCAGAATATCGGCGGCACTTCAACGCCGATTATCAGCGGTAACGGCTTGTTTTTAATTACAAACAGAAATACATTAACCGCTTTGGAAAAATCAACGGGACGTTTGGTTTGGGAAATACCGTTGGAATCCAAAGAAATGAAAAATATTGTCTGGAACGGTCCCGTCTTGGCAGGAAATCGATTGATTGTTGTTTCAAATAAGGGCGATATTGTTTTCGTTGATGCCGAAAGTGGAACAATTAAGCAAAAAGTTCAAAGAGATGCTTTTTCCAATAAACCTGTTTTAGGAGATGAAAAAGTAATTCTGCTTTCCAACAAGGCAGAACTGATTGCTTATCAATAACGAGGATACAAATGAGAACGGTTGCAATCGTCGGCAGAACAAACGTCGGAAAATCAACATTATTCAATCGCTTATGCGGACGACGCTTGGCAATCGTTCATGATGAAGCCGGTGTTACAAGAGACAGAAAAGAAGCCGAAGCGCATTTTATGGATCTTTCGTTCCGTTTGGTTGATACGGCAGGACTTGAAGAAACAACAGATTTGGCGCGCGCTATGTGGCATCAAACACAAATCGCCGTTTCGGAAGCCGATGTTGTTTTGGCGGTTGTCGACGGCAGAGAAGATATTTTGCCGTTAGATGTAAAAATGGCACAAACACTAAGGAAATCCGGTAAAAAAATTATTTTGCTTGCCAATAAATGTGAAGGAAAAATTGCCCATTTATCCGGAGCTTTTTATCGTTTGGGGTTAGGGGAACCCATTCCTGTTTCTGCCGAACACGGCTTAGGATTATCTGACTTGTATGATGCCCTCAAAAAAGCATTACCCGAAGAAGAAAATACCCCTGTTTCGGAGGAAACATTTTTGTCGGATGAAACATTGCATGACAAAGAAAAAGAAAGATTGCTTCGTCAAAGTCGACCGTTAAAATTGGCAATAGTCGGACGTCCGAATGTCGGAAAATCAACCTTGATTAACACACTTCTCGGTAAAGAGCGCTTGTTGACGGGACCTGTCGCCGGTGTAACGCGTGATGCCGTTACAATTCCTTTTTCATGGCGCGAACATCAGCTTTTATTAACGGATACCGCCGGTTTAAGAAAGCAGGGAAAAATTGAGCATGAATTGGAAAAAATATCGGTTGCCGATACATTAAATGCCATTGATTATGCCGAAGTTGTCATTTTGGTGTTAGATGCCCTTCAACCAATGGAAAAACAAGATTTGCTTATTGCTTCGAAAGTTTTAAATGAAGGACGTTGCTTATTGATTGCCTTAAATAAATGGGATAAGGTAGAACAACAAAAATCGGTATTGAATAAGTTAAAAGAAAAGCTGACTTTTTCTTTGCAACAGGTTAAAGGTGTTCCCGTTCATACCGTTTCCGCAAGAACAGGTTACGGATTAGACAGAATGATGAGTGATGTTTTTAAACTTTATGACTTATGGAATAAACGGGTGCCGACTCATAAATTAAATGATTTTTTAGCTCGTATGACACAAGCGCATCCGACACCCGTTGCTTCAAATGGAAAACGAATTCCGATGAAGTATATGACACAAGTCAGTACGCGACCACCGACATTTGTTATTTTTTCCAGTAATCCCGATTCGTTGCCGGAATCTTATTTACGCTATTTATCCAACGGATTACGCACGGAATACGCTTTGGAAGGCGTACCGATTCGCATTACAATGCGAAAAAGGACAAATCCTTTTGAGAAAAAACAAAAATAATCACTTTTGTTTTTGAGTTTGATTATTTTTATAATTGATTGAGCGATAAAGGAAAGGTGTTATATGAAAAAAGTTTTAATTTGCACAATTTTATCATTGAGCTTTGTTTATTCGGCACAAGCCGAATATTTAGGACAGTTTTCGGCAAACCCTTATGCCGTCAATTCAATTTCAAACCCTTATGGACCTTACGGAAGCAAATATTCTGCCGACAGTATAAATAATCCTTACGGAGAATTCGGCAGCCCTTACTCCTTTTCTTCCGGACACAATCGTTATTCATACGGTAACGATTCGCCGAAGTTATATGATGCCGAAGGTCATTTCAGAGGCAATTTAAACGATAATCCCTATGATCCGGATTCCATTGCCAATCCCTATGGCAGATATGGCAGTCCCTATTCGGCAGAAAGCATTAACAATCCGTATGGTGCGGGCAGCCCGTATCGATATGACAGTCCGAATAATCCCTATGGGGAAGGTTGGGAAATTCGATACGAATAACTTTTGGGCTGAAAACAATATTTTTTACGGATTATTCCGTTGAACGGAAAGAAGAAAATCTTTTCCGCGTTCTTCAAAGTTACGATATAAATTATAACTCGGTGCCGCCGGCGATAATAAAACAAGCCCGTTTTTCGGTGTCATTTTAAATGCTTTTTGTACGGCAGTTGACATATTTTTTTCATAAGAAACCGATAATCCCGCATTTTCAGCTTCAATGCAAAGACGTTTTCCCGTATCAGGTAAAGCAATAATAAAAAGTTTCTCTTTTAATTTCAAAGCATAACGAATGAGTGTTTCATAGTTTTGTCCTCTGTCATATCCGCCTGCAATGAGTGTAATAAAAGGAAATTGCTCAAATGTTTTTAAGGCGGCAACGGTTGACTCGGGCGTTGTTGAGATACTGTCATCAATAAAGAGAATATTATGATATGTTCCAATATTTTGCAACCGATGGGGAAGGGGAGAAACAGTTTGAAATCCTTGAATAATTTTCTTTTTATCGACAGAACCGTTTAATAATGAGAGAACGCTTATTGCCGCACAAGCGTTTACGGCATTATGCGCACCGGAAAGAGGAAATGTATTCAGAGGAATAATTTTGTTTGATGCGCAACAAAAATAATTATCTTCAATATGCCATGTTGCGTTTGTATTAAAATATTGAACATTTTGGAAGTTGTTTAGCCGTCTTGTAACTTCTTCATTCGCACC
This sequence comes from uncultured Alphaproteobacteria bacterium, assembly GCA_947624545.1. Classification (GTDB taxonomy): domain Bacteria; phylum Pseudomonadota; class Alphaproteobacteria; order CAAHEQ01; family UBA3637; genus RGIG4140. The sequence continues at coordinate 5,346 of CANQKV010000038.1, read as the reverse complement.
GTTTACGATTGCTTGACGCGAAAGTTTTACCAATCGGCATTTATCACTGTAATAGTTCTCGTGTGACGTGTGCCATTGCAAATGTTCGGGATACAAATTCAGCAAAACGGCTATATCGCAACCATATTGCAGGGCAGCACATTGATAGCTCGAAAGTTCCGCCACAACATAGTGCAGATGATGATCGGATAATAAATCCAATAAAGGTTTGCCGATGTTCCCTCCCAATGCCGTCTGTGAATCATTTTGCAAAAGAAGCTGATAAATAATTGAAGAAGTTGTGCTTTTTCCTTTTGTTCCCGTTACGCCGATAACGATTGTTTCTGTGGCTTTATTTGCTAAAAACAGATTAGTTCCCGTTGTAAAAACAACACCTTGTTGTTTCGCTTTTTCAATTTCCGCTCGATAAATGCTGACACCAGGGGAGGTGATTACGATTTCACAATCAAACAGAGGTGCTAAATTTTCCTCATCAAACAGAACAATTTCGGCAGTCGGTACATATTGCCGCAAAGCTTTTTGAGCGGCTAAACCCTCACGACCTTGTCCCCATATGCCGATTTTCTTATGTTCCAATGCTGCCCACTTCATTTTTTCAGCCCTTCATTAAAAATTTTTATAGTCTTTTCGGCAATTTCATCAGGTAACAAATGAGCCGATGAAGGTGTTTGATATTTTTTAAAAACAGCTTCTTCAATCGGTTTAATTTTTTTGGATAACATTTTAATAATTAAATCATTTTTCCATTCGTTTTTTTGTAAAAGCATTTGAAACGCCAAACGTGACTCTTCGATTTCGCCGACACATTCAAACGGTTTATGTCCTCGAATGCCTAACAATTCTTCATAACCCGTCAGCTGTGTTTCGTTATTCAAAAGATTTCCGCCGATGAGATGAATTAACATTTCTTTCTCTAAAAAAGGAGCCAATATCAAAAAAACAAATCGACATTTATCGCAAGAACCGCACCAAGCATTCAATCTTGCTTTTTCGTTTAAACGAAAAGCTTTGTTACAGCTTGTAAAGACCGGAAAATAAGTTTGACAGTTTTGAGAAAACAATTTTGCTATTGCTAATTCGCTTAACGGGCGCAGTAAAGAAAAATAACGAAATACAGGGGTAATGCTTTGCGTTAAATGATAAAAGTTTTGTTCAAACTCAAATGATTTGCTGTATTGATGATTAATTGCCAAATTGCCCTGCATTAAGTTACCGATATTTGCCGACCGTTCACAAGACAAGGCAATGTATTGATAATTATATAAAACAGCGGCACTCCACAATATAAAAGCCAACATTCCCGTAATCGGCACATGTCCGTTTGTAACACCCGATTGATTCAGTTCAATGAGTTGCTTATCTATTTGCCGTATAATATTATAGGCGGGCAGGTTTGATAAGCGCATACAATCGCAAACAGGGCGGGCATTTCCGACAGCGATTGTGGCAGCATTCATACTTAATTGTTTTATTATTTCAATGCTTAAACACGAATCTTTTCCGCCCCCGACAGGAATCAGAACGCCTTTTTGAAATGTTAAAGAAACAGGCTTTTTTTCTTTTTCTTCAAACGGAAAACGAATTAAGCCTTGCAAATTTAATTTATTTCGAACGGCAAACTCTCCCAATCCGCTTTCGTAAAAACGGTTGAAAAACAAAGATTCCTCTTTTGAAAGTTTCCCTGTTTCAATCACAAGTTCACAAGGACAAAATGCCTTATAATAACTGATACCGAAAGCAATATGCGCCAAGAAGAAAATTTGCTCCAATGCTTGATTTTGTCTTTCATTCAGTTGAAACGGGGCATGAGGAAAAACAAATTTTTCCGTAAAGGAAAAGTTTTTATTTGGCAGTTGCATTTCGTAACAGAATGTCAATTCGCCTGTTTTTGAATTAAAAAAGTATTTTTTATAATAAAATCTCTTGCACAAAATAAATTTTCCTTTTACAATACGTTTAAATTTTGTTATACATTAAAACAGAAAAAAAGCAAGGGGATTTTTGAGATGATAAGCAAAAAAAGAAAATCGATCGGAATGCGTACCTTTTTTATTTTATTTCTCTTATCAATAGGCGGCATTATTTATGTTGTCGGACGTGATTTTACTTTATCTCCCGCCGAATTGTTTGAAACGGCGCAAAAAGCGGAAAGCGAAGGTTCTTTTAAGAAAGCTCAACGATATTATTTGTTGGCAAACAGCAGCAATAATAAAGATACCGCAAAATTAGCAGCTTATTATTTGGGACGTCTTTATAGAAAAGGCGGTGCTTCTTTTCCGATTGACGGCAAAAAAGCGGAACTTTTTTTAGAGCAGGCGGCTATGCAAAATGTACCGCAAGCACAATATGAATTGGCATTAATGTATGATACGGGTGATAAAATACCCGAAAACAGACAAAAAGCCTTGAAATGGATGAATTTGGCGGCACAAAACGGTTTAACGGATGCGTTATACGGTTTAGGCGTGTGGATTGAACGCGGATATTTCGGTGTACCGAATATGGATAAAGTCATTACGCTCTATGAAACGGCTGCCGAACAAGGACACGTTCTTGCCATGACAAGCTTAATTGCTTTATATGGCGGCGGCTTTCAAGGAATGGAAAAAAATCAAGAACGAGCCCAATATTGGTTTAATGAATTAAACAAAAAAAAGGAGATTTTAAATACTGAAAAAATCGGTCATCAGGAAAAGGAGAAAAAATGACTATAAAATATCGTAAAAATTATGTGGCACCCCATTATCGGTTACCCTTAACGGAATTGGATTTTACTTTAAATCCGACAAAAACGCTTGTGAAAGCAAAACTGCATTTTGATGCGGTTGAAACGGATAAGCCGTTGTTATTGAACGGGCAATATATGACCCTTAAAAAAATAACGCTGAACGGCAAAAAATTAACCCCGAATAATTATGAGTTGACGGAAACAAGCTTAACACTTTATCCGAAAGAAGAAACTTTTGTTCTTGAAACGGAAGTAGAAATCAATCCGCAAGATAACACACGTTTGATGGGACTTTATGTTTCAAACGGTATTTTCTGTACGCAATGCGAGCCGGAAGGGTTTAGAAACATTACATATTATCCCGATCATTCCGATGTGCCGAGTAAATTTATCGTCACCATTCGCGCCGACAGGAAAAAATATCCCGTTTTGCTCTCAAACGGCAATGTCATTAAAGATGAAGGTAATGTGATTGTTTATGAAGATCCCTATAACAAGCCGTGTTATTTGTTTGCCTTAGTTGCCGGTGATTTAGACAGTATTCATGATATTTACACCACGCAATCGGGCAAAAAAGTTGATTTACGTCTTTATTGCGAACGCGGAAAAGCCGAACGGTTAACTTTTGCCATTAACGCCTTAAAGCGAGCCATGGCATGGGATGAAAAAGTATTTCATTTGGAATATGATTTAAATCGATTCAGCATTGTTGCCGTTCCGCATTTTAACGCAGGCGCTATGGAAAACAAATCATTGAATATTTTTAATGATGCCGCTTTATTGGCTTCTCCCGATACGGCTACCGATGCAACATATGAATATATCGAACACGTTGTGGCACATGAATATTTCCATAATTACAGCGGCGATCGTGTTACGTTGCGCAGTTGGTTTGAGCTTTCTTTAAAAGAAGGATTTACGGTCTTTCGTGATTCCGAATACGGCTATGATACCTTTTCAAAAGCCGTCAGTCGGATTGATGATGTTGCGACGCTTCGTGCCGTTCAATTTCCGGAAGATGACGGACCGCTTGCTCATCCGGTGCGTCCCGATTCTTATCATGAAATCGATAACTTTTATACCACAACCATTTATGAAAAAGGGGCAGAAGTTATTCGAATGCAAAAAGCGTTATTGGGCAAAAAAACTTTTATGAAAGGAGCGGCTCTTTACTTCAAGCGTCATGACGGGCAGGCCGTTACCATTGATGATTTTGTCAAAGCCATGGAAGATGCTTCCGGCAAAGATTTAACGCAATTTAAATTATGGTATTCAACACCGGGACGTCCGCGCGTTAAAGTAAAGACAGCCTATAATAACGGCGTTTTCAGCGTTACATTAACGCAAAGACATCCGAGAAAATACAAGCCGTTTGTTATTCCGTTGGCATTCGGATTAGTTGGCAGAAGAGGGAAAAAACTTGACAGCGGCTTGATTGTTTTAAAGAAAAAAAAGAAAACATATCGTTTTAAAGTACCTTACGAACCGGCATTATCGATTAATCGATTCTTTACTTCACCGATTGATATTTATTACAAACCTAAAAAGGCAATGCGTTTACGTTTAATGAAATATGACAGTGATTTATTTAATCGGTATGATGTCGGGCATCAATACGCTTTGGATTCCTTGGTTCACATGTATGAAACAAACGCCAAAGAACCCGATATGCAAGTCATTGAGGCAATGGGTACCTATTTAAAAAAATCGAAATTAGATAAAGCTTTCATTGCGCGTGCGATTGTATTGCCGAGTGAAGAAGAAATATTTGAAAAAGTGGGTGTCGCCGATATGAAACGGATTAAAGCCGTTCGATTGATGATGCGTCGGGCATTTGCCGAAAAATATAAAGATATTTTGTTAAAAATATATAAGAAAAATCAAAGTAAACAAGCTTATTCACCCGATAATCTTTCATTTGGAAAACGGGCGATTAAAAATGTGGCTTTGGGCTATTTGGCTTTGGTCGGGTTTGAAGATTTGGCAAAACAACAGTTTGATGAATCCGATAACTTAACTGACAGATTGTCAGCTTTAAATATTTTGGTTAATAATGATTTACCGAGTGCCGAGCAAGCTCTCAAAGATTTCTATCAGCGTTATGAGAATGATGATTTGGTATTGAATAAATGGTTTGCCGTTCAAGCACGAAACGGTGCCAAAAATACTTTGCCGATTGTGGAAAAACTGGTGCAACATAAAAAGTTTGATATACGCAATCCGAACAAAGTACGGGCTGTCATCGGTGCTTTCGGCGGTAATTTGGAATCATTCCATACGTTAAAAGGATATGAGTTCTTTGTGAAGCATGTAATGGAAATTGACAAGATTAATCCGCATTTGGCGGCACGTCTGTTTACGGCTTTTGCCAAATATCGTAAGTTTGATGAGAGTGTCAAAGAATCGGCGCGCAAAGTTTTAAGAAAAGTTGCGGCAGATAAAACATTATCAGATGTTTCAAGAGAAACCGTCGAACGAATGATTTAAGAAAAATCGTTAAGTAATAAAATCCCGATAGCTTTTTCTATCGGGATTTTTTGGATCGATTATCAGAAAAAGAGCAGGGCAATTTTATTGTTTTTTTAAACAATTTGGCTGAAAAACGCTGTTATTTGTAA
>CANQKV010000037.1 GCA_947624545.1 uncultured Alphaproteobacteria bacterium | reverse complement strand
CGCAATCAAATGATGTTTGTTCATGATGAAATCAGAAATAAAGTAAATAAAGTTCTTAGAGCAAATGACTTGCTTTATTTTAAAGAAAACAGTTGGATATTCTATTCCGGCGAGTATATGGATTCAAAGCTTATTCAGCCGATTATGCAAAATATAAAAAAGTTCAATGAGTTTTGCAAAGAAAATAATATTAAACTTTATTTGTTAATGGTTCCGAGAAAAGACTTTGTTTATCAAGAGTTTCTGTATGATTACGGGTTTGATAAAAAACAATATAACCGCCTCAACGAGATATATGAAACGGTCAAAAATGAAGCTCAAAAAATAAACGTGCCGTTTGTTTACCCGTTAAATGAAATGCAAGAAGCAAAACAAAAAGATTATGTCTTTTTTAAATTAACAAATCACTGGACGGATTGGGGCGCTTATATTGCTTATCAAGCCTTGATGAAAGAAATTCAAAAAGATTTTCAAGATATTCCCGTTGTGACTTTAAACGAGTATGACAAATCGCAAAATAAGCTTATTCGAGATGATTGGGGCAGAAGTTATCATAAGGGACATCTTGATAGATTTTTTCATTTGAAAAACGATGAAGAAAAAGATGTTAATTATATATATTATACTCATAAAAATAAGAATTTATTACAAACAAAAATCGGGCAATATACAAAAGATTTTTCATATCCTTCGGGGAAATATAGAATATTGTTAATGGGCGATTCTCAAAATGAAAATCTGACTCAATTTATTCCCTATTCGCCTCATGAACTAAAATATATTCGTGTAAATAAAAGAAAACTTCCCCGATATACCAATTTGTGGAAAATAATGAAATTATATAAAGATGAGATTTTATCTTTTAAACCCGATATTCTTGTTTTATCGTTCACAGATGTTAATTTGTTGCGCTTTCAATTTTTGACAAGTAATTGACTTGACATGCTTTTAATAAAGCTCTGAAAGAATGTGTTCTTTTTAACTTTTTGTATCGAATAAATTCAAACCGTGTTATTCGGCATTTACGGGAAAGGGAAAAGTTTTAAATATCCCGTTTAATCTTCTTTCATGTTTTTCAACAATAATAATATCTGCCTCTTTTATATCAGACAACAGAACATCTTTCGGTAAATTGTATTGATGCCAAACATACTTAACCTGCTCAAATGTGTTATTGAAATAATATGATAAACCGATTGCAAACGAATCTCGAAACATAAGTACCTTTAAAAATTCTTTTCCTCCTTTACATACAGCAGTTTGTGTCGAATCAGCCAACTGTCCTTCGCATTTTGCCGTATTTTTAAAATCAGGGAGGCGATAAACGGTTTTCAAATCTTTTGGCAAATGCCCCAACCGCGTTAAGTCACCTGATTCATGCTTTATTTCCTTTAAGGGAAACGGACCGATTGTTTCAATATCAGGAAAATCCTTTTTTATCATCTCCATTATTGCTACGTACCCGTAATAGGCGCCCAAATGATTCCAATGCGTGTCGTTTTTCCAATATAATAAATTGTTTTCTTTCTTGTGTGCCATCATCACATCATATAAATAAATATTTTTAATATTTGTTTTTTCATTTAACACACTAAGAAACTTTCTTGTGCGATTTTCACTGTCCGGCTTTCTCTTATTTAATGTGGCGACATATTCACCATATATTTTGTTCTTTTCCGGCGTAATCACAAAATAAAATTTCTTCCCGTGGTTTTCTGCCCATTGATTAAATTTTGACAAATATTCCACGCCTTTTTTTATTTCCCGTTCATTGTAAACCGAAGTATTCAAAAAATTAGGAATACTGTTATCAATGCGATAAAAAAACCAATTATCTTTTCCCTCAAACACTTTTTCCGCAACGATGTATTGATTCATTAACTGAAATTTTTTATTTAAACTTAACAATTCTTCCCGACCGAAAAAATGATCGTTAAACCAATTTTCAAACCGTTTTCCAAAATCCGATTTTCCCTGGATAATTTCTTTCATTTTCGGCTTTATTGCCAACGTTCTGTTTTCCTGTGCCGATTCCTTTTCTTTCGATATGTTCATCATCGGAATGAAGAGACTTCCGAAAAATAAACACAAAAAGATAACACCAAATAAGGTTTGATTGCCAAAAAGTTTTAAACTGCTTAAATAGGAAATAAGCGCATAAGAAACGAAGCCGTAAATACATAACAATCCGAAGAAAAAGCACCAATCAATGGGGTGCGCAGGTTCAATTTTAAGCGGTTTTTGATGAATTATAAAGGGATCTCTGTGGTTGGAAACAATCGTTAATTGGTTGTTTTGAATAGTTTGCGACTCAATATTAACAAAACGAAAATCTTTTAAATTTAATACCTGTTCATTCTTTCCTTTTAATGCAATTTTCAATACATTAACTTCTCCGGGATATGAGCCGAAATCAAATCGAAGTTGAACAATGTTTTTAATCGGCAAAATAAGGTGTTCCGTATGTAACCCTGCCGATACTTTTTTCCTAACGGATTGTTTTTCATTAAAACCAAAAGGTTTTTTACTATCTGTCGTATAAAAAATCTGATACATTAACTCTTTATGCTGTTTCGTTTGGAACTCTACCTCAATAAAGGGATGTTTTTGATAAACATTTGAACTGATATACATGAGTATAAACGTTATAAATGCAGCTGTTAAAACTTTTATACCTGCTTGAAACACCGCAGAACGGCTTATTTTTTTTATCTTCATTGTCACTCCTAAACGTTGGTCTAATTGGTGCAATGAAAAACAGAGCTTTTTTAGGCAATGTCAGTATTTATAAATATTTATTAATATATTGATTTTATTTGAATAAATTATTTTAAAATATTTTTAATTGACTTTTTGTATTTTATATGTAAAATATGTCCCAATTAGACCAACGTCTAGTTGGGGCAATATTCGAAATATCGTGTTCGTTTGAAAAACATAATGAAATGCTATTCGAATTAACTTTCATACAGTCTTTATGCAGTTATGTTCGTGGCGTGAATAATTAAACAGTCGGATTTGTTGCAATCTCACTTCGATTATATTTTATCAATGAATGAATATTGAAACCTTATGTCGGTATTTTTCAATTTTTTTTTAATAATACAAACAATTATTGCTTATACCGACAGGCGTTATTTTGAAGCTCATAAATATCAAGTACGGAAGAGTTTTTTTTATTTTCACTTATCATTTTTAAAATTTTTTGTTTTTCGGTTAAAGAAGTTATCTTAAACCCTTTCCATAAATCTTTTTCGTCGTTTTCCAATCTTTTTTGAACTTCTTCCAACAATTTCTTTTCGCGATTTTTTGCCCGTTGAAGCATATCAATTAAAATCGTATCATTTTTTTCATAAGCAAGATTTAACGCCGTTCGCCCGTTTTTATCTTTTAAATCGATTTGCGCACCGATTTCAATTAATGTGCGAACCAGTGCCGTTTTTTGATGCTCAATCGCCCAAGTTAACGGTGTATGCCCGTCTTGAATAAAAATATCGGGACCGCTGAATGATAATTCTTGTAAAAGCAGCCGACATTCAAAATAATTGCATAACGATTCATTGCCTGCCTGGCGCATTAAATCAATAACGCTTTGCCCGTTTTCATCTTTGGCATTTAAATCGGCATCGGCATTCAAAAGCGAGTTAATCATTTTGTGATTGTTGTTAAGTGCCGCGTACATTAACGGTGTTTTACCGTTTAAATCGGTTTTATTGACGTTGGCATGACCGCGAATAAGCATTCGAAAGGCATTCAAGTTGTTTTGTTTAATCGCATAGATGAGCGGTGTGATGCCTTGACAGCGCTCATTTATCACTGTCGGATTTTGTTTTAAAATCGGTAAAATGTATTCGGGATAATTTTCTTCAATGGCGACAAATAAAATATTTTGTCCTTTTTTGTTTTGAATGCGCACATTCGGGAAGTGTTGCAGCAGGGTTTGAAACAGCTTAATTCGTCCGCTTCGAAGGGCATACATTAAAGATGTTTCGCCGCGTTTGTCTTGCATATTGATATTAACGCCTTTTTCCAATGCTTTTTGCGCTTTTCGAGATTCGCCGTTGGAAACTGCCTGTTGGAAGTATAACGTGAGATTTGTTTCCAACAATTCGCGATCGCGATTCATATATTTTTTTAAAAATTTCCGAAACATTTTACCGCCTTATTGGTTGATATGTTGCCGAGAGGACATAAGCACGTTTTTAGGCGTTGTATTAGACCAAACACATTTTCTGAAATTATTTTTGTTGATTTCAATGAGTTTATCTATCCCTTGGTTTAATTTTTCCAGCATTTCTTCGCAAGATGCCTGTTTCGTTTGAATTTGTGTAATAACATTTTGTATAAAGAGTAAAATGCGCGGATTTGCTTCTTTTAACAGAATATCCCACGCCGTTTCCTTATAATTGTTTTGAAGAGACGTATTTGAGTTATGCTTAATCAACAGTTGAATAACTTTAAACATTTCGGGTGTGTATATTTCAGAAGTTAAAGCCATTAAAAGAGCAGTGTTTCCGTTTTTATCCTGTTTGTTCACATCGGCATTGGCTTTTATAAGCATTTGAACAATTTCATAGTTTCCGTTCATGGTAGCAATCATCAGGGCAGTTTTTCCCAGCGTATCTTGTTTGTTGACATCGGCGCCGGCGGCAATCAGTTGCTTGGTAATTGACGGATTATTGTTTTTAACCGCATATAAAAGAGGCGTATCACCGTTTTGAGCGGGTTTATTTAAATCGGCACCGGCATTCAAAAGTAATTGTATAATGGTGTTCGATAATTGAGGCGGTCTGATTTCACAAGCCGTTATTAAAGCAGTGTCACCCAAGTAACTTGTTGCCGCGTTCACATCGATATTTTGTTTTAAAACAAGTTTAATAATATATTTGTTTAATGAACGAACAGCTGTTATTAACGGCATATCATCGGATTTTTTAGTCTGTTTTAAAGAAGCGCCTTTTTCAAGCAGTTTTTGAACAATATCCGCTTCGGGTTTCAAGTCTTTTTCGAAAAAAAAGCTTTTGCCGGCATTGAATAAGGTGTTGGCAGAATAAATTCGACGGGGTAAATGGCGAAATATAACATCCAAAGCCGTAAAACCGTCTTTGTTTGTCATATTGGGTTTGGCTCCGTTATCCAATAGAAAAAGAACCATATCGTATTTTCTTTTTTCACAGGCTTCAATTAAAGCCGTTTGAAATGACAAATCATAATCATTCGGATTGATTTTCGCCTTAATCAATTCTTCAATAACGGGTAAAGATGCGTATTTGACTGCCGTCAGAATAAGCGGTTCGCGCAGTTTGCCTGAGTGCATATGCACATCGCCTTTTTGACTTAACGCTTTTTGAACGCCTTTTAAATTATCTTCTTGAACGGCTTGAAGTAATTTATGATTAACGCTTTTTGATTTGCATTTGCGAAACAAAGAAAACATGACAGCCTCCGTTTTAAAACAAAAATTATCTTGTCCGTTGATTGTTTTGTTGTCTTTGAACGGAGTTTCGAGCAATCAGAACCGATTTTTCGCCGACTAATCTTTTCTCTAAATCGACATTGTTTGTCCAGCTGTTTTTCATACGATTTCGCGCAAATAAATCAATGGCTTTTTCGCCTTTTTTGTTTTGAAGATTTACTTTTGCGCCCAAATTTAACAAATGGCGGATTGTGCCTTGCTTTTCTGCCCAAAAAGCAGCTTTCATCAAGGGCGTGTTCCCCTCATTGTCTTGTGTGTTTAATTTTGCGCCGTTTTTGACCAATTCGTCAATAATGCTGTTGCGTTCAAAAAGCGTTGCCAACATTAATGCCGTTTCACCCGCATGATTTTTAATTTCCGTTTGCGCCCGTTTTTTTAACAACAAACGCACCGTGGCTCTGTCGGTATTGTATGCAGCCAATATTAACGCCGTGTCACCGTTAACGTCTTGATGATTGACATTAACGGGATATTCCAGTAAAGTTTGCACGACATCGATTTTTCCGTCATGGGCGGCTTCAATCAAGGGTGTTGATCCGTGAAGATTTTTGCAGGCGTTTAAATCGGCATGTGCCGCAATTAAAACACGCGCCGTGCCTCTGTCAGCCGCATAATGTAACGCCGTAAATCCGTGTTTATCGGGCAAATTGACACTGGCTTTGTGATTGAGTAAATCTTTCAATACACGAACTTGCCCGCCGGCAGCTGCCATGGCGAGAGCAGGGCGACCGTATTGATCAACCGTGTTGGAAAAAACGCCGTTATTTAATGCTGTATGTACGGCTTCAAAATCTCCTTTGTATGCCGCTTCAACAAAAGAATTATTGACAGAAATATTTTGGTGAAACATAAAACCCTCCGTTTAAAAAAATGTTCAATGAAATATCTTTTACCATAAAAATTGACAAAAGTCAAATGAAAAATGATGACCGAAGCAAAAAATCTTCATTTATTCTTGTTAAAATAAATAAAGTTTATTTTTTTATGTTTTTTTAGTTTCTTTTTGAGGACAAACACGAAAGCTGGGCAGGTCGTGTTTATTCTCTTATATTTTTTTAGTTTCTTTTTGAGGAAAAACACGAAAGCTGGGCAGGTCGTGTTTATTCTCTTATATTTTGCAGTTTCTTTTTGAGGCAAGACACGGAAGCAGGGCAGGTCGTGTTTATTCTTTTATGTTTTTTAGTTTCTTTTTGAGAAAAAACACGGAAGCAGGGCAGACAGTGTTTATTCTCTTATATTTTGCAGTTTCTTTTTGAGAACTTGTTGCCGAATGAAACGACTGACGGACGGTGCATAGAGCGGTGCTACCTCAAAATAAAATTGTTTGGCTTCTTCATAGGTGTTTATGCGATGAATGAATGCGCCGAGCAAATGCCGTCTTTGTAACAATGTTCGCAAGCTTTTATTGTTTTTTAATTTTCGAACGGCACCTTTAAACGCTTTTTTAAATAATTTATCAATTTGTTGTTGCTTCTCGTTTCGAATTGTATCTAAAACCGATTTCAGTTCGTCGTTGACGGAAAAATGCTTATGAGCATAAAACGTATTGAAATAACAGTTCCGATAAATTGCCATTGCCGTTTCATTTTTATTGTTTCTTAAATTGTAGTTTGCCCCGTGTTTAATCAAGGTCATCATAATATCTGTTTTTCCCAATGAAGCAGCTTGCATTAAGGGGGTGTAACCCCGTTGATCCGTTATATCGAGCAGGGCTTTTTCTTTAATCAGCATTTCAACAACCTCACGACTGTTGCCGATCGCTCCCATTAAAGCGGTTTGCCCGTTAGCATTTGAAGCGTTTATATATATTTCGGCATAGGGCAAGTAAGAGATGTTTTGAATTATCAGTTTTACAATGTCGGCGGAAGCTGTCGAGGCGGCAATCATTAACGCCCTGTTTCCCCTTGCATCGTAATCAAATATGTTAGCGCCGGCGTTTAAAAGCATTTGACAGATTTTAAAATTATTCCTTGAAATGGCAATATGTAACAGCGGACGGGAAAAAAAACCGTCATCTTCTTCGAAGTTTACATCCGTCACCTTTGCCGTTTGCAATAAATCCCGAACTTTTTCGACGTCTTCATTTTTAACGGCTTCCGACAAGAGTTGCCTGTTCAATTTTTCCGAGTCTTCAAAAGAGGCATTTCCCGTTTCATCCATAAATTATTGCCTTTCATGATGCGTTTGTTTTTGCGCGGCGGAAAATAAATGATTTAATTTTGTGTTTTGGGCAATCAGTCGAGCGGTTTTGCCGTATATATTCTGATGTTCGATTTTTGCACCCAATGACAATAATGAGATAATTGTGTTCGTATTGCCGTTTTCAACCGCCGCAATCAAAGGCGTGTTTCCTTCACTGTCAACGGCATTCACATGCGCCCCTCTTTTAACAAGACGATATACATCGGAGGCATTGCCCCAAATGGCTGCCAAAAACAAATCTTCATTTAATTTTCTCTGATTCATTTAACTGTCTCCTCTTTCATGAGCGGTTAGAAAAATCGATTTATCAGGTGATTGCCGTGAAACAATTTTTTGCACTGCAAGCTGAGGAGCTTCATATATTTGTTTCTCTTTCATTTTTTGCAACAGCGCATCGGCACGAATACCGGCATGATTGGGTATGGTTAAATCGGCATGATGATTTAAAAGCCAATCCAACGACTGCCGCAGGGCGAGCGGTAAGGGGGTATCGGGCGTATCGCTTTGAAGAGATAAACAGGTGTGCAGTAAGGACAGCAAAATGGTGTTGCCTGCTTTATCTTGAGCGTTCATGTTTGCCTTTTCGCTTAAAAGAAAATTCGCCGTTTCAATCGCGTTACAGGAAATTGCCCGCATAAACGCCGTTCTGCCTTCTTTATCTTGAACTTCAAGGTCGGCTTTGCGCAACACAAGGAGTTTTGTCGCTTCAATTTGATTGTTTTCGGCAGCAATCATTAAAGCCGTTTCGCCTTTGTCGTTTTGAACATAAACGGCATTTTCGGAACGATCGAGAATGGCATTGATAACATCTGTTTCGCCATATGCCGCCGCTTCCATTAAAGGCGTATAGCCTTTTTTATCAAAAACATAAACATCAGCACCGTTATGAATGAGCCGAATTTTAACTCTTTCAGGCGGATTCAGTTGCAACGGCGTTAAACCGTCATTATTTCGAATGTTGGCGTTTGCGCCGAAATCCAACAGTTTGTTAATAACACCGTAATTATGCGCCCGATGAAGAGCCGTATCGCCTTGGTTGTTTTGATGATTGACCGGAGCCCCGTTCAGTAAAAGAATTTCCGCGATTTGGGCATTGGCTGCCCAATGTAAAGGCATACTGCCGTTTCTGTTCGGTAATTTAACATCGGCGCCGTAAGAAAGTAAAAGGGCAACTTCATCGATTGTTGCCGGTTTTTCAGCCGATAAAGCCGCAATTAAAGGTGTTGTGCCGTTTGCTTGTAAATTAACGTCAGCGCCGTTGATAACGGCTTGAATGATTTTTTGAACATTCTCTTCTTCCATTGCTTTTAATAATTTTTCATTTTGCGTGAAACCGAACATGTTGCCTCCTTTTTTATGCAAAACATTATATTATTACCGTAAAAATTGACAAAAGTCAAGCGAAAAATAATAAACGGATTGAAAAAATATGTTTTTCAATAAAATATGAAAAAATTACCGATATTTTTCCGTATGCTTTGCGTGAATTAATCGGCGCGCCGTTACTTTTTTCTCTTCGGGCAGATTGAGCAGTGCGGTAAAATATAATTTTTTGCTTTCCTCATATGACATATTTTTTAATAAATGTCCTAAAAGATTGAGTTTAAAAACATTTTCAAGCAATAATTTATTTGTTTTTAATGTTTGAATACGCTCTTCGGCAGTGCTTGCAAACAAGTTCGGAATTTGATTTTTAAGAGTTTTTAGAAGAAGATCGGATAATTCTTTATATCCTTCTCGCCGCATGATGGTAAAAACGGTTTCTTTTCCTCTTGTTCTGATTCGATAATCGGCGCCGTTTTCCAATAAACAGATAACGGCATCCCTACAATTTCTTTGTACGGCTTTGTGTAACGGTGTTTTGTTTTCATTATCCGCGGCATTGATGTTTGCCTTGTTCTCCAACAAATATTTTATTGCTTTCACGTTATTCAGTTCCGCGGCAAGATGAAGCGGTGTTGCGCCAAAAAGTGTTTTGGCATTCACGTCGGCACCATGTTCCGTTAAATAAATTAATGCTTCGTGATTCGTTTCTTTAACGGCAATATGCAGCAAAGATTCTCCGTCGTTGTTTTGCGTGTTTACATCGGCGCCCTGTTCCGTTAAATATTTTAAGATATCGATATGACCTTTTTTAAGGGCAATGTATATCGGTGTTTGTCCCGCTGTGTTTTTCACTTCCGTATCGGCGCCTTTTTTTATTAAATATTCCACAGATTTTAAAGTATCAGAAGCGGCGGCAACATGAAGCGGTGTATCGCCCTGTTTGTTTGCGGCAAATATATCGATTCCCTGCATTTGCATATAGGGAAGCACGTCGGCGTTTTTATTTTGCGCCGCCATATGTGCCATGGTGGAACGGGTATATGTTTTTGCTTTTATATCGGCACCGTGCGCCAATAAATATTTAATAAGATTAAGGGAACCTTGGGCGACAACATAATGGAGCGGCGTTTCGTCAAACTGATTCTTTATATTTATGTCTGCGCCGTTTTGTACCAAATGTTTCACGGCTTCTTCGTGATTCATTTTTGCTGCCGAATGCAAAGGCGCATTGTAACCGGAGGAAAGAACGTTCATATCGGCGTTGTTGTCCGTTAAAAATTTTAAACTGTCCAGAGCGTTATTTTCGGCAGCGTAATGCAAAGCCGTTTTGTTCCATTTTGTTCTGGACGAAATATCGGCGCCTTGTGCGACTAAATATTTTAACGCTTCCGCATTATTCTGTTCGGCGGCAATATGAAGCGGTGTGACGCCCCAATCATTTCGGGCGAAAATATCCGCATGATGGTGTGTTAAAAATTTAAGAACATCAATCGTTTTTGCTTTGGCGGCATAATGAATGGGGGAATCGTTAACGACGGATTTGGCATGTAAATCGGCGCCGTTTTCATATAAGTATTTTATAATTTTGCAATCACTGTTTTGTGCCGCATAATGAACGGGAAAAAATTCGTTTTTGCGAGCGGTGTTGATATCAGCGCCGTTTTCAACAGCCTTTTTAACGCCGTTTAAGTCATTTTTTTTAATGGCGCTAAACAGCTCTTCGGTTATTTGTTCCTGTAATTCTTTTTTTCGGTTCATTTATTCTTTTTCAACCCCTGAAATTGCTTGTCATTGATGTTCAAAATGTTTGGCGTGTATCAGCCGACGCAACGCCGATTTTTTTTCGAGAGATAAGTTCGTACAGATTGTTAAATACAGATTTTTGCCGTCCTGATACGACATATTTTGTATTAATTTTCCTAAAATATTGAGTTTAACGAGCGTTTGAAACAATTTTTGATTGCTTTTTAATGTTTGAATACACTCTTTCGGCGAACACTTAAATAAACGAATTAATTGTTGTCGGCGAATAACTTTTAAAATCACGTTTGTTTTTTCGGAAAAAGAATGTCGGCGCATCACGCTGAAAACAGTTTCATGAAACTTATTTCTTAACCGATAATCGGCACCTTGCTGAATTAAATAAACGATAGCTTCAACATTGTTTTTGCTTGCTGCCGTATGCAGGGGCGTATTGCCTTTAAAAGAAGAAATGTTCAAATCAACTTTTTGTTGCGTGAAATATTTTAAAGCCTGAATGTTATTACATTGAGCAGCCCAATGCAGAGGGGTTTCTCCCCATATATTGCGGGCGGATAAATCAGCGCCGTGTTCCGTCAGATATTTTAAAGCCGCTATATCATGGGAAAATGTTGCCTCATGCAGGGGTGTGTTTTCAATAATATTTTTGGCGTTGATGTCGGCACCGCGATTAACCAAATAATCCAATGTTTCAATACTGTTATAGCGGGCGGCCGGATGCAAAAGCGTTTCCTGTCGGCTGTTCGGCGTTAACAAATCAATGCCCAGTTTTTCGAGATATGTGAGAACAGGCAGATTGTTATACATAACCGCGCTATATGCCGGCGTTTCGCCCATTTTGTTTTCGGCGTTGATGTCGGCGCCGTGTTTTACCAGATACTTAAACAACTCTAATGAATTATTTTTAACGGCGGTTGCCATATGAGCAGGCGTTGTTAACCAATCATCAACGGCGTTAATATCGGCACCGTTTTTGAGCGCTTTTTTAACGCCGCTGAAATCATTGTTTCGAACAGCAATGAAAAGAGCGTTATTCAAAATTTCTTGTGATGATTGTTCGCCTCTCATTTTTTTGCCTCCCGAAACGGTTTACTCTTGATGTTCAAAGTGTTTGGCATGAACTAATCGACGCAGTGCCAGTTTTTTTTCGAGAGATAAGTTGGGGCTTATCGTGAAATACAGATTTTTGCAATCCTGATACGGCATATTTTGTACTAAATTGCCTAAAATATCGAGTTTGATAACATTTTCAAGCAATAATTGATCCGATACTAATTTTTCAATTCGTTTTTTGGGCGAAGAGCGCAGAAGCGCGTTGATTTGCAGCCGTTGACGATGTTTAACGGCTTTTGAAATCAAATCAGGCAGCTGATCGTTTTTTCTTTGCTGCGCCATTGAAAAAATGGATTCGTTATCTTGATTTTTAACGGTATAATCGGCGCCGGCAAGAATAAGAGAACGAACGGTTGCGGGTTCGGCATATCGAACGGCATGAATTAACGGTGTTTCACCGTCTTTGTCTTGAACATTGACATCGGCGCCGGCAAGAATAAGAGAACGAACGGTTGCGGGTTCGGCATATTTAACGGCAAGTATCAGCGCTGTTTCGCCCGCATTATTTTTGGCGTTAATATCGGCACCGTTTTTGAGTAAAAATTCCAATGTTTCACGACTATGCTTTTTTTTGCCGGCAATATGAAGCGGCGTATAGCCTTCGTTGGTTCGAACGTTAATATCGGCGCCGTTTTCTGCCAAATATTGCATGGTTGAAGCGCTGTTGTTTAAAGCCGCAAAATGAACGGGCGCATAGCCGTTTTTGTTTTTGACGGTTAAGTCAAGTCCTTGTTTTGCAAAATATTTTAGAGCATTCACGTTATTGCATTGAGCTGCCCAATGAACAGGCGTATCGCCCTCATTATCTTTAACATTTGATTGAGCGCCATGTTCGGACAGAAACTTTAATGCGCGAATATCTTTGTGAAAAGTTGTCAGAAAAACGGTTG
>CANQKV010000036.1 GCA_947624545.1 uncultured Alphaproteobacteria bacterium | reverse complement strand
TATTATTATGACAGCGAAATTAACGGCGATAAGGGTGCGTGTCAGGCGGAAGATAATACCGTAGCGGTGCTTTTTGACGTGAATGCCACTCATGAGGAATATGATGAAACGAATACCGAAGCCGAAGAACCGAAGTTAACGGGTACAACGGTAAGTCTTACAACGCCTTCCCCTGCAACGGCAACGCAACCGAATACAACAATGGCAACAACAATGGCAACAACAATGACAACGGTGATGAATACGATAGGTACTTGCGGTGATAATTCAAAAAAATGTGATAATAACAGTGATTGCGGCAACAATAATGAATATTGCTTTTTTGCTTATTCGACAAGTACATCTTCACAAACAGGCTTTCAAGGTTGTTGCCGTAATAAAGAGAGCGATAAACAATATCGTGTTGATTCATTCTTTACGTCAAGCAATGTAATGAGTTGGCAAAGCGCTCAAAACTTTTGTCGGGCAAATAATGCCGAAATGACAAGCAAAAATAATATTAGAGAGAATGAAAGTTTTTATAATTATTCCAGTTTCGGCTATGCCACCTATGATCATGTTTTAAGCTTTGTAACACCTGGCGGTTATTGGTTAAAAGACAGTAGAACTCAGATGGTTGGCTTTGACTATGCTAACGGATATGAGTATCAGGACTGCCATGACAGTTATAAAGCGCATTGTTATGATTCTTCCATTCCATGGGGTACAACGGCAGTTGCTGTAACAACGACAGCTGCTACCACAACAGGAGGTGTCGTAGTGACAACAACCGCACATCGGGCTACAACAAGCACACATCGGGCTACAACAACCGCACATCGGGCTACAACAACCGCACATCAGGCTACAACAACCGCACATCAGGCTACAACAACCGCACATCAGGCTGCAACAACCCGAAATCCGTAATCGGGATTCTTTAAAAAAGGAAAGTCAAATATTAAAAAAATAAGCGTTGACATTTACGATTTTATGTCATATCCTACAAAAACATTTTCGCTTTGTTTTTCAGGAGACGCTTTTTGACTATTTACACCATCAGACACGGAGAAACCGATTGGAATCGTGCGCGGCGCGTGCAGGGAAGTACCGATATTCCCCTCAATAAAGAAGGTATTAAACAGGCTCAAAATGCGGCGATATATTTAAAAAATGCCGCTATTCAAAAAATCTACACGTCCGATTTAATTCGTGCCAAGCAAACCGCGCAGGAATTAAGCAAGATTTTAGGCGTTCAAACAATTATCGAAACGCCCTTGTTAAGAGAAATGGATTGCGGTGACGCCGAATGTCTTTCCTTTGCCGAAATTGAACATATGCCTGATATAAAAGCCGTTTTTGAAGCCTTTGATAACGGCAATGTCGATGCGCATTTTCCGAATGGCGAAAGTCAAAGAAGCGTGGCTCGTCGAATGATGAATTTTTTAAAAACTTTGCCACTTGACGAGGGAAATATTTTATTGGTTTCTCACGGGGGTGTGTTGCGCAGTTTTTTGGTTGTTTACGGCGGAATGGATCGTCATATTCCGAATTGCGGCGGCATTCGGTTTGATTGGAATAATAAAAGCGGTATTTCAAATGTTGATGTTTATTCGACAGGCGATACTTTAACACTTTTTTAAAAAATACTTGACAAAATAAATATTGTCGGTATAATATAAAAGTATATATTGAACAGACGGCATAAAGAAAGGGGGTGTAATCGGCTTATGAAAAATGAAGAAGCGGCGCAAGAGTCGGAAAGTATCGGTTTGGAGGATTTAACGCAAAATCAAGAGCAAAAGACAACGCGGAAAATGCACTATGTCAGCCAAGATTTACTGACGCCGTTGCTGAATGCCATTATTTACTTTCCCGATGAAGTGGAAACGTTTTTAAATGATAATGTCGATATTAATTGTCGGAACGGAAAGAAGTTGTCGCCTCTGACGGTTGCGGCTTTATATCGTCCCGAAGTGTTAAAAACAATGCTTCGCGTGAAGAAAAACGATATTTGCTTTGACTTACCCGAGCATAAACAAAATATTTTGCATTTGGTCGCTTATCGCGGGTCGATTAAAAGCGCCCTTTATTTAATTCATGCCGGTGCCGATGTGAATACTGTCGATTGCAAAGGTTCAACACCGTTGCATTATGCCGCTTATCACGGCAGAATCGATATGCTTGCGTTGTTCTTAAATAACGGTGCTGTTATAAATAAACAAAACGACTTTGGAAATACCCCCTTTCACTATGCCGTCAGACGCGGGAATTTGGAAGGTTGCAAACTGCTTTGGGAGCGCGGTGCCGATAAAAACATTAAAAATCAGAACGGTTTAACAGCGCTTGATTTATATAAAAATTTAACCGATAAAGCGTTGCCGATTGAAGAATGGAAAGAAGAAAAAAGGCAAAAATTGGCTCATTTTCGGCAATTATGCAAAATGAACAATCATCAGTGAACGATTATTGTTTTTTTGCCAACAAATAGCTTTTATCTGTCATATTTGTAATTGTTTCTGTTGCCGTTGTGCCGTCAAGCAAAACGGACAGCCAATTTTTTTTGTTCATGTGCCATGCGGGGAAGAAAGTTTTATAATCAATTAACTGTTTAATTTGAAGCGGATCTCCCCGTAAGTTAAGAATTTCAACCGTTTCATTTGATTTTATTCCCAGTTTCGTTAAAGGAACGATTAAGAGAGCACCATACCACTTGCGATTATCTTTTCGCCGCCAAATGGCATTATCGGGAAATTTTTGCCATAAAAATTCCGGTTCATCTCCGTATTTTTGCCGAACATACGCGATCAATTCTTTTGTTTGCGGCATTTTAAAAACATTACTGACAAAGCATTTTTCGGCAATGTCTTTTAACACTTCTTCGCAGGCTTCTTTAACTTTTCCGACAAAAGCCCCCTGCATATCGGCAATATGAACGGGTAAATAGTCTTCTTGCGTTTCCGAATCAATCACTTGAAAATGAACAACGCCTTCAAGAGAAACAAAAACGGTTAATGTGAAAGAAGCTTTTAAAATCGGCACCGAAAAAACGTAACCGTTTTGCCGAAAAACAAAGCCGTATGCTGTTAAACGGTCAGACATCGGCGTTTTATGCCGAAAAATTTCTTCAAGTGACATCATTTTTCAACAGGAAAGTTTCGGCGCTTGTTAGGAGCGTTGATGTTCTTTTTTGTGGCGTTCGTATAATTCACACAAAGAGGACCGGTTTTCTTTTTCCCATACCGTTTTATATTCTTTCGGACTTAATCTGTCACACCCCAACGATTTTGCCAACGGCGTGTCGGCAAAAATAAGATCGCCTTTCAAAAATTGCGGATTGATTGCTTTGTTTAACGTTTGCACTTGCGTGCCGGAAATATCCAAATTGCCGCCGATGTAAGAAACACCGTTTCGTAAAGTCAGCAAATTTTTCAAGTTTCTTAAATCACAATCACCCAAAATAACAATGCCCGTTCTGTCAAGCAGGGTACACGCATCATCATTTGGAACGGCAACGGCATCTTTATAAATATGCACTTCGTTTTTATCTATGTAAATCGGGAAAGTCAGCTCGTTTGTTAAGTGCGGTAATTCTGTCGCACTGTTTTGTTCCGCCCACAATTTGTTATATTCGGCACCGCTTAAAAAATCTTTTCCGAGTTTTTGAGCCAACGGCGTACCTTTTATTTTGGCGCCTTGAAAAGCAAAACGCGGCGCATCGACCAAATCGGAAATATGAGTGTTTTCAATGTTGTATGTTCCCATTACAAGCGCCGGAGAATATTCGTTTCCCGTAAAATCCTGATTGGAAAAATCGCAATCTTTTAAGACGACAAGATTTTTAAACATATGTTTTGTATAAGGTTTTTCTTCCTCATGTTGCGTGTTATGATTGCGATTATGCAGTGCTTCAACAACGCGCACTTTATCACGCGGCATTGTCGGATACAATAAAACGGTTTTATCTAAAAGAATTGTATAATCATCATTAACCATTGTCATACCTCCTGACTGAATTGATATTATTTTATCATATTTTAAACAATGTTACAAGTTTTTTTTTACAAAAAAGTAGCAAAAAAAATAAAATGGCTTTTTTCGCTTGCCGAAAGCAAGTTGAAAGGAATAATTTTGTTATGAAAACGCTTTAATCATATAATTTTTGTTGACAAACGGCTTGTCGCAAAATGGTGAACGAGCCGTAATTGGTTTTGTGAGAAGTAATTTTTTTAAACACTTTTTTCGTTTCGTGTGCGCTGATAACTTTTTTGACAAACGTTTTAATTTGCTGATTTTTATGTTTATCCCATTCGAGAATGCCCGTATGAATGGACATGCTTTTATTGGTTCGGGCGCCGGCATGAATTAACAAAGAAGCGCATTCCGTTGATTGCACATAAGCTGCCCAGAAAAACGGTGTTTTGTTGTTTTGTCCTTTTTTGTTAATGTCGACTTGATAATCAATCAACAGTTTTACCATTTCCGGCTGAATCGATTGAACGGCAAGTATTAACGGTGTGTTTCCGTAAGCATCTCTGGCGTTCACATCGGCGCCTTGTTGAATAAAATCTTCGGCTTTTTTAATTTCTCGATCAATAATTGCTTTAATGAGTTGTTTGTTCAATCGTTCCGAATTCATTTTTGTATCAACCTTTCTTTAAAAAAAACGTGAAAAACATTCTATCACAAAATCAAAGGTTTTGCAAGTGTTTTTTCCGTTTTCTTTAAAAGAAAAAGCCGAATAAAAAAACAATTTCAATTTTTATGATTCTAACCGATTGATTTTTATAATAATCCCTGTTTTTAGCCTTCAACAGGCAAAATTAAAATGCCTGTTCGCATTTGAACGGATATATTGCGTCAGGATTTTTGCTCTTGTTCGTTCCACGGCATTTTTTCTAACACGCCGTCAATGAGCGCTATGCCCGATAAGCCTTGTATGGCTAAACACAATCCCACTAAAAACGGCACGATTAAAAAAAGTTTGGTAATCATGCCCGATAATAAAAAGCCGATTAAAATGAGAGCGCCTGCCGTTAAATATGCCTGACGTTGCACGTTCCACGCCGTGTGTTCAATCATTTTTAAGCCGGCTTCTTTCGCGGCACTTATACCGCCGATAACCGATGCCACGTTTTTATATCCTGCCGCAATAAATTTTTTTGCCATATCCATGGATTTTCGTCCCGTTGAACAAATAATATAAAGCGTTTTTGAAGGCTCTATATGATAAGTGCACATAAAGTCGCAGGGATCAACGTCCGTCGCTTCAATATGCCAATGCGGATGCTTCAAGGCTTCCTTGGCATGTTGGAAGTGCGTGCGAATATCCAAAATCAAGTCATTTTCTTTTAAACTTTCAGCTTTTACCTGTTTCACTTTGGAA
Source organism: uncultured Alphaproteobacteria bacterium (assembly GCA_947624545.1). Lineage (GTDB taxonomy): Bacteria > Pseudomonadota > Alphaproteobacteria > CAAHEQ01 > UBA3637 > RGIG4140. The sequence continues at coordinate 7,458 of CANQKV010000036.1, read as the reverse complement.
TCGGGTATGTTCGGCATATCTGACGATTCGTTTTCGGTATCGGTTGCCTCATCGTTTGGTTCTTTAGCGGTTTCATCATCGTCAAAAACTTTTTCTTTGGCGTTTTGCGCCGTTTGTGAAATTTTATTTCCGACTTTTTGAGCCGTTTCCTTAACGGAAGCGCCCATTTCTTTTGCCGTGTTTTTGACATTTTGTGTAACAGATGTTTTTTTCTTGAATGCTTTTTTCTTGCGTGATTTCATGATGTATCTCCTTTCGCTTTCATTTAAATGGGTTAAAAACAAACAGAATCAAGAGAAAAATAAGCCCGTACAGTCCAAAGCAGGTATGCTTTATTGAAAAAAGACAAAAATGTGATATTTTTCAAAATGAGTTGCAAAAAAAATTTTTTCGTGTTATAGTCGCGATGTTTAATTGTTAAAAGGAGAAAATATGTTTGAATTAACAGGAAAAACAGCCCTTATTACCGGTGCGACCGGCGGCATCGGGCGTCAAATTGCCAAAAAAATGCACGCCCAGGGAGCCACGCTCGCACTGACCGATATGAATTTGGATACTTTGAAAGCCTTTCAGGCGGAATTGGGCGATCGGGTTTTTGTCTATTCGGCAAATTTAACCGATTCGGAAAGTTTAAATCAGCTTGTCAAACAAGCGCAGGCAGATATGGGACGTATTGATATTTTAGTCAATAACGCCGGTATTACAAAAGACGGTTTAGCCATGCGTATGACCGATGATCAATGGCAAGCCGTTTTGAACATTAACCTGACGGCAGGTTTTAAGTTGGCGCGCGCCGTTATTCCGGGGATGATGAAAAATCGATTCGGGCGCGTGATCAGCATGGCATCCATTGTGGGTGTAATGGGTAACGCCGGACAAGCAAACTATTCGGCTTCAAAAGCCGGCTTGATTGCCATGAGTAAGTGCATGGCACAAGAGTTGGCTTCCCGCGGCATTACGTTTAACTCGGTTGCTCCCGGTTTCATTAAAACACCGATGACCGATGCTTTATCGGAAGAAGTGCGGGCGCAATTATTGAAAGAAGTTCCGATGGGACGCTTGGGTACGGCGGAAGATATTGCCAATACGGTTGTATTTTTAGCCAGTGATGAAGCTGCCTATATTACCGGACAGACAATTCATGTCAACGGCGGAATGGCTATGATTTAGTGCTTTTTATGGAAAAAAGAACAGGTTTATATTCCATAAAAGTATAAAAAAAAGCCAAAAATTAAAAAAAGTACTGGACGAAATGAAAAAAATGTGCTAAAAACAATTTCGATTTCGTCTTCATTGTAAGACAAACTTGTTTATTAACAGAAAAGGAAATGAAAATGAGTAATGTTTCAGAACGCGTAAAGAAAATTGTTGTCGAACATTTAGGTGTCGACGAAGCCAAAGTTGTCGAAAGCGCCAGCTTTATCGATGATTTGGGGGCGGACAGTTTGGATACGGTTGAATTGGTTATGGCTTTCGAAGAAGAATTCGGTTGTTCCATTCCCGATGATGCCGCCGAAAAGATCCGTACGGTCAAAGACGCGGTTGAATTTATTGAAAAACAAATGTAATTTTTCAACGAATAAGTTTAGGACGTCCTTTGCATCTGTTTTTTCGGACGTCCTTTTTTATCTATATTATTAAGGGAAACAATATGGTCAGAAGAGTTGTTGTAACCGGTATGGGTATATTAAGTCCGTTGGGACGCGGTATTCAAACAAACTGGGATAAAATTACGCGGGGTATTTCGGGTATTCAAAAAATTCGTTCTTTTGATACGGAAAACTTTGTGGCAAAAGTAGCAGGACAAATACCCACGGGTGATATGCCCGATGCTTTTCAGCCCGATTCAATTTTATCGCCCAAAGAACAACGCCATGTCGATCCCTTTATTTTATACGGATTGACCGCTGCAACCGATGCTGTGGAAGATTCGGGTTATATACCGCAAACGGAAGAAGAAATGGTGCGTGCCGGTGTGTTAATCGGTTCGGGAATCGGCGGGCTTCAAACCATTGAAGCCGGTGCCGTTTTGGTGCATGAACAAGGACCGCGTCGTCTGTCGCCTTTCTTTATTCCCTCATCGTTAATTAATTTAATTTCGGGACAGGTTTCCATAAAATACGGCTTTAAAGGACCTAATCACGCCGTTGTAACGGCTTGTGCAACGGGAACGCACGCCATCGGTGATGCCATGCGCATTATCAAAAACAATGAAGCCGATGTAATGATTGCCGGCGGTGCCGAAGCGGCTATTTGTCCGTTGGGTATTGCCGGATTTTCACAGGCAAAAGCACTTTCGACACATTATAACGATACGCCGGAAAAAGCTTCGCGTCCGTGGGATAAAGGGCGTGACGGTTTTGTTATGGGCGAAGGATCGGGCGTTATGGTGTTGGAAGAATATGAGCATGCGAAAAAGCGCGGTGCCAAAATCTATGCCGAAGTTATCGGTTATGCCATGACGGGAGATGCGCATCATATTACGGCGCCCGGCGGAAACGGCGGTTTGCGTGCCATGCAAGGCGCTTTGAAATCGGCGGGTTTAAATCCGGAAGATATTGATTACATTAACGCACACGGAACTTCAACGCCGCTCGGCGATATGGTTGAATTTAACGCCGTTCGGGAAGTGTTCGGCACAGGCTCGAAAGTTTCCATGTCATCGACAAAATCATGCGTCGGACATTTGTTGGGTGCTGCCGGTGCCGTTGAATCCATATATTCCATTATGACCCTGCAAACGGGTATTTTACCGCCGACCATTAATTTGGAAGATCCGGAAGAAGAAACAAAGGGGTTTGATTTGGTGCCGAACGTTGCCAAAGAAAAACAAGTAAAAGTTGCTTTATCCAACTCATTCGGATTCGGCGGAACAAACGGTTCGTTAATTTTCAAAAAGATTTAACGAAATGCGCCGTTTTATTCCGGTTTACTTCGTTATTATTTTACTGATTGCCTCCGTCATCGGCGGCAGTGTCTTTACCACTTATTCGCAGTTTGTGGCGGAGGGACCGTTGTCGGCTCAAAAAGAAGTTTATATTCCCAAAGGAAAAGGTTTAAAGCAAATTGCTTATTTGTTAAAGCGGGAAGGCGTGATTGACAGTGCTTCCGTTTTTATGTTGGGCGTACGTGCGGCAGGAAACACCAAAAACATTAAAGCGGGGGAATATGCTTTTCCGAAAGGGGCAAGCGCCAAAATGGTTATGTTGATTTTAGCCAGCGGACAAACATATATTCGGCGCTTTAACGTACCTGAGGGGTTAAGCAGTTATCAAATCGTGCAATTAATGAATAATGCCAAAGGGTTAATCGGAAATATCGATGAATTGCCGAAAGACGGTACCCTGTTGCCCGATACCTATCATTACAGTTACGGTGATACCAAGCAGGGTATGATTTTGCGAATGCAAAATGCCATGACGCGTTTGTTGGAAGAACTTTGGGAAAAACGTCAACCCGATTTACCGTTAAAAACGCCGCGCGAGGCGGTTATTTTGGCGTCAATCGTGGAAAAGGAAACGGGGCTTGATACGGAACGCTCGGAAGTGGCTGCCGTCTTTGTCAATCGCTTGAAAAAAGGAATGAAACTGCAATCGGATCCGACGGTTTTATACGGCTTAACGGACGGAAAATACGATTTAAAGCGCGCTCTCACATATGATGATTTAAAAACGCCGAATCCCTATAACACTTATTATATTGCCGGATTGCCGCGCGGTGCCATATCCAATCCGGGACGAAAATCGGTTGAGTCGGTTTTAAATCCCGCTCAATCCGATAATTTATATTTTGTTGCCAACGGGTCGGGCGGTCATTCCTTTGCGCCGACATATCAAGAGCATCAGAAAAACGTGAAAAATTGGCGTACAATCAGTAAAAAGAAACGATAATTTGATGAAAACCGCTTTTCGCTTCTTTCTTGAAAACGGCATTAAAAAAAACTTGCTTTTTCGGCGGCTTTATCATACAATTTCATTTATGAAAGTGAATTGATTATGGAGTTGTTGTCTTCTTATGATGTAATTGTCATCGGGGGCGGACATGCCGGCTGTGAGGCATGTGCCGCTGCGGCGCGATTAGGAGCGCAAACCCTGTTAATTACGCATCATATTCATACGATTGCCGATATGTCTTGTAATCCTGCTATCGGCGGATTGGGCAAGGGAACGGTTGTGCGTGAAATTGATGCTTTGGGCGGATTAATGGGAGAAGTGATTGATGAAACGGGTATTCAGTTTCGCATGTTGAATCAATCGAAAGGTCCTGCCGTGCAAGGTCCGCGCGCGCAGGCGGATAAAGTGGCATATCGTACCCTTATGCAGGAAAAATTAAAACATTATCCGAACTTAACGCTGATGGAAGCTTCGGTTGACGATATTTTACAAGAAGGCAAGCGCGTAACAGGTGTTGTGGCAGACGGACAAACCGTTTTGGCGCGGTGCGTGATTGTGACGACAGGCACATTTTTGAACGGATTAATTCATATCGGTACGGAAAAAACGGCTGGCGGTCGCTATGGCGAAGCGGCTTCAATCGGAATTACACAGGCGTTGAAACGAATGGGCTTTCCGATCGGGCGTTTAAAAACGGGAACACCTGCGCGACTTAAAAAAGAAAGCATTGATTGGACTTCCTGTACGGAGCAAAAGGGCGATGTGTTTCCGCAACCCTTTTCGTTTATGACAAAAAACTTTGCACCCAAGCAGATTTCTTGTTTTATTACGCATACCACGCCGGAAACGCACAAAATTATTTTGGATAATCTTTCGCGTGCGCCTCTTTACAGCGGACAGATTCATTCCGTCGGACCGCGATATTGTCCCAGTATTGAAGATAAATTGGTGCGCTTTGCGGGGCGCGATTCGCATCATATTTTTTTAGAACCCGAAACGAGAGACGGTATTTCCGTTTATCCGAACGGCATATCGACATCACTGCCAAAAGATGTGCAAGAAGCGTTTTTGCGCACCATTCCCGGGTTGGAAAATGTTGAAATATTACGGTATGCTTATGCCATTGAATATGATTTTGTCGATCCGCGCGTGTTAAAGCGAACCCTTGAAACAAAAACCGTTGACGGCTTATATTTCGCCGGACAGATTAACGGAACGACAGGATATGAAGAAGCGGCAGGGCAGGGCTTGGTTGCCGGTATCAATGCGGGATTAAAGGCAACGGAAACGGGAAAAACACTTGTTTTTGACAGAGCCGACAGTTATTTGGGCGTGATGATTGATGATATTACGTCAAGCGGTATTGACGAACCGTATCGATTGTTTACGTCGCGTGCGGAATATCGGTTAAGCATTCGGGCGGATAATGCCGATTTACGATTAACCGAAAAGGGTATCGATGTCGGTTGTGTGATGGGGGCGCGGGCAACGGCGTTTCGTTTAAAGCGGCAGGAACTGAATCAGGCAAAAAAACACATCGAATCGCTGGCGCTGGGTGCCAAACAGTTAAATGCACTCGGATTTTCCGTTAATGCGAACGGACAAAAGCGCACGCCTTATGACTTGCTTTCTTATTCGAATGTTTCGTGGAATGATTTGGTGCGCGCATGGCCGAGTCTAGGGCGTTTTTCGGAAGAAACGGCAAAACAGTTGGAAATTGAAGGACGTTATCACGGTTATTTAAGTCGGCAACAAACGGATATTGAGGCGTTTCGCAAAGATGAGGGACTTGCCATTCCGATTGAAACGGATTATACGCAAATCGGCGGATTATCCAACGAAATTGTTATGCGTTTAAATGCGGCGCGTCCCGAAACAATCGGCGCCATGATGCGGTTAAGAGGTATAACACCGGCTGCCGTTACGGCTGTGATTGCCTATTTAAAAAAATAATTGAAAAAATATTTAAATACGGAAATTTTTTTTTCGACGTGGATTGCGGTAAAAAAGAATAACAAAATTTTTGTTAAATCAAATAAATAGGATGAGCCGTTTTCTTAAAAACAGGCTGTTGAACCGATCGGTTTTCGGTTTCGGCATTTTTGAGATGTTCCGTAAACGATTCGGCAGTTTAATTTCATAAAAAAACTTGTTTTTCATAAATCATAAAGTTTTACTTCATTCATTATCTTTGTTTTTGAAACGGTATGAAGCGAAAAGATAAAAATTAAAATATAATTTAAATATTTTTTAAATATTTTTTCATTTATTGAAGTTTTATTTAATATTTTAAATATTTTTTAAACGATAATATTTTTTTTGAAGTAAAAATATTAATCTTTGGTGTGAATGTAATGTGATTTTTTAATTTTCTTCAACGGGTGTTGAGAAAGAACAAGAATCTTATCGCCGATGTTTTCGGGAATAATATAAGTTTTGGAGGGTTTGAAGGCAATTAACTGAGACGGTTTTTTTCCATTATCGTTTTGCAAAGTGACATCGGCACCGCCCTGAATAAATGCCAGTCGCAAATCAAACAATTCTTTCGATTCTTTTTCATTTTCCCAAAGTGATAAATAATGCAAAGCCGTATTTCGATGAGAATCGGTTACTTGAAAATCGGGATTGGCGTGCATCATCAGTTGAACGGCTTTTAAATTATGCGTTTGAAGCGCTGCCATAAAAGGGGTTATTTTTTGCGTGTTTAAAACATTAACATCGGCTTTTTCTTGAACAAGAGATTGAATAAGTTCAATATTATTTCTGAAAACGGCATAATGAAGCGCCGTATTTCCATTTTTTTCATAACTTGATTTCGCATTAATGTCAATGCCTGCTTGAACCAACAGTTTGACGGCTTCGGCGGAACGGGCATAGAACAAAAGATTCGGATTACTTTCATCAAACGTATTGAATGAAACGTTATAGCCGTTTTTAATATATTCTTTCATAAATGAAATGTCGTTATATTCAACGGCGTTAATCATTCTTTCTTCCGTGAAAATATCATCTTTTCGGGAAAACCACATTTTGTATCCTATTGATATTTTTCCATTTCCGTTTTAATTTTTTCCCGAACAAAGGATATAATTTCATTGACGGGAATAAGTCCGCTTTCATCCGTACCCCGCATTTTATATTCAATCATACCTTGTTCCAAAGCACGCGGCGCCACAATCAGCCGAATGGGAATGCCCGTTAAATCGGCTTCGGCAAACTGCACGCCCGCCGCTAAATTTCTGTCATCATATAAAACTTCAATGCCTTGTTCTTTTAAATCTTTATATAACTGCTCCGCCGTTTCGAAAATTTCTTTTCTGTCCAGCTTCATGGCACAAATTTGCACTTGCCACGGCGCAACGGACAGCGGCCAAACAGGACCGAATTCATCGTGCTTCGCTTCGCAAATAGAGGCAAGCAACCGCCCGATACCGATACCGTAACACCCCATAATCGGCGTGACATCATTTCCTTTTTCATCGGTGAAGGTCATATCCATGGCTTTTGTATAACGCGTGCCGAGTTTAAAAATATTACCGACTTCAATACCGCGTTTCACGGTTAA
>CANQKV010000035.1 GCA_947624545.1 uncultured Alphaproteobacteria bacterium | reverse complement strand
TAGATTGTTCGCAATTTGAAAATGCCAACAGCGGATTGATTCGTCGCTCGGCTTTGCAAGAAGAAATTTCTAAAAACCTAAAAGAGCCAACGGTTAATTATGCCCATGCAGGGCATAGCGCCTTGGTTTTGTATTACAACGATAAAGCATTTGCGGATACTGATACCTTTATCGGAGAGGAAGATGAAAATTATCCGGATCCGGATGACACCGATCCCGAGATTTCAAATCCGAGCCATTCGAATTCAGATCCGACTGTGCCTGATTCTGATTGTGAGGGTTATTTAAGCCAAGGTGAGTGTTGTAGCGGTAATGCTTATAGTATTACACAAAGGAAAAATTCGAAAGCGTGTTGTGAGGGTAATTCTAATTCATACTATTGGAATAACGGTGCTTGCTGTAATAATGACGGTGTAGATGTTATAACGGGAAAGAAAGATTCAAAATGTACGACGTACCCGCCGGAGTGCCAATCATGCAATGATGAATTAATTGATGCGTCATGTTGTAATTCAAAATCCGGTCAGGAATGGCATAATAATACCTGTTGTCAGAAAGAGAATGGTAAGCTTACCGGTAAGAATTCGTGTGGCAATTCAACTCCAAAGTGCGGTTTCTCCGTTGCTTGTGACGGAGAAGGAAAAGATGCCATAACTGGAAAACCAACATCGACCTGTTGCGTAAATGATTTAAATGGTGTATGGGCATCCGGTGTTTGTTGTAAAGTGGGTTCGGCTACCAATTTGAATACAGGGAAAAAAGATTCAGTGTGTTGCACGTTTGCAGGTGGTACATGGAAAGGAACCTGGTGTTGCAAGACGTGGGCAAACCGAGTTGTCGGTAGCGGCGGTCAATGCGGAAACTAACTGAAAACTCAATAAGCGTGAAGCTGAATAAATATGCTTTCCGAAAAAACACCCGTCAATCGGCGGGTGTTTTTTTTATGTTATATTGATTTAAAAAAAGAGTGTTTTTTACAATAAATGTTTCTTGTTTGATGAGATGAAGCTTGCGCCATGCACTTTTTCATTGCCTTTTTTATGTTTCTTTGATAAACTCTTTTTCGGTTGAATAAGGAAAAAAAATGGCAAGTGGTTTAAGAAAATCGTTGAATTGGGTTTATTGGGGCGGTATCGCGCAATCGGCAACCGATACGTTTGCAACGGGAACGGTTATTACCGCTTATGCTTTATTATTGGGCGCGGGGGATTTTGCTATCGGTTTGTTGGGCGCCGTGCCGTTTATCGGAAACTTAATGCACATTTTTGCGGCGTTTTTGTTAGAAAAAGGTGTATCGGTTAAAAAATTATCGGTTGTAACGTCTGCCGTTTCCCGTCCGTTTTTTTTGGTCGCTGCCGTTTTAGCTTTTTTTCCGCATACCGTATGGGTGGTTCCCGCTTTAATTGGTTGTTTGTTAATGGTTTATTCTATCGGAAACATTGCCGGCGGTGCGTGGCGTCCGTGGATGAAAAATCTGGTGCCGGATCGGCTGATGGGTGCGTTTTTCAGCAATCGTTTTAAAGGAATGATGATTGCCAAAATCGGCTGTTTTGCCTTTTTGTGGCTGTTTTTGGAATATTATCGGCGGTACATGGCGGCGCAGGAGTTGCACGCCTATTTTTATTTGTTGTTACTTTCGTTTATTATTTCCGTATTCGGTGTTTATACAACTTCCCGCGTGGCTGATGTGAAAGTTTCCACGCCCTCGAAATTGAACTTTCTTCAAAAAATAAAGTTTTGTATGAAAAAGAAAGAGTTTGTACGTTTAATGGAGGTGTTGGGTTGTTTAAACTTTGTCGTGAACTTTGTTACGCCGTTTTTAACCGTTTTTTTATTGCAAAAACTTAATCTTTCCATGCCTGCCGTTGTGTTTTTAACCGTTTTTCCGCAGGTGGTTTATGTGGTTGTTATCAGAAAAATCGGTGCGCTTTCCAATTCAAAAGGCTTGCCGCTTATGATGGCTGTTTTATTGCCGAGTTATTTGATTGTGTTGGCTTGCTTTGCGTTTCTTTGCGCCGTTCCCGTATCAATCGGACTTTTCTGGACGCTTTTAATTGCAGCGCATATCTTTTTGGGTATCGGGCAGGCTGCCGTTGCACTCGGTTCGAATAATCTGTCGTTGTTGTTTATTCCCAAACGCTCTGCCGTTGTTTATTTGGCGGTTAATTCAACCGTCATTGCTTTTTGCGGTGCGCTCGGTTCGGTTGCGGGCGGCAGTTTTATGACCGTTGCCGTAAAGGTATCGCAAGCCTTTTCCGTTCCGAACGGTAATTGGTACGGTTTGTTTTTACTCACATCGATTTTGTTTATACCGCTGATAGCCGCCTTTAAAAACTTAAAACGAATCGATTAAGCCGACTGTTCAAGAAGCTGCTTTTCTTCTTGCAGTTTCGGCAGTTTCAGTAATTGATACAGCGGAACGGCGCTGAGACAGAAAACAAGCAGATAAATTACAAAAGATTGGGATAAATCAAACCCGTCAAGCACAAACTTAAACATAATTTGCATTATACCGGCAAGAGAGCGTGAAATCATACTGTTCACCGATGAAGTTGTCGAGCGAACGGAAGAGGGGGTTAACGTATGCAATCGGGAAACGTTGCCCATGTAAAACGAAAGCTGACAGCCGATAACAAAACAAATGAAAATCAATAATCCCATACCGATAACGGGGGAGTGAAAATGTGTAATGAAAATAACCGATAAAAAGGCGAAAATAAAAAGAACGAAAGTTAATTTTCCCAGTTTTTCAAGCGGTACAACCCGAATAGTATGCGGTAACAAAAGACCGGCAGCCGCCCGAAAAGCGTGATTGAAAAAATAAACAATACCGAACATTGCCGTCGGAATGCCCATCAGTAACATTAAAGGTTGAAAACTCCACACAAAAATTAAAGTGGTTGCCGCTAACATGCCCGAATAGAGAATGTAGGGCTTTAAAAGAGGATTCGAAAGCGTGCCTTTAATAATTTGTGACAGCTCAATGTATTTTTCTTTAATGCCTTTCGTTTTATGATGAACTGACGGCACTTTCGGCAATAATAACAATAACAAAATGGCAGATGTGTTTAAAATCATTTCAATCACAATCAAAACCATAAAGCTGTTAAAATGCTCATATAAAACAGGACCGCTCAACGAAGCCAGCGCCGTACCGATACTCATAAAAAAATTGAGTTTGCCGTATCCGTGCAGCATTCTTGATGTTTTTTGCCGAGATTTTAAATAATCATAAACATATCCGTCGGCAACGCCCGTATAAAAGGCTTTTGAAAGCGAATATAAAATTTCACCCGCCAACACAATCCAATACCCTTTGAAAAGCGACCACAAACACAAGCGCGCCAAAAATAAAAGATACGAAAAAATAAGAACGTTCCGCCGCGGAAAAATATCGCCGATGTATCCGGCAGGAATTTCAAATAAAAGCGCCGTTATGGAAAAAATGCCTTGAAATAAAAACAAATCGCCGGCAGTCAGCCCGTTTTCCTGATAAAAAAGCAACAAAACCGGCAACATTAAAATTTGCGTTTGTAAAAATGTGGAAAAATTAAAAATACCCAACGAATGATCATCGGATTTGCAAAAAATTTTTTTAAAGCGATTTTTAATCATATATCCCTTATCCCCTTGTCATACAATTCTTTGTCATTGTAAAAGTTTTTATGTATGAAGTCAAGGCATAAAATGCTTGAATACGTATTTATTTTATAAAAAACTCCCCGATGTCGCACGGGGAGCTTGTTTATCGGTTATTTTTTCTCGATTTTTTCAATTTCTTGCTTGATGGCTAATTTTTGTTTTTTCAATTCCTGAATTTTGAGCGTATCGGGCAAAGGTCTGGATTCTTCTTCCAGAAGTTTGACGTCTAATTCTGCGTGTTTGGCTTTTAAAGCGGTTAAGTGTTTTTCTAATTTTTCCATGTTATTCTCCTTTTTAACAATTTTATTATAATTTATTTTATTTTAAAAAGCAATCATTTTTAATCACCGATGTAAATACCGAGTTGGCGCGCGGTTTTAACCAATTCGCCTTCCGGATGAACAGGGGTGTTGGCAATTTTTAAAATTTCATCCAACGCAACGTCTTGAATGGTGCCTTTGTCCAAAACGACTACCCGATTCGATTTGCCGGCAGCAATTAAATCAACGGCACGCACGGCAAAACGCGTGGCTAACAATCTGTCATCGGGAACGGGATTGCCTGCCCGTTGAATATGTCCCAACACATTACCGCGCACGTTAAATCCGTCGGCTAATAAGCGTTGCGTGAAATAATCGGATATGCCGCGGAATGTTTTTCCGTTCCCTGCGAATGAATGATGTCCGTCGGGTTTTCGGGTGCCTTCCGCTATCACGATTAAACCGAATCGCTTGCCTTTGGCTTGAATTTCACGCAGTTTTTTGACAACGCCTTCGTAAGTGTAAGGAATTTCCGGAATTAAAATCACATCGGCAAAGCCGGCAATACCGGCGGTTAATGCCAAATGTCCGGCGCCGCGCCCCATTACTTCCGCCACCATAATCCGATTGTGCGATGTAGCGGTTGTTGTCAGTTTATCCAAAGCATCGGTTACCACGTTGACCGCCGATTCGAATCCGATTGCCAAATCGGTACCCGGTGCATCGTTATCAATGGTTTTCGGAATGCCGATCATGGAAATGCCGGCGCGCTTGCAATATTTGCTCACAATGGACATTGACCCGTCGCCACCCACGACAACCAATGCCGAAATACCCAATTCTTTAATACCGCTTTGAAAGCGTTGATCCAATTCGGCATCGGTTAATTCTTCAAAAGTGTTGTCGGCTTTGCGTTGCAAATGCGGATTCCCCGAATTGTTGCTGCCGAGCATGGTTCCGCCCAATGTGGCATAAGGAAAATCAAAATCGGCAATATGAAGCGTTTTATAACGCATGGGACGCGAAAAAAGTCCGTCCGTCGAATCACAAATACCAATGACTTCCCAGCCTTTAAACGTTGCCGCGAATACAACCCCCCGAATGGCACTGTTTAAGCCGGCACAATCGCCGCCGCTGGTTAATATTCCTATTTTTTTTATTTCACTCATTTTTTTTCCTCCGTTTTTCTTAATTATAATGTGAAATCTTTGCCGAGATATGTTTTGCGCACATTTTCATCAGAAATAATTTCTTTGGGCGTGCCGTGTTTTAAAACAACCCCGTCATGTAAAATATAAGCCCGATCGATAATGCTTAACGTTTCACGCACATTGTGATCCGTTATTAAAACACCCAGTCCTCTGTGTTTGAGTTGCCCGACCAGCTCTTTAATTTCTCCGACCGCAATCGGATCAATTCCCGCAAGAGGTTCATCCAACAAAATGTATGACGGCTTTGACGCCAAAGCTCTTGCAATTTCCAAGCGCCGTCGCTCACCGCCCGATAACGCGCGTGATGGCGAATGACGCAAATGTTCAATGGAAAACTCTTTTAAAAGCGCATCTAATTCCTGTTCTCTTTTTTCTTTGTTCTTTTCAACTATTTCCAAAACGGCACGAATGTTGTCTTCAACGTTTAAACCTCGAAATATAGAGGCTTCCTGCGGCAGATAACCGATACCCAATCTGGCACGCCGATAAACGGGAAATTGTGTAATATCAATGCCGTTTAAGGTAATTTTTCCCGAGTCGGGTGCAATCAGCCCCGTTACGCAATAAAAACAGGTTGTTTTGCCGGCACCGTTCGGCCCTAACAATCCGACGGCTTCGCCTTGACGAACAACCAACGAAACATCTTGTAAAACAGAGCGTTTTTTATAACTCTTATTTAAGTTTTTAACTGCCAATCCTTGTTCGGGAATAATCATTTATCCTCACTTTCCTTTAAAATCATTTGGAACAATGCTGCCTTTAACACGTCCTTTTTTGCCGTTTTTCTGTTTCGGTGCCGTTAGAGAACTGACACCCGTTTTCATATTTAATGACGCATAACTGCCCTTTAACACACTGTCTTTTTCCGTTAAAACAACGTTTTTATAAACGCTTGCCACTTCGGTTGCCGTGGTATAAACACCGTATTCGCCTTGAATCTTCTGCGTTTCGTTTTGCGCTGTCATATTTCCGATTGCAACGCTTTTTTCAATTTTTTCTCCTTTCGAATCATAGAAGACATATAATTTATCCGCCGTGAGTTTGTTCGGCTGTTCATAAGCTTCGGCATTTCCTTCAATCAACACGATTTGTCCGGGAAGCTGTTCCGTCTGCAATTCTTTAATATCGGGTAATGTTTTCAAAACGGTTTTAATTTCGGCAGGCGTTTTGTAAATGCTGATTCGATTGCCTTTTGCCATTTGTCCGGGCTGTACGACACGCGCATTGCCTTCCGCCAATGCTTCAACAATGTTTTCTTGTTTTTCATCATAAAGCGCATAAGCGTTTTGAGAGGTTAATTGCTGATTTTTGTCTTTCAAAACGGCATTTCCCGTTAAAACGACAAAACGTGCGGCGGGAGCGGTATATGTGTGAAACAGTGCCGGCGTTGCCTTGTCTTTCAGTATCCGTTGAATTTCCTCGGGATTCTGATAAACCGTCAGCCGATTGCCCGAAAGCGTTTTATCTTGCTGATCGGCGAACACGTTTTGATCGGCAATCACTTTTTCGATTTTTGTTCCCGTTTTATCATAAAGGCTTATTATGCTGTTTGCTTTCACATGATTATTGACATCTTTTAAATCGGCTTGCCCCGTCAACATAATCAGTTGCGCGGATTCTTGACTTGTTTTCAGTTCGGGCAAATGATTTTGCGATTGAATAACTGTTTGAATTTCCGATGCGTTCTTATAAAGCGTTAATCGATTACCCGTTGCTTTTTTATCATTTTGCTCAATCGTAACGTTTTTGTCGGCAACGGCTTTTTCAATTTCCGTTCCTGCGGCGTTATAAACAACCGCAACCGAATCGGCCGTTAAGTGCGTTTTTTTATCTTTTAAGTCAGCTTTTCCGTTCAGCAGAATCAGTTGTCCGGCATTTTGAGTTGTTTTCAGCTCCGGTAAGGCTGTTTGTGTTTGAATAAATGTTTTAATTTCGTTTGAATCTTTATAAAGTGTCAGTTGAGTTGCCGTTGCTTCCTGTTCGGGTCTGTTGATATGCACGTTATTTTCGGCGTGAAATTTTGTAACTTCCGTTTCCCCGTTTTTATGCTTTTGATAATTGAGAATAACTTTGGGTGCGGTTAATAAGCCGTCTCCCTGTGTGAGATGAACGTTTTTTAATGCCGTAATTGTTTGTTGCGGTTGGTTAATGATTAAACCGTTATCAGAGGTAATGAAAATATTTTTATTGTTTTGTTTTAAATAATCTCGCATGGCGGTATATTGAAGCGAATCAATATCGGAAACGGCTTTCGGCGTGTGGAATAATAAACTTTCCATATGATTTTTAAAATGAATGTAATCGCCGTTGTCTTTGGCAAAAAAGCCTTGTGCTGTCAGCATACCTGCCGGCCCTTTAATGAAAATATCGGAATCGCTGCCCAGTCGACCGTTTTCATACTCGCAAATCACTTTTGACGAAACGCCTTGATATCCGTCGGTTGAAGTAATATCAACCTGTTCTTCGAAATAAAGGTAATGTTCCTGTTGAAATGCCATGCCGAACGGTGTAATCCCCGTAAGTAACGTGTTGTTTTTCATACGATACGTCGCTTTGGGTTTATCCATTAAAACAATTTGACGGGACGGATCGGTTTCGCGCACGCTTTCGGCAACAACGGTAAACGGATTTTGATTGTCGTCTTTTGAGAAAAAGCGCACTTGTTCCATATCATTTTGAGCTTCTTTCAGTCCGCTTTTCATGGGAATTGATGCCGTTAACGTATCTTTTTGTTCTTTTAATGTCGGCCATGCAATCATAATGCTCATCAGCAGAAAAGCACAAACGGGTAAAAGGCGCTTGAAAACAGAAACGCGTTGAGAATGTATTTTAAGTTTCAGCAACCTGGGTGTAAACATTTGAGTCCTTTATGCGATTTTTGCCATTAAAAGCGGGTGCATATGTAATAATCCGACGGGTTTGTTTTCGCCGTCAATGACAAACAGCGAGGTGATTTTTTTCGTGTTCATAATATGCAACGCTTCGGCGCACAGCATATCGGGAATAATTGTTTGCGGATTTTTTGACATAATATCTTTTGCCGTTTTTGAAATAATGTCAATAATATGTCGCCGTAAGTCACCATCGGTAATAACGCCGATTAATTCGCCTTTTTTATTTATAACCCCCAAACAGCCCCAACTTTTTTGTGTCATAATAATTAAAGCTTCCGACATAGGTGTGTTTTCGAATACAATCGGTAATTCATCACCCGTTGCCATAATATCTTTGGCGCGCAGCAAGCTGTTACCGAGTTTACCGCCCGGGTGGCGTTGTCTGAAATCATCGGCGGAAAAGCCTTTTTGTTCAATAAGCGCAACGGCCAATGCGTCGCCCATTGCCAAAGTTGTCGTTGTGGAAGTTGTCGGTGCCAATCCGAGCGGACAAGCTTCCGGCGCTGTTTTTTTATCGGGAATAAGCAGCGTTAAATCGGCGGCTTTTGCCATAGAGCTTTCGGAATTACTGGTAATGGCAATCATGGGAATACCGAAACGCCGGGAATAAGAAATAATATCTCCCATTTCTTTGCTTTCCCCCGAGTTTGAAATGGTAATTAAAATATCATCTTCCGTTAAAATGCCCAAATCACCGTGACTGGCTTCGCCCGGGTGTACGAAAAACGCCGGTGTGCCTGTGGAAGACATGGTTGCCGCAATTTTTTGTCCGATATGACCGCTTTTACCCATACCCGATATAATAACGCGTCCTTTAATACCGGCAATTTTCCGAACGGCACTGACAAATGAATCGCCGAAAGTTGCTTTCATTGCCTCCAAGCCTTTAATTTCCGCATCGATTGCCCGAACGGCGCTTTTGATAATTTCATTTGCTTGCATTGTATAACTCCTTAGTCAGTGTGAAAAAATATCCGGTTCATTAAAATCTTGTAAATCAAGTTCGGCGCGAATCGGTAAAAATTGAAAGCACGCCTGCGCCAATTCATAGCGTCCTTCGCGTTTGAGCAGATTTTCCGTTTTTTCTTTGAGTTGATGTAAATAAAGAACATCGTTTGCCGCATATTGTTTTTGTGCTTCGCTTAATTCGGTGACACCCCAATCGGATGTTTGCTGTTCTTTTTGCAAATCAATGTTCAACAAATCATGGCAAAGTGATTTTAAACTGTGTGACGGCGATGAAGTGCGTGCAAGTTTTGAAGCAATTTTGGTGCAGTAAACGGGGGCGGTGATAACGCCCAAATCGTGTTTGATTTTGGCAACGTCAAACCGCGCGAAATGAAATATTTTCAAAATATTTTGATTCGTGAGCAGCTTTTTTAAATTCGGACAATCCGTCTGCGGTAAAATTTGTACCAAAACGGCGTGTCCGTCACCGGCGGAAAGCTGAACAAGACACAATCTGTCACGGTGCAGGTTTAAGCCCATTGTTTCGGTATCGACGGCAACCGATTCGTGAAATTCAAAATCGGACGGTAAATCACCTTGATAAACAGAAATTTCAGTCATTTTTGTTCCTTATATGATAAAGTAATGTATCCTTATACAACATTTGTTTTAAAAAAGCAACGAAAAACATTTTTTATGTTTATAAAAAAACGCCCGAAACAGGCGTTAAAAAAATTGGTGCCCGGAAGAGGACTCGAACCTCCATACCAGTTACGGTACCAGCACCTGAAGCTGGCGCGTCTACCAATTTCGCCATCCGGGCAAGCGACATTATCATATGAAAACAAAACGTTTCTGTCAAGTAAATTTTTTAAAAGGCTCTTTAAAAATGTTTTTTTGAACCGATATTTAAAAAAATCTTTGAATTTTTTTGAAAGATGGTTTATGATAACAAAAAAGGAGTTTTGAAATGAAAGCAAAAAAAGAAACTTTATCGAAAGCGACGCAAGTGAAGGCGGCTCAAACGAAATCGGCTTCAACGCCGAAAAAGGCAGTTTATCAGGTGCCGACGGAAAATCATGTCGATACGTCATGGAAGCGATATTTATTACCGTCCATTCATCCGCAAGGGTGGCCTATTTTAGGGGGAATGCTTGTTATTTTTTGCCTTATGGGTTTGCTAACCGATGAGTGGAGTTGGATTATCGGCTTGCCGGCGCTTGTGTTTTCCTATTATTTCTTTCGCAACCCCACGCGAGAAACGCCGCAAAATCCGAATTTGATTATTGCGCCTGCCGACGGGCTTGTCAGCAATATTAAATATGTTGTTCCGCCGAAAGAATTATCGCTCGGAAAAGAGCCGTTGTTGCGAATCAGTATTTTTATGAGCGTATTCAGTGTTCATGTGAATCGGGCGCCTGTGAGCGGAACGGTTGACGCATTGTTTTATCGACCGGGCAAGTTTGTGAGTGTGGCGGATAAAGACAGCGAGGAGAATGAGCGTCAGGAAATTTGTATGATTGCCGAAAATAAAAAACGCATCGGTTTTGTGCAAATTGCGGGGTTAATCGCGCGACGGATATATTGTCCGTTACAAATCGGCGATCAATTAAAAGCAGGGCAAATTTTCGGGATGATTCGTTTCGGCAGTCGGTTAGATGTTTTCTTGCCGAAAGGCGTTGAGCCGAAAGTTTTGCTCGGACAGGTTTGTGTGGCGGGTGAAACCGTTTTGGCGGATATGAGTGAGTAGCGAGATTATAAAATGTCTGAAAAAGAAATTAACATTCGTCCGTTATTTCCCAATGCCGTTACCATGACGGCATTAGCGTTCGGTGTGTCCTCCGTTAACATGGCTTTCTGGGGACATTGGACCGCCGCCGTTATTTTTATTGCTTTATCCGGTGTTTTTGATTTTCTCGACGGGAAAGTGGCACGTATGCTGAATGTATCCTCTCGTTTCGGTGCCGAATTGGATTCGTTATCCGATTTTGTCAGTTTCGGTGTTGCGCCGGCGTTTTTAATGTATTTATGGACAATGGATGCCGATACGAGAATCAGTGTTTTGCAACATCAGGCAGGGCGCAGTGAAGCCATCGGCATTTATTGGGCTTTGGTTTTGTTTGTTGCTATGTGTTGTGCTTCGCGGTTAGCGCGGTTTAATTCGTTACTGGATACAAAACAACCCGATTATTGGAAACACTTTTTTATGGGCGTTCCGGCACCTGCCGGAGCATATTTAACAATTTTGCCGTTAATTTTTTGGTTGGCAAGCAATATCGAGTTGTTTCGACATCCTTTGTTTGCCGGTGCGTTTTTAATTTTAAGCGGTGTTATGATGGCAAGCAAAATTCCGACACTCTGTTTAAAACATGTGCATATTTCGGCGGAGTACTCATCAATTTTGCTGATTATCACAATTTTTGTTTTAGCCGGTTTGGTTTCAATGCCGTGGATTACATTAAGTTTTTTAGGCATTTGTTATTTAATTTCCATTCCGATCGGTATTATATGGTTTTTAAAATTAAGAAAAGCAGAAAAGGGGATAAAAAATGTTTAAAAAACTTTTATTCGGTTTTGTTATCGGTTTCGTGTGTCTGCCGCTTCGGGCGCAACAAAATGAAACGCCCGCCGAACAGGCGTCTGTTTCGGCAACGCAATCGGAGGCTTCGGAAAGCAATAAAGATGCAACTGATTCGCGCGTAGCGGAAGCGCTTCAAAAAACCTTTGAGAAAGATCCGAATTTAGGACCTTATGAAACAAAGCTGATTTATCGGCAAATGTTAAAAAATCAAAACGAACAAAATGATAAAACAAAAACCTTAAAGCAAATGGCAGATACGTTTAAATATGATGAAAGTCAGTTGCAACAGGCGGCGGCTTTGTATGAAGATAATCAAAAGCCGATAAATTATCAAATGCCCGAAAATAAAGACGGATCTTTTGTTTCAGCTATTGATGCCAATCCCGCGCAGGCGTTAAACAGTTTGGCAGAATCGGCGCCGATTAATCAAGCCTTTTTGCCGCAACATTTGAAAAAGAAAGCACCGGAGGAGGGCGCGCATGCAACGGCAACGCGTCCGCAAGCGCAACAGCCGCAAGCACAACAAGCCGTGCCGACGGTGGCAGCCAACAATAATCGCCGACCCGTTCAATCGGTACGGAATATTTCTTTGCGCCCGACAAGCGGCACGCCTGCGGCAACACCGAAAAAACGGTTGGGTGTAAAGTCTTATGCGTTTAATCCCGAAAACTTCTATTAAAAAATGAAAAAAGTAAAGTGTGCGTTTTTTGAAAAGGCGCCGAGCATTATTTTGGTGCGCCCGCAGTTGGCTGAAAATATGGGAATGGTGGCGCGTGCCATGATGAATTGCGCGCTGTCTGATTTACGGCTTGTGTTGCCGCGGGATTCTCATTTATCGGAAAAAGCGCTGGCGGCGTCATCGGGCGCGCAGGAAATTTTGGAAAAAGCGGTTGTTTATTCTTCTTTGTCGGAGGCTGTTGCCGATTGTCAGCTTGTTTTTGCCACAACGGCGCGTTCGCGCGATATGACAAAGCCTGTTTTATCGCCTGTGAAAGCCGTTGAACGCTTATGGCAGGCAGAAAATCAGGGGCAGAAAACGGCGGTCTTATTCGGTGCCGAGCGAACAGGGCTTGAAAATGAGGAAATTGTGTGTGCTGACGGTATTATTGAAATTCCTTTAAATCCGGCGCATTGTTCGTTAAATTTATCGCAGGCGGTGTTGTTAATCGGGTATGAATGGTTTCAAAAACGGCATTTCAGTGATTGTTCGCATTATGAAACGGGCGGTTCCGCTTTGGCAAACAAGGCGGAAGTCGATTCGTTTTTAACGCATTTGGAAAAAGAACTGCGTTTAAGGGGCTATTTTCGGTTTCAAGACAAAGAAGAGCGAATGAAAAACAATTTGCGAAACATTTTTACGCGTTTACC
>CANQKV010000034.1 GCA_947624545.1 uncultured Alphaproteobacteria bacterium | reverse complement strand
TTTTTTGAAAAAAAGTCAAGAAAAAGCATTTTTTTACTTGTAATCCGATTAAAAAACGGTTAATCTGTTTTTATCTGGTAAGGAGAAAAAATGTTTTATGCCTGAAAATGCCGATTATTTGTCTTTATTACACGGTATATTTTTTACGACAACAATTTTGTTTATGATTCTGTCATTTGCATTAGTCCGTCGAATTGCCAGACTACGAGCTAAAATTGATTGTTTCCGCGCCCAAATCAACGAACAAACAAAAGCGCTTTCCAAAAAAGAAAATCCTTTAAAATATTTAAAACCGTATGAATCCGAATCATCAAAAAGCATTATTGTTTCGGTCAATTCCAATCATAAAATAACTTATGTCAATGATTATGCCGAAGAGTTTTTCGGTTTTACGCGAACGGAATTAGTCGGCAAAAACGTGTTTCAAACCATTTATATCGGCGAAGATTCGGAAAAAGGAAGCGAGCATAAAAATATTATCGATCAAATTTTAACTTATCCGCGTATGTATTTGGAAAACGAAAGCGAAGCCACCAAAAAAAATGGCGAAAAAGTTTGGATTTCATGGACAAATCGCATTGTTTACGATGAAAAAGGCAATCCCAAAGAAATTCGCTCGGTCGGTTTTGATATTACAAAACGCAAGCAACTGGAACAACAGCTTTTTTCCCTTTCTTCCTATGATTCGGTAACCCAAGTTTACAATCGCGAATCATTTTTACAGGCGGGAATTAAAGAATTAAAACGGGCGGAAAGATATAATCGACAAATGAGTTTAATCATTATGCGTTTCGATTTTTTCCAAGACGTACAATCCGAAGAGGAATTCAGTGATGAAATTTTGAAAGATATTATCGGTATTTGCGAAAAATCCGTTCGTGAAACAGATATTATCGGACGGTTAAACGATATTGAATTCGGTATTATTTTACCGGAAACCCCTGTCGAAAAAGCACTTTTCTTTGCCGAACAATTAAAACGAAGAATTCAAGAGCGCAATTTAAATAACAAAGGCTTTTTTATCAATACGTCTTACGGTGTTGCCGAAAAAACGAAAGATGCAACCATCGATACTTTATTAACCAAAGCTTTTACGGCTTTAAAATCCAATGAAAAATCATCTGCGCAACAAAAACGCAAAGGAGTCAAAAAATGAAAGAATTAATTTTGAAAAACGACAAAGTTCAATTAGGCGTTTTACCGGAACTCGGCGCGTCACTTTCTTTTTTAAAGTATATGACGCGAAACGGTAACTTTCGAGATATTCTCCGTCCGATTGATTGGTACAGCAGACCTGATGCCTCCTCCACCGCTCTTTTTCCGATGATACCGTTTTGCGGACGAATTCGCGGCGGCAGTTTCGTTTATTTCGGCATTACGCGCAAAATGGCAAAAAATCATATGGGCATTATCGATCCCATTCACGGCGACGGTTGGAAATCAACTTGGAAAGTACAATCACAACAAGATGACAAGGTTGTTTTAACGCTGAAACATAATAAAAACAACGGCGGTTTTCCTTTTTCATACAATGCCGAGCTTATTTACAGTTTACAGAAAACACGCTTGGAAATTGAAATGAAAATTACCAATCCGGGACATCTTCCGATGCCGTGCGGCATGGGAATCCACCCGTTTTTTGTGAAAACAAAAGATGTCGAACTTGATTTTGCAACACAAATGGTGTGGAGCAATGAATCCGACCCGATTTTCGATAAACCTTATGAAACGCCTTCAACATGGCAGTTTCAGGGAGGCAGACCTCTTAAAAATGCGGTATTCGATACCTGTTTTGACGGATTTGACGGCAAGGCTTCTATTTTATATCCCGATACGGGAATTACCGTTAACATTGAAGCGGATAATCAATTTAAACATATTGTCCTGTATGTGCCGCGCGGGAAAAACTTTTTCTGTTTGGAGCCGGCTTCAAACGCCATTAACGCTTTTAATCTAGCGGCAAACGGAATTATCGGCACCGGTATGAAAAGTATCGGTCCCGAACAAAGTATGTGCGGAAAACTGGCGCTTGAAATTCACGGTTAGGCAGCTTATTTTTTCTTCAACTGTTTTTTAAGGAGTCAGTATGGACAGACCTCTTACCAAAATTGTAGCAACGCTCGGACCTGCTTCATCGGGCAAAGAAAACATTCAAGCTTTGGCAACAGCGGGCGTTAATGTTTTTCGTCTTAATTTCAGCCATGGCACCCATGAAACCCACAAAGAAAATTTTAACTTCATTCGCCAAACGGCAAAAGAAAATCAAACGCATTACAGCATTTTAGCCGATATGCAAGGACCGAAACTCCGCGTAGGCGTTTTTAAAAACAACTCGGTCACACTTGTCAACGGGCAATCGTTTCGAATGGATATGTCTGATGAAGCGGGCGATGAAACACGCGTTTCTTTAATGCACTCGGAAATCTATACCGTTTTAAAAGAAGGAATGATTTTGCTTTTAAATGACGGACAAATTCAACTTTCCGTTAAAGATTTCGGAAAAGACTATGTCAATACAACCGTTTTAGTCGGCGGTGTTTTATCCGATCATAAAGGCGTGAATGTTCCTGATGTTGTTTTGCCGATTAATGCTTTAACTCCCAAAGATATTGTTGATTTAAACTTTGCGTTGGATATGGGCGCCGATTGGATTTGTCTTTCTTTTGTGCAACAACCCGATGATGTGCGTCAAGCCCGAAAAATTGTTCAAGACAAAGCCGGTATTATTGTTAAAATCGAAAAGCCCGCCGCCTTAAAACATATTGACGAAATTATTGATTTATGCGATGGCATTATGGTAGCACGGGGTGATTTGGGCGTTGAATGTCCGTTGGAATCCGTGCCGGGTATTCAACGAAAGCTTGTTGAAAAATGTCGTTTGCAGGGAAAGCCCGTCATTGTGGCAACGCAAATGCTTGAAAGTATGATTCAGGCTCCCGTTCCGACTCGGGCGGAAGTCTCCGATGTGGCAACCGCCGTTTTCGAAGGCGCCGATGCCGTTATGCTTTCTGCCGAAACTGCGGCAGGGAAATACCCTGTTCAAGCCGTTCAAATGATGCGCCGTATTATTATGACCGTTCAAAAAGATCCGATTTATCGGCACGCTATGGAATCGTTTTCCATGCCTCCCGATAAAACCATTGCCAGCGCCATTACCTCTTCAATGAAACAAATGGTTAAAGTTTTGGAAAAACCGTCTTTGATTGTCACTTATTCCGTTTCAGGTAAAACAACTTTGCGCGCGGCAAGAGAACGCGTGTTGGTTCCCATTCTTAACTTAACCATTGAAGAAAAAGTAGCGAATAAATTAGCTTTAATTTGGGGTGTCAGTTCGGTATTGACTCGGCAACTGCAAGATATGTCGCAAGTGACACCGATTGCCATTCAGGAAGCCGTTCGAATGGGTTATGCCAAAACAAACGACGAATTAATTATAACGGCGGGCATTCCTTTTGCAAAACAGGGAAATATAAACATTTTACATGTCGCCAAAGTGGAATAACGTTTTTAATTCATAAAAAAAACCGTTCTTTCATCAGAACGGTTTTTTAAATATTTCAGAAAAACCTACAAACCTTTTTTGACCTTGGCGCCGGCAATCCGATTGCGTAATTCTTTGCATTCAGCCGTTAATTTTGAAACAGGCGTATTTAACAAATACGAATCCAATCCGCCGTTTTTCTCAATGGTGCGTAACCCGTTGGAACTGATACGCATATTGATTTGTTGATCCAAAATTTCACTGTATACCGAAACATTCTGTAAATTCGGCATAAAACGACGCCGTGTTTTACGGTTAGATTTACTTACATTGTTACCTGTTTGAACAGTTTTTCCCGTGACGATACATGTTTTTGTCATGACATTTACCCTTTCTCATAAAAAATAAAAAAACGTTGGGAATGGTTATATCTGATTTTCAAATAAAAGTCAAGCTTTTTTTTCATTTTATTAAAAGGGATATAAATCAGGCAACGGTTTTTTATGCGAATGCCCCGATTTTTCATTTTTTTCCGCGGATTGAAGCAATAACGCATTGTTATGCCGATGTCGCCTTGACAAATAAATACCGCTGCCGATACAAATCAGCAAAAACAAAAAGCCAAACCCGCCGATTAAAAAATAACGGGCTGTCGGAGAAATGGCGGATTGAACCGTCTTTTTTGTTTGATTTGTTTTTTGAGGCGGTGTTTCTCGGTTTGCCGACTCAGGCTGTTTCGTCTGCGGCGGATTTGTATTTTGCGTTTGCATGAGAGCGCCGTTCGCATCAGCTTCAACCGTTATTTCTTTTAAAGGCAACAGGGCTGTTTCTTCCTTTTTTTCCTTTGTATTAAACCATGAAACTTTTATTTCCGGAATAGTGATTTTGCCGGCATTTGTCGGAACCAACACAAATGTCATTTCTTCATAACCCGACAGTCCGTCCGCGGTTGTCATTTGTCCGCGCTGATCGGGATTGGCATAAACTTTCAACCCCTGCCCTGCCGGTTGCACCAACAACGGCAACTGGTGTCCCTCAACGCCCGATGCCTGTAATCGAACACGGCGTTCAATCGGCTGTCCGACTTTCAACGTTTGCGGCCATTGATACGTTTCCGTAAGCGTTACTTTTCGAGAGGGCAACCACCAACCTTTCCAATTATCGGGCTTGGGAAGAACGGTTAAGTGAATCGGTTGCGACTGCCGATAAACTTCTTTTTGCGGCAATCCGAAAGCCGTATCAAAAAAAGGATCTTGTCCGAACAAATCCGGAAATCCGAAACGCGAAGATTTAAAGTTTCTGTCCGGCAAATAGCCGATAACGGCTGATGGCGGAATGGTAAAATCACCGCTGTGTTTCGGTGTTAACAAAAAACTTCTTTCAAAAAAGCGTGCCGCCTGATTTTGAATGAGTGTCCGTCCCATTTTATCATCGCCCAACGGCGTAAACGTGAAGTTTTCATTTTCCGGCATTTCAACCTGTGCCTGAGTCAAACCGATATTTTCCGTAAATCGAACCGAATAAAGCGCCGTTTCACCAATGTATATTTCTTTCGGTTCAACTCGGGCTTCTACCTGAAATACCGCATTCGATGACGGCGTTTGCGCACCGTTTTGTGCGGTTGAATTATTGTCGGGAGAGAGAGATGTCTGCTCCGATACCGTAACCGTTTGCGCCGGTAATTGCGTTTGATTGATTTCAAACGGTCCGATTGAGAACGTTCCGACTTCTTTCGGAAAAACCGATAAAATCAATCGGTGCGATTGCGATTGAACGCCGTTAACAATACTGGTGTTAAAAGCGCTTTGCTGTCCGCGAATAACAAAATGCGTCTGTAATGCGCTTAAATCAGGCAACTGCCCGATCGGTTGCGTATCTTCAAAAATAATTTGCATTTGTTCGCCGATTTGCGGAGATTGACTTGAAAGTGTCATTGTCGGCGCCGCCAAAGCGTTCTCCGAAACAAAAAATAACAATAAAAATAATTTTTTCATGTTTGTTTGCCCCTTACATATTTAAATATTGCCGACGCAACCGATAGCGCAACACGCGCGACGGATCTTTTTGCAAACGATTGATAATTTGCTGCGTTTCCTGATCCGTCTCATCAGACGGATTATCCGTTTCTTCGCCGGCGGAAACATCGGTATCGGGTTTATCGGACGATGTTTCTTCGCCGACAGCGTTCGATTGCCCTTTTGCCTGATTTTCATCTGTTTCATCTGATTTCGAATCAGCTTTTTGTTCTTGATTTTGTTCTGCTTGTAAATCGGAAGAATCGGATTTGTTTGACGTGTCATCTGTTTTATTTTGCTGTTCGTTCGGCGCATTTTCTTCTTGTTTCGGTTGATGTTGCGCCGTTGCGTCTTGCTGTTCGTTTGACTGTTCCTCTTGTTGTTCGTTTTGTTGATTTTGATCGGATTGATTTTGCGCCTGATCCGTTTGGTCAGACCGGTTTGCTTGGTCGGATTGATTTGACTGATCGGTATTCTCCGCTTGATTCGACTGATTCGAGTTTTCAGATTGATTCGACTGATTTTGTTCTTTCGAATGACTGTTTTGCTCGTTTTCTTGCGGCTGATTTTGCTTTAATTGTTCTTCCAAATATTTTTTATTAAAGGCGGCATCTTGATGAGCGGGATTTTCTTTCAACACCTGTCCGTATAAGTCAATGGCTTCCCGATACGACTTTAAATGCGCCAACGCATTGGCTTTATTATAAAGCGCTTCTGCCGAAGGCACCGTTTCATATTGCCGAAGCGCCTGTTCATAATTCCCTTGACGATAGAATTGATTGGCTTCTTTGAGTGAGCGATAATTTTCCTGATCCGTTCTGAGCCAAAAACCCGCGAAAGCCTCATCGGATACACTGACAACCAAGGCAACAGCCAACAAAAAGAACAATCCTTTTTGAAATAATAACGCCATAAACGGTAAAGCCGCACACACTATATAAACGCCCAAATCCTGCCAGACATCGGGCTTTAATAAAGACGATTCGCTTGATTTTGAAAACAAGTCCGTATAAAGCGGATTCGTTTGATCAATTAATTGTTGAATTTCTTCGCCGCTCGGCGTTGTTTGCCGATAAACGCCTAATTTTTCCAGCTGTTTTTTATCGGGCGCCGCCAACACAAGCTGTCCGTTTAAATCACGCAAAAAAGCGCCGTCTCGTGTTAAAACGGGTGTAGGTGTTACCTCTCCCAACCCCAAAATACCCACGGTATACGGCTGATTACGAAGGGCTTCTTTGGCTTTTGCCACATCGGGCGTACCGCCGGTTAAAATGAGGATTCGCCCTGATTTGTTTTGTGTGTTTTGAAACAACTCAACCGCCTTTTCAATACCCTTTTCCAACCGATTTCCCTGATCGGGCATAATATTCGGCTTTAATGACGGAATTAAAGCTTTAATCAGCTCTTTATCCGTTGTCAGCGGCGATGCGACATACCCTTTTGTATCATACAACACCAAACCGACACTGTTTTCTTTCAGGGCTTCCGACAACTCATAAAGCTTAACCTGCAACAATGCCGATTTTTCCTGATTCAACGTGTTTAAATCAACAATCAAAATCGTGGGCGAGGCATTATCGGTACCGGCAACGGGCAATTTTTCAAATGCGGGACCTGATAAAGCAACAGTCATCAAAATCCACACAAACGCTAACATATATTTTTTGCCCGATGTATATTTTGCCTTGTTTGCACCGATGGTTAAATATTTCAAAAAAACGGGTTCTATATATTTATGCCACGGATTTGAAACTGCTTCATAACGCTTTGCCAACCGATATAAAATCGGCAATACAAGCAACAATAAAAATGCCCACGGGCGTAAAAAAATCATACGCCCCTCCTTTTAAGAACGGCTGCCGTTAAAAACAAAAACGCCAGTAAGAGCGGCACATAAAACAGCTCCGTCCGCGGACGAAACACCACACCGTCATTTTGCACGGGTTCCAAAGCGTTAATGGTTTCATAAATTTCTTTTAAATCCTGACTTGTTTTGGCGCGAAAATATTTTCCGCCTGTTTGTTCGGCAATTTCCGTCAAAGTTTGTTCATCCAAATCGGCGGCAGGATTAACCAGCTGTCGAAAGCCCATAAAAGACTGCATCATAACGGGCGAAGACCCCACACCGATGGTATAAACCTTAACACCTGCTTTTTTTGCCATTTGTACGGCTTCCGGCACACTGACAACCCCCGCATTTGCCGTTCCGTCCGATAACAAAATCACAATTCGACTTTGAGCAGGCACTTTTCCCGCATTGGCAACACTTAACGCCAACGCTTCACCGATAGCCGTCATTTCGCCCGCGATACCGACATCAATTTCGCTTAACAGCTGTCGCAAGGTTTTCATATCGTATGTTAAAGGCGTGTAGGTATAAGCTTCACTGCCGAAAATAACCAGCGACACTTCATCGCCTTGGCGTTTTTGCAAAAAATCATCAACCAGTAACTTTACCAGATTCAACCGACTGACGGGCTTGTTATTGACATCAAAATCTTGCTCCTGCATTGAGCCGGATGCGTCAAGCGCCAACACGATATTCCGAACGTTTTGCGTGATTGTTTGAGCTTGTCCGTACCAAATCGGACGCGCAGCCGATAACACGCAACAAATCCAAAACAAGGTTAAAAGCCATTTTGCCGAGGTGCGATCAGAAATATCACTTGTTAAAGCAAAGGGGCGAATTTGTTGAAAAAACGGCACGCGCAGTGCATAATTTCGTGCTTGTCGAGAAGATAAATCAGGCTTTAACAGCCACCGAAAAACAAGCGGCAGCGGTAAAAGCAAAAAAACAACCGGCCATAAAAATTCCATACGTTAAATATAAATGTTCTTCGATAAAAAATCAACTTTATTTTTTTGAAAGAATCGTCCGTTCGATTCAAAACCCGAAACATCATTACATTTTGCCTTTAATTGATTTCAACTGACCGCAGGCAGCCATAATATCTTCTCCGCGTGACCGTCGAATCGGCGCGGCGAAATAATGGCTCTCCAAAATTTTGGCAAACCGATGAATTGCATTATTGCTCGACGGCTCAAACGGCGCGCCTTCCCAATAATGAAAAGGAATTAAATTAAACTTCACTTCCAGTCCGTCAACAAGTTTCATCAATTCTTCGGCGTGTTTCTGTTGATCGTTTATGTCTTTTAACAAAACATATTCCATCGTAATAAACTGCCGCCGTTCACAACGCTTTTGATATTCTTTACAAGCCTCAATCAACATTTCCAGCGGATATTTACGATTAACGGGCATAATTTGACTGCGAATTTCGTTATTCGGCGCATGCAAACTCACCGCCAACTTAACCCCCAAATCCGCCAATTTCGGAATATTCGGTGCAATGCCTGATGTGGAAACGGTCACGCGTCGTTTCGAAACGGATAAACCGTCACCGTTCGTGGCAATCAGAAGCGCGGTTTTTAAGTTTTCGAAATTACACAACGGCTCTCCCATTCCCATAACAACAATATTCGATAAATACCGCGTTTCATCGGTCGGCGTGGGCCATTCGCCGTAACTGTCGCGCGCCGACATAAACTGTCCGACAATTTCACCCGCCGTTAAATTCCGCATCATTTTTTGCGTACCCGTATGACAAAAACGACACCCTTGCGCACACCCGACCTGCGTTGAAATGCAAACGGCGCCGCGATCCGATTCGGGAATATAAACACACTCGACTTGTTTTTCATCGGCAAATTCCATGAGCCATTTTCGGGTACCGTCTACCGAATTTTGCTCGGTCACGATTTTCGGATGCGTGACCGTATATAATTCGTTTAACCGACTTTGAAACGGCTTGGCAAGCGTTGTCATTTTAAAGAAATCCGTTTCGCCCTTATGATAAATCCAATGCCAAAGTTGTTTGGCGCGAAACGGCTGTTCGCCCAAACCGACAAGTTCTTTTTTTAAGTCGTCAAATCCCAATCCGATTAATTCTTTTTTCATTTTTTACGGACATTCCTTTGTAATGGCATCCAGTGCCTTGGTAAAGCCTTTTAAAGAATAATTATCTTTCAAGACCGTTCCGCGGGTTGATTTTCCCGTAATTCGAACAATATTTCCTTCAATCATTTTTGCAATCAGATTTTTTTCATCTGTTGCCGATTTAACCCATGCCTTATCACCCGAATGCACCAACGCAACGGCTTTCTGATTATCAATCCCGATTGTCGGTTGGCTGTTTTTGTGATACGTCGTACCGAAATAAACAACAATTTCATTATCTGTTTTTGTTCCCGCGTGACGGGCAACCATTAAATAAACATCTTCTCTTTTCTGACTGCTTCTTAAAGGAGTTGCCGCCATATAACAGGTTGTCTGCCCGTTTTGAACGCCTTTATAGGCGCGCCATGCGGAAAAATGCCCGATCGGCGTTATATCTTCTTCCGCCAAAGCGGAAAAGCTGACAAACAACATAAAAATCAACAAAAATCTTTTCATTTTATAAAAAATCCTTTTTCACAGATTACACAATTCTTTTAAAATTGGCAAGCAGAAAATTCAAAACAAAAGTCAAAAGAATAAAAAAGCCGTTCGATTAAAAAAAACGTGAAAAGACTAAAAAAAGCTTGCGTTTTTGAGTGCTTTGCTTTATAAATAAGCCTTATGAGTATGGAAAACATTGAAAATATCCGTGAAACAAAACTGGCTGATGCGCTTTCGGAACGCTATTTGGCTTATGCCATGTCAACCATTGTGGCGCGTTCGCTTCCCGATGTGCGCGACGGTTTAAAACCGGTTCATCGGCGGTTGCTATATGCCATGCGTCAACTGAAATTGGATCCGGTTTCGGGCTTTAAAAAATGTGCGCGCGTGGTGGGAGATGTTATCGGTAAATATCATCCGCACGGCGATACGTCCGTTTACGAAGCCATGGTGCGTTTGGCGCAAGATTTTGCCGTACGTTATCCGCTGGTGGACGGACAAGGCAATTTCGGCAATATTGACGGCGATAAGGCAGCTGCCATGCGTTATACGGAAGCGCGGTTAACGGCGGTTGCCGTTGCGCTGATGGACGGCTTGGAAGATAACGCCGTTGATTTTGATAAAACGTATGACGGCGAAGAAGAAGAACCGTCGGTTATGCCGGCCGCCTTTCCGAATTTATTGGCGAACGGCTCATCAGGCATTGCCGTAGGTATGGCAACCAACATTCCGCCGCATAACGTGGGCGAAATTTGCGAAGCGCTGTTGCATTTATTAAAATATCCCGAAGCTGAAACGGCTGATTTAATTCAATATATTCAAGGGCCCGATTTTCCCACGGGCGGTATTTTGGCGGAAAGTCGTCAAAACATTATTAAAGTTTATCAAGAGGGGCGCGGCGCCATGAAAGTGCGCGCCAAATGGAAAAAAGAAGAACTGTCGCACGGGCAATATCAAATTGTTGTTACCGAAATTCCCTACGGCATTCAAAAATCAGATTTGGTTATGCGCATTGCAAAATTGTTGTCCGAAAAAAAGCTGCCGCTGTTGGCTGATATTCGTGATGAATCGTCCGATGTCGTTCGTTTGGTGTTAGAGCCGAAATCCCGCTCCGTTCTGCCCGAACAGCTGATGGAACATTTGTTCAAAAACACCGACTTGCAAATTAACTTCAATCTCAATATGAATGTGCTTGATGCCGATCATACCCCGCGCGTTATGAGTTTAAAAGAAGTGTTAGTCGCCTACTTAAAACATCGGGATATTGTGTTGGTGCGTCGCTCGCAATATCGGCTGGATAAAATCAGGCACCGAATGGAGCTTTTGCAAGGCTTTTTAATCACTTATTTAAATTTAGATCGCGTAATTGAAATTATTCGCAATGAAGATGAGCCGAAGCCGCGCTTAATGCAAGAATTTTCGTTAAGTGATATTCAGGCGGAAGCCGTTTTGAATATGCGATTAAGAAGTTTGAGAAAGCTGGAAGAAGCGCAACTGAAAAACGAATATGAAACGCTGTCAAATGAAAAGCAGGAATTGGAAAAGCTTGTAAATGATACCGCGTTACGGGTTAAAAAACTTGCCGAAGAAATTAAAGTCATTCAAAAAGCGTTCGGACAAAAAACAGCCCTCGGAGCGCGGCGAACACAAGTGACCGATGCCCCCGAAGAAGTGAAAATTTCCATTGAAGCCATGATTGAGCGCGAACCGATTACGGTTGTGTTGTCAAAGCAAGGCTGGATTCGTGCCGTGAAAGGGCATATTGACATTTCTTCCGACTTAAAGTTTAAAGAGGGCGATTCGCTCAAAGCCGTATTAAAAACATATACAACCGATAATATTTTAATTTTCACCACAAACGGACGGTTTTACACGTTGTTAGGCAATAACATAGCGGGCGGGCGCGGGTTTGGCGAGCCGTTGCGTCTGTCGGTCGATATTGCCCAAGAAGCCGATATTGTCGCGCTGTTGCCTTACGATGCCGCTCAAAAACTGTTGGTGGCCTCGCAAAACGGCAAGGGCTTTATTGTTGCCGCGTCCGATGTGATTGCGCAAACGCGTGCCGGCAAAATTATTCTTAATTTGTCCGATGATGATAAAGCCATGCTTTGCAAGCCCGTTACGGGTGATCATATCGCCGTTATCGGCACCAATCGCAAAATGATTGTGTTTAAAACGGAAGAAATTCCCGTTATGGCGCGCTCTAACGGTGTGATTTTGCAACGCTATCAGGAAGCCAAACTTTCCGATGCAAAATTCTTTAATTTGGCCGACGGATTATCCTTCCCCTCGGGCAACGGCACCCGTATTGAGCGCAACATTGAGCTTTGGCTTGCCAAGCGGGCAACGGTGGGTAAAATTCCGCCGGTCGGATTTCCGCGCAGCAACAAATTCGGCAGTTAAAAATTTATTTGAAGCTGACGGACAATTGTTTTTAAGTTGCCCGTTTCAGTTTGTTCTTTCCACACACCCTTCCTGATGAATACCGTCATTGATTAAATCAATATCCGATTCTTTAAATTCCGAAAGTTTAAATGTTTGACGCGCATTCAAAGTATAAGTACCGTTAACTGTTGAAACAGCTGTACCGTTAACGGAAACATTATAAATAACGGTATCGCAATATTGACTGAGTGCATTTAATCGTTTCACATCACTTCCGTCAACATCCCAAAACAAAATAATAATGAGCTTTAATTTCCGCCCTTTTTTTTGGCACATCGGTGTAATATCTTCGTCAAAAGCTTTAAAGAAAGTAGAATACGCCGTTTGATATGTCCACGTCGGATCCATTTTCGATCGAATTTCGTTTGCCGAATGTTTGCCGTAAGGAAGTACGTCCATTTTAGCCCTATACGGACAAGGATCCCCCGACGGTGTACCGGAACAGCCGGTAAAATAAACAGCCGAATAAATATCTTCCGGAATATGCAATTTTTGTTGAGCTTCTTTTATTTGTTGCATCACATTATTATATTCATCTGTTTTTGTATTTCCCATACTCCCCGAACGATCCGTCATAATAATCAAACCGACTTCCTGCTTGCAGTAAGGTAAACAAACAGCTTGACCCGAGCTGGTGTCTGATTTCTTATAGTCATGAGGGCATGCGCATTCGCCGTTGCTCCATGTCATTCCCTCTGCCACGCAACAAGCCCCGTTTTCCGTACAATTTTCTTCTGACGGATTTTTATGACGACATTGTTCCCTGCTCGTACACGCCACACATGTATGTTCTTCACTGCAAATCGGTGTCGGATTTTTACAATCACTGTCACGCATACA
>CANQKV010000033.1 GCA_947624545.1 uncultured Alphaproteobacteria bacterium | reverse complement strand
ATTTCTCCTTGTTGAAATAACCGTAAAATCATGTTTAAGCTATCCCCTTTTCTGTTTCCGGCGACGTGATTAAAGATATTTTTTTATTTTCATCATATTCTGTCGCGTTGGTTTTAAAGGCAGCGGTTAAATTGGTATGTGAATCGGTGGCTTTATTATCAAATAAAATTTCATTGCCGAACATGAGTGATATTTTGGTGACAAGTGATTCGTTTTTAAATTTTTCCGGCCCGTTTGCCTGCCCGTTAAAGGAAAAGTTAAACTTTTGGGCAATGGTATTTGATTGTTCCTCCGAATAAAGCGGTATTTCATTTGATTGATCTTCCGATTCTTGCCCGTTAAAGGAAAAGTTAAACTTTTGGGCAATGGTATTTGATTGTCCCTCCGAATAAAGCGGTATTTCATTTGATTGATCTTCCGAATAAGTCAAATTGAACACGTCGGACGATGAATTGATGACATGATCGGGCGGAATAATTTTGACGGATATTTGTGATATTTTTGTGGTGCCCGAGTTATTTCCCTCTATTGTGTTGTGTCGGTTTCGATCGGTTGTTCCTCGGGCATCGGCAATACCGGTGGTTGAATCATCTGTTTCAGAGACGGGCAGGGGAGGAAAACCCCATTTTTTGCGTTCTTCATTGGTTAAACCGATGACAAGAAAATCTTTCCCCTTTAAAACGGGATAACGCTTGGTGACATAATTATAAACATAGTGATCTTTAGTGGTAGCGGTTGTTTTATAACTGGGAAATACTTGACAGATCCACTCTTTAACTTTATCATCATTGTTGTAATACCGTTTCCAATCATTGATATAATAACGTAAATCTCTATCTGTTAACTTAATACCATAATCGGAAGCGGTCTTTTCGGTTGCCTTTCCTTCCGGTTGCATTAAAATGTGAATCGATGCCCCGATGGCACGATTAACGGCTTGCGTGTGAATAAAAAGTTCTTTTTCTTCATCGGTTAAATCAGACGGTATGTCTTGTTGATTTTCGCGCAGTTCTTTTTCATTTTGTTCAATAAGTCTGCCGAGATAATTGTTCGGATAATTATGTTTTTGTTGTTCACATAAATAGGAGACAGACCGGGCTTCCGCTTCAATGTATTTACGTCGGCTCAGAAGTGCTTCACGCGATGAAGCATCCTTCTCTAAACCGTCATCCTCTTGTCCGATATGAAGAATTTCATGAAAGACCGTGCCGGAAGTTAATTTTTCCGGTAATAAACGAATATGTCTGGTTGACCAATCAGCATCACCCAAGCAATTCTTCTTTTTTAATGCTTCCCAATCTTCGGGCGTTGAGGAAATGGTAATGGGTTTACCGTGTTGAATGGTTTCGCGCACCAAACGACGCAAATAAGGTTCTTTTTCGGTGCTTTTTATTATATAAGTTCTTAATTGTTCCTCTTCTTTCTGTTTTAAACGGGTTGTATTAAGCAAATTGAAATATTTTTTCCATTCTTCTTCGGAAAGACCTTGATAAACGGCAAGCGCTTCTTTGGCAGGAGACGACGAAGGTGTTTTGTAGTCGGCAGCGGGTGCAGGGCTTTTAAAAAGTAAATCATCGGCCGTATTAAATGCTTGAATGGTTCCGAATAGGGTTTCAAAATTTTTCCGAACCTCGTCAAACGCTTTAATGGTTTCTTCGGCTTCTTGGAAGGTTTTATTGACGGATTCTTTAAGGCTTGCGCCCGGCATTATTTCATTTTGATTGGAATTATCATTCGTTGCCATTATCATTTCTCCTTAAAATATTGCTTTATACCATTATACACGATTTTTTGCCTCACTTCAAGAAAAATGTATTTTCCGCGCTGGTTAAGCATTAAACGGTTTAAATACAGTCTGAACAATTAACTTTATAACTTGTTGAATTTCTTGAAAAGTTTGTTCATAACTCAAATAAGGTTTTTCGTTCAATGCCAACTCTTCAAAATTGACTTTTATGTTCCCGAGAGGCAAAAATCTTTTCAGCAGAA
Source organism: uncultured Alphaproteobacteria bacterium (assembly GCA_947624545.1). Taxonomy (GTDB): domain Bacteria; phylum Pseudomonadota; class Alphaproteobacteria; order CAAHEQ01; family UBA3637; genus RGIG4140. Next base: position 11,598 of record CANQKV010000033.1, on the reverse strand, counting down.
TCGATTATAACACGTCTTTCGGATTAAAAAAATAAGAAAAATATCTCATTTTTCTTGCAATAAAATATTATTTTATGTATTTTATTTAAGTATGTAAAATTCTTAAAAATGGAGTTTTTTTATGCAAGATTGGATATTAACAAGTTAGACGACAAGAGCCTTGATGTTGCTGAAAAACAGATAAAGAAAAGCTGAAAGCCGTGTGTCCGCAGCGGTTTCATGAGGATAGGAATATTGAAAAATTATCATCTTTTTATGGCATATTTTAATGAAAACACTTATATTAGCCGGTGGTCTCGGAACAAGACTTGGAGAAGAAACCAGCATAAAACCAAAACCGATGGTCGGAATCGGAGGATATCCCATTTTATGGCATATAATGAAAATTTATTCGCATTATGGTTTCAATGATTTTGTAATACTGACAGGATATAAACAGGAAGTGATTAAAGATTACTTCGTGAATTATTACATGAATAATTCAGATGTGACCGTTGATTTGTCAACAAATGCCGTTGAGGTGCATCAGACAAGATGTGAACCGTTTAAAGTTACAATGTTGTATACAGGACGAAATACTTTTACAGCCGGCAGAATTAAACGGGCGCAGAATTTTATCGGCAATGAACGATTTATGTTAACATACGGCGACGGTATCGGTGATGTTGATATTAACGAGTTGATTAAATGTCATGAACAATCAGGCAAACTCTGCACATTAACTTCGCATCAGCCGGAGGGAAGATTTGGCGCCTTGGCGATAAAAGAAGACGGTACGATTGAAAACTTTTTGGAAAAACCGAAAGAAAGCGGTACTTGGATTAATGCCGGTTTCTTTGTTTGTGAACCTGAAATTTTCAATTACATTGAGGGTGACGGAATAAATATGATGTGGGAAGAAGAACCTTTACGAAATTTAGCAAGAGACGGTCAACTGAATGCGTATAAGCATCATGGTTTTTGGCATCCCATGGATATGTTAAAAGACAAAGAAGATTTAAATAAAATGTGGGCAAATAAAACAGCTCCGTGGAAGGTTTGGAATGACTGATTTGAAAAAAATTCTTATGACGGGCGGAACGGGTTTTATCGGAAGAAACGTTATAAATGAACTCATAAACCGCGGTTACGAAGTTCATTCTCTCGTTTTTCCGCCCTTTATGCCCGAACAACCCCGACTGATTCAATATGAAATGAATTTAATGGATTGTGATACATTAAAAGCTTTTTTTGCCGAACATCATTTTGAAACACTTTTTCATCTTGCGTGGTATGTCGGTCCGAAATGCCATGTGCATGATTTGAATATGGATTGGCTGATCAGCACATTAACCTTATTGAAATATTTTAAAGAACAAGGCGGTAAAACATTTTTGGGCGCCGGAACATGTTCGGAATATGAATATAAGTACGGGTATCTTTTGGAGGATGAGACGCCGACAGATCCGCAAACACTCTATGGAAACAGTAAAAATGCCGTTTATAATGTTGCAAAAGTTTTTTGTAAACAAAATAATATTGTTTTTAAGTGGCCGCGCATTTTTAATCTGTACGGACCGAATGAAAAACCGCAAAGGCTTATGCCGTCTGTTATTTTATCTTGTTTGAACGGTGAAGATGTTAAGGTGAGTGATTGCTTAAAGTTTCAAGATTATCTTCACGTAGAAGATACGGCAAGAGGTATTGTCGATGTTTTTGAAAGTCATTTACAAGGAGCGGTAAATATTTGTTCCGGAAAACCTGTTCAACTCAAAACAATAGTTAATAAAATTGCCGAACTTACAAATTTTCAAGGAAAAATTCTTTGGGGAGCTGTTCCTGCTGCATTCGGAGATGATATTGTTGTCGGAAATAATGAAAAACTGAAATCAATCGGCTGGAAACCAAAATATACGTTGGATGAAGGTCTGAGTCAAACAATTAACTGGTGGAAGGAACATCAAAATGTATAATAATGTATATAAAAATAAAACAGTTTTAGTAACCGGTCATACAGGTTTTAAAGGATCTTGGCTTTCAATTTGGTTGACTCATATGGGCGCAAAAGTTATTGGTTATTCCTTGAATCCTTATTCTGATAAAGGGAATTTTGAAGCTTGTCATTTGCATGAAAAATTGTTTGCCGATATTCGGGGTGACATCAGAGATTTAGCACATCTTGATGAAGTTGTAAAAAAATATCAGCCGGAAATGGTGTTTCATTTAGCAGCCCAAGCCCTTGTTCGTACTTCTTATGAACAACCAAGAGAAACTTTTGAAACGAATATTATGGGCAGTCTTAATGTAATGGAAGTTATGCGTAATAATAATTGCCTTAAAACAGCCGTTATGATTACTTCTGATAAATGTTATGAAAATGTGGAACAAATTTGGGGCTATAAAGAAACCGATCGTATGGGCGGTGAAGATCCGTATTCTGCTTCCAAAGGGTGTACGGAATTAATGCTTCATGCTTATCGTCAATCCTATTTTAATCCTGCAAAATTTAATATTCACGGTAAAGCGGTTGCTGTCGTTCGTGCCGGTAATGTCATCGGCGGCGGTGATTGGTCTGATAACAGACTCATTCCCGATTGCATTCGTTTTATTGAGGCAGGTAAACCGATTGAGATTCGTAATCCGATTGCAACGCGTCCTTGGGAACACGTTTTAGAACCTCTTTCAGGCTATCTCAAAGTCGGTCAAAAATTACTTGAAGAACCCGTAAAATATTCCACGAATTTTAACTTTGGTCCCCATATTTCGGCAAACAAGCCTGTTTTAGAGGTTGTTCGTCGATTAGTTGAATATTACGGCAAAGGTGAAGTTGTTGATGTGTCAGATCCGAATGCCGTTCATGAAAACACATTGTTGAATTTGGATGTCACCAAAGCATATGTTATGTTGCAATGGGAAGCTGAATGGGGATTAACGGAAGCTGTTCAAAAAACGGTTGATTGGTATAAAGAAGCGCTGACGGGTAAAGACATGTATGATTTTTGTATAAAACAAATATTAGAACACGGAGAACATATTGCCGAATAATGTGATATTAATTCAGTTTACTAAAAAACAAGGCTTTATTTATTATATTTTGTGTCAAAGATTCAAAAAGAAAAAGGGAGAAACAGAGAATCATTTTCAGTAAAAATATTAAGAGTGGTAAGAACGATGTGTTAAAGTAAAAAATAAATGCCATTTAATTATTGCAAAAAATAACAATATTTGTATGCGTCAATTAAATTTATCTCTTAATACGGCACAAGCATGAAGAGAGGGGATATTTAATAAATGGCGTATGGGTCTTCTTCTTCAACTTTAACTTTGATTATTTCGGCTCCGATTTCTTTAAGGACTTGGGCAACGTTTAAGGTACGGTTGCCGGCTGACGGGTCTGTTGTCACTTCCTCAACGAATCTCTCAATAAGTTCGGGATTTTTGCCTATGATATCAAAATCGTTTGTTATGGTGTATTTGTTGCCTTTAAACTTTAATTTAATCATTTTTTTCTCCTTATATGTATATTTTAAAAAACTTTTTTTAAAAAAGTCAAGAGTTTTTAAAGAGGGACAGAATGTCTGATTTTTTTACAAAAAACATAATCCGTTCTGAGCTTCTAATCTTATATTACATATTTTTATATTTGAGAATATGCGCTCTTTCCTGGAAAAAGCAAACTGTAAAAAGTCTCCATTATTAATACTTATTCATTTTTTAATTAATTAAATCAAATGTTCTCAGTGTGATGTCGCTTTACGCAAAAAAAAGCAGAAAGATACTCTCGGAAAAAAGACAGCGTGCGGACTTATTACCTAAAATAGGAACCGAAGCCAAAAACCAGGATTATCTTCTGGTTTTTTGTTTCTTAAAATCTGTCAAAGTTGTCCGGACTCCATATCATTTTTGCTAAATTGTAATATACCTCTTGCCTTTCGCGGATAGCGGTTTTATCAAAATCATCGTATCCTTTAAAATCTAAATTATTATCAGATTTAAATTTTAAAAACCTTGGATTATTCTCATAACACTTATGGTTAAGCGTTTTGGCTAATAAATTCTCACCAAAATACTTCTCAACTTTTTCACTAAACGGCATATCCTGATAGCTTCTGTTTTTATCCGCAGGAAGCAAAATCAAATCGCCCAACATATTACGTTGACTCTCAAATTCTTTTTCATCAACATATTTATCCTTGTTGGCAAGGTAGTCATCAGGTGTTATATGTTCAATGTCGTATCTGTTCTTCCCGTTTGTATCTACATACTTTTCAAAAGATGTTTCGGGAACTTCAGACCTATGCTCAATATAATCAGTAAAACGAGCTAAAATATGCTGTACATGCCATTTAGAGAAGTTATTCAGATAAAAATCCTTTATGCCTTCCAAGGTAAGGAACTTATCATCTTTATTTTTCAGAGATTGAACCGTATTCTTCAAAATAACTTTTATCTCATCAAAACTCTTTTTTCTGATTTGACGTGTCAACGTAAATATTGCGTATTTAATCGTTGAATAACCGACACTCTTAAAATTGATAACTCTTCTGATAATGTATTGATCCATGTAGCAGGAAACCAATTTTAATTTTCGATTCTTCATATCTTCGGTATCGTTAATGTTAATCGCAGCCATTTCAAGCTGATACTGCAACGATGTTATATTGCGATTTGCATTATAATAAATGTACTCAAAGTCGTGATTGTACTTGCGTGCATATTCATTTAATTTTATATAGAGGTTACTGAATTTCTGGAAATTTTCGATAATGAACAAATAATAATCATCTGAGGATTGTAATCCGAGTTTTAGTGCATTATCTTTTACCCACTTATGAAAGCCTATACCGATTAGGTCAAAATCTTGCGGTAAATCACCTTTCTTATTTTCTTTTATACTGTCTGCATACTGGGCTCTTAACCAATCTCTGATAAAGTCATCAATAAAATCTTTTTCTTCAAAGGCTGTTCCGACTTTATTCAATTTTGTTAATTGATCCTTCCAAATTTTGTTTGCGCTTGTACGTTTGCATTATCTGTGATTTGCGACAACAAATAACCCTTTAACATATCTGATGGCGTTAGTCGTAAGCCTCTGTCATTCATTGTAACAAATACTTTGTAGGCATCTTGCTCGTTCTCGGTTTTTATTTCTATAAAGAATACTTTATTAATGAGCCAATCAATAAAAAATAATATTTTCTTATCATTTATGTATTCTTCTTATGGTTCATTTCCAGTCAATGCTTCTTGGAAAATTTCAACAATATCTGCATATCTGTCACAGATATTTTTGATACTGGGATCTGTGATTTCATCTGTATATTTTCCAGTCTTATAAAGCGATTCAAGACACTTGGCTCTTTCCTCAACATTCATATTAAAAGAATATGAGCCATAGCTTTTAGAATAAATTAAGCTTTTAATTTCAGATTGTTCATCCTCAGAAAATTTTTCCTTTTGCAAATTATCAAGATAAATCAAAAGAAGTGTTAATGTTGTTAAACGTTGTTGACCATCGATAATTGCATTGTCTTGTGTATTTAAAATAACACTTCCCATATAATAAGAAGCGTATTCACTTATACAACTGCGATTTTGTAATTTCAGGTGTTCAGGATTAAATGAATCGTTGAACTCATCCGTTAAATCATTGATAAGTTCTTCAACCTGTTTGCGTTCCCATTGATATTCCCGTTGATAAAATGGAATGGTATACTTTTTATTTGCCAACAGATCTTGCAAACTTCTTTCTTTACCTTGTATATCTTTCATGAATGGCTCCTTATAAAATATTGAGACCTATTTTAATGAAATGATTAAAGAAAAGCAACAAAAATATAATTTTCTATAAGATGTTCTGCCAAAAATTGTCAGCTACTTGATGTGAAACTATTTGATGCATAGGGTAAGCAAGTCTCCGTAATTGCCTAAGATCGAATAAAATTTAAATGATTGTTTTCTCTTTTTATCATATCAGAAACCAACATGGAATTATTTAATGACATTTTGCTTCCCCTTCAAGTTGATATGATTCTCTTGTCGTAAACAAAGGAATCTTTTTAAATAAATATGTTTTTGTTTTGTTTTCCTTGGTAATTCGGGTTAAAAAAGGAATGAATCCGAAAAGTCTTGTTCTTTTTATTCGGACGGCTTTTAATAAAAATTCTTCATAAAGGGTCGGATTCTCTGTTTTTACAAATGACCAAACGGATAATGTAGCCGAATACATTTTCTCTTTTGTTTTATGAGAGGTGTTTTCGGCATGATCCCTGTAATGAAGCAGAACTTCCGAAATATTATAAAAATTTGTAAAAGGAATAAGTCGACACCATAAAGCATAATCTTCCGCAGGAGAAAAACGTTCTTCATATCTGATATTGTTTTTTGTTAAAACGGATTTTCTGATCATTGAAGCCGAATGAGCTACCACACATTTTCTTACAAGCGCTGTTTTTATATTGATGTCATCAATCGGATAATCTGATACGTTGTTTTTTATCAAACTCTTTATATTCGATGAAACAACGCCGACATCTTGATGCGCATCTAAGTACTTAACTTGTTTTTCAAGTCTTTCCGGCAAAGAAATATCATCATGGTCAAAAACAGCCAAATATTCGCCTTTTGCCATATCTGTTAACTTGTTACGAGAAGCGGCAATGCCCAGATTTTTCTCGTTCTTGTAATATTTGATACGTTTATCTTTATATGATTTTATAATTTCTTCTCTGTCATCATCGGGACAATCGTCTAAAATTAAAAATTCAAAATCATCAAAGGTTTGACTAAGGATTGATTCAACGGCAGTCCTTAAATACTTCTCATTTGTTTTATAGATCGGCATTAATACTGATACCTTAGGCATTTAACACTCCATTTTTGGTAATATCTGCTTAAACTGATTAACTTACCCCAACGAACGATTGCTTTACTATACACATATTCGATATTTATTTCAACTAAAAAATAAGAAAAATCACATTTTTTCCGAATTTTTGGGGCGTATGGCAAAAATATTTAAGTTTTGTTTTAACGATATTATTTTTAAAACAAAGCATAACGGCGCAGAAGAATAAAAAAAGCGAAAGAACAATCTTTCGCTTTTTTGGTCGGAATGGCGGGATTTGAACCCGCGACCACACGCCCCCCAGACGTGTGCGCTACCAGGCTGCGCTACATTCCGTTCGTGTTTTTCTTTTTTACCGCATTTTTTCCCAAAAAGCAAGATTTATTTTTTGTTTCAGTTTATTTTTTCACTTTTTTTTGAAATAATGCTTGCAATTCAAATAAAAAAGTTGTAAACTCCCCCTCGCGTTTTTAAGAGAAAAGCGCCGAAGGTTTTTCACCCCTGGAGGATTTCCTTCGTTTTTTTTATTTTATTTTTAAGGATTAAATACAATGAAAATTACACAATTAAATGCTGTTAAACGTGAAAAAGCTGGTAAGGGGGCCTCTCGCGCAAAACGTCGTGAAGGGTTTGTTCCTGCCGTTATTTACGGAGATAAAAAAGAACCGTTAATGATTGCTTTGGAAGAAAAAATCGTTGTTGCCGAAATGGGCAAAAAAGGTTTATGGACACGGCAATTTAACGTGGTTGTCGACGGACAAAACAATCATGTTTTGTGTCAGGATATTCAAAAACATCCCGTTTCTTCCAAGCCGATGCACATTGATTTTCTGCGCATTGGTCAGAACGCCGAATTAACGCTGGATATTCCTTTGCGATTTGAAAACGAATCGATTGCTCCGGGTATTAAATTGGGCGGCTTGTTGAACGTTGTTCACAGAACGATTGAAGCCAAATGTAAGGCAGATAATATTCCGGAAGCCTTTACGATTGATTTATCCAAAGCCGAATTGGGCGATTCCATTACCGCCTTTTCAATTCAATTACCGCAAGGTGTTAAATTGACGGCTCAAGAAGACTTTACGGTTGCGACCATTGTTTCGGCTCAAATGTCTGAAACGGCAGAAGAAAAAGCCGAAGATGCCGCTGCTGCCGCCGCTGCTGCGACTGCCGCTGCCAATGCGACAACTGCTGCAACACCGGCTGAAAAGAAATAAGAATGATTTTGTTGGTCGGTTTGGGAAATCCGGGTTCGGAATATGCCTCAACTCGCCACAATGTCGGATTTATGGCGGCGGACGCTTTTGCCCGCCGCTATTCTTTTACGCCGTTTAAAGAAAAGTTTAAAGGCGCTCTTGCCGAAAGTGTTATTCAAAACGAAAAAGTGTTGCTTTTAAAGCCGCAAACATATATGAATTTGTCGGGCGAATCGGTACGCGCCGTTTGTGATTTTTACAAAATAGCGCCTGATAATGTTATTGTGTTTCATGACGATATGGATTTATCCGTCGGGCGGGTTAAAGTGAAAACAGGCGGCGGATCGGGCGGACATAACGGCATTAAAAACATTGATTCGCATATCGGCGCGAATTATATGCGGGTTCGAATCGGCATTTCGAAGCCGCCGCTTAAAGAGCAGGTGGTTGATTTCGTGTTATCAAAGTTTACGGGGGCGGAAAAGCAAATTTTAGACTCTCAACTTGATTTAATTGCCGAAAATCTGCCGTTATTGATTGCAAAAAAGGCTGATTGTTTTATGAATAAGTTACAGGGAAAGGAAAAACAAAATGGGATTTAATTGCGGCATTGTCGGGTTGCCGAATGTGGGAAAATCAACATTATTTAATGCTTTAACATCGACGGTACAGGCGCAGGCAGCCAATTATCCGTTTTGTACGATTGAGCCGAATGTCGGACGGGTTGCCGTTCCGGATTCGCGGTTAGATGTGTTGCAATCCATTGATAAAGCACAGAAAATTGTGCCGACACAGTTGGAGTTTGTGGATATTGCCGGTTTGGTACGCGGGGCATCGCGCGGGGAAGGACTGGGCAATCAATTTTTGGCGAATATTCGGGAAGTTGATGCCATTATTCATGTGCTTCGGTGTTTCGACGATTCGAATATTGTGCATGTGGAGGGGTCGGTAAATCCTATTCGAGATGCCGAAACGGTGGAAACGGAATTAATGCTTGCCGATTTGGAAAATATGGAAAAACGCATTGTGCCGATTCAAAAAAAAGCGCAGGCAGGCGATAAAGAATCGAAAATTTGGTTGGAAGTTATGACGCCGGCATTAGAGGCGTTGCGTAACGGAAAACCGGCAAGATCGGCAATGCCGACGGAACCCGATAAGCTGAAATATTTTCGGCAGTTATGTTTGTTAACGGGAAAACCCGTTTTATATGTTTGTAATGTTGATGAAGCATCGGCGGCAACGGGCAATGCCTATTCCGAGCAGGTGGCGCAAATGGCGCAGCAGCAGGGAAATGCCTGCGTGATTATCTCGGCAGCCATTGAAGCCGAAGTGGCGCAGTTAACGGATAATGCCGAACAAAAAGAATTTTTGGATACGTTGGGCTTGACAGAAACAGGATTAAATCGCATTATAAAAGCAGGGTATCGGTTATTGGGGTTGGAGACTTTCTTTACCTCCGGTCCGAAAGAAGCGCATGCGTGGACAATGCGTCGCGGTATAACGGCACCGCAGGCAGCAGGCATTATTCACACGGATTTTGAGCGCGGGTTTATTCGGGCGGAAGTTGTATCATATAATGATTATGTTACCTGTAAAGGGGAATCCGGCGCGCGTGAAAACGGTAAATTGCGGCAGGAAGGCAAAACCTATATTATGCAGGACGGCGACGTCGTTCATTTTCTGTTTAATGTGTAAGCTTTTTCTGCCCGTGAAAGGCAGGGAAATATGGCACAAATTGCATGGCGGCAACAAATGGAGCTTTCGTATCCGCCGTTAGATGATGAGCATAAAGCGTTTTTAAAAGTGGTGAATGCGGCGCAGGCGGCTGCCGATTCGGATGATTTTTCCCGATTCGATGATATTTTTGAAAGCTGTTATGAATATGCGCGCACGCATTTTCCGCAGGAAGAAGACGTTATGGAACGAATTTCTTTCCCTGATTTAATCCCGCATATGAAAAGTCATCAAAAATTTATTGACAATATCTCCGAATTGAGGCAAACTTTCAGTCAGGCAAAAACGTTGACGGCGCGGCGATATATCGCCAGACAGTCGGCGGATTTCCTGAGTACGTGGTTTTTGGGGCATATTTTGGGACGCGATAAGGTTTATAAGCCCTATTTGGTTCGTTTAAGAAATTTGCCGCCGAGAATGAATTATGATTAGGAGAGAATTATGGTTTTTGCAGTTATACTGGTTGTTTTAATGCTTGCCGTTATGGTCAAGTGTATTGTTATTGTTCGTCAAGGCTATGAATATACGGTGGAAAGTTTCGGGAAATATACCCGCACACTCAAACCGGGTATGCATTTTTTGGTGCCGATTGTGGAATCCATCGGGGCAAAGCTCAGCAAAATGGAGCAAGTGCTTGATGTGCCGTCACAGGAAGTGATTACCAAAGACAACGCCATGGTACGAGTCGACGGCGTGTTGTTTTATCAAATTCAAGACGCGGTCGGTGCGGCTTATCAGGTCGGCAATTTGGAGTTGGCAATATTAAACTTAATTATGACCAATATCCGAACGGTTTTAGGTAGTATGGAAATTGATGAACTGTTATCCCAACGCGATATGATTAATCATCGATTGTTGGAAGTGGTTGATGAAGCGACTATTCCATGGGGCGTAAAAGTCACACGGGTTGAAATTAAAGATATTACGCCGCCCAAAGATTTAATTGACGCCATGGCACGGCAAATGAAAGCCGAGCGGGAAAAACGGGCGAATATTTTAGATGCCGAAGGCTATCGTCAAGCCGAAATTTTAAAAGCGGAGGGCGAAAAGCAAGCTGCTATTTTAGATGCCGAAGGAAAACGGGAAGCGGCGTTTCGCGAAGCCGAAGCGCGGGAAAGAATGGCGCAGGCGGATGCCAACGCAACGCAAATGGTATCCGAAGCCATTTCCAAAGGAAATATGCAGGCAATTAACTACTTTTTAGGGCAGAAATATATTGAAGCATTGCAAGGCATTGTCACGTCACCCAATCAAAAATTGTTGATGTTGCCGCTTGATACGGCAAACGTTATGGGATCGGTTGCCGGCATTGCCGAAATTGCCAAAGAAGTATTGAATTCACAAAACAAAGGTAAGAAAGGAGCTTAATAATGACATTTATCGAATGGGCAGCCTTGGGTATTTTTCTGGTTTTATTGGAACTGTTTTCCCCGGGCATTTATTTGATTTGGTTCGGATTATCGGCTTTAGCTGTTGCCGGCGTACAATATTCATATGAATTATCATTTACATATCAATTAATCGGGTTCAGTGTATTGTCGGCGGTTATGGCTTTAATCGGATTCTTTATTTATCGGGTTGTTTTAAAGCGCTCCGATGATCAATATCCGCATTTAAACGATTTGGCAGGACAACATGTCGGAAAAACGGTTGTTGTGCTGAATAATGTGCGTAACGGCGAAACAAAAATCAAAATCGGCGATTCGGTGTGGCTGGCTGTGTGTCAACAAAACTTAAAAGCAGGCGACAAAGCAAGAATTGTCGGCGTTGAAAAAAACGGTGTTGTATTTGTTATCAGCGCCTTATAGATTGCTTTTTGTTTAAAAATAAAAAAACTTCTCT
>CANQKV010000032.1 GCA_947624545.1 uncultured Alphaproteobacteria bacterium | reverse complement strand
AAAACCTGATTCGCCATATGCTTATCCATAGCCCAGCGATAGCCTGCAATTCCGCCGATTGACAGCACGCCGATAATGGCGAGGACGCCCAACATTTCAACCATTGAACGCCCTTGTTGATTTTGATTTTCCGCTTGTTTTAATTGATTTTTTTCCATTTGTTTTCCCATGTTCAAACCTCCCGTTTTGCTATATATAAATTGTATAAATTAAACGTACCTTTAATGCAACGCGAATTCAAGGGCAAGATTACCCCCTTAAATACATAAAACAGTCTTTTTATAACTATTTGATATTGCATTAAATTTACTTCAAATTAAATTTTTTTTAAAAAAATGCAAAAAAAGTGTTGCAAAAAACGTACGTTTAATTAGTGCAATTTTTCGTGCATGTTCAAAAAAAATCGCCTTGATGAGAGGCGACCGGAAGTTGCTAACTATTCACAAGTATAGTGCGATATATTGACCAAAAGGCTATTTTATCGCCTTCCGGTCGTTCGATTACTTACCTTGTTTATAAACAAACAAGGATAAAATCTATCCTTTTTCAAGGATACTTGTGAAGAGGTTAGCATACCTCGGGGCACACATCACTTGCCTTACCTTAAAGTATAAAGACAGTTAAAACCAATGTCAAGCAGAAAAAGTTGCATTATTTATTTTTCTCATTTTCGGCACACCGCGCTATCCCACAATAGCGGGATAGCACTTCCCGCCGAAAATAGAAGAGCATAACGAAATCACGCTTTTCAGCCTGTTTTTACCTGCAACACCTCATTACTTTCCCCCTATCGGCACTTAGCGATGCGCTACTTTCAGCAGCGCATCACATCCGCCGATAAAGGGAAAATATCGTCAACTTGTTATTGGCTAATCGAATAACACTTTCATTTCTTGCCGATAAAGGGAGAAAATACCGTTAATAATGCAACTTTTCCAGTCATTGGGGGAAATCTCTTAAATTACTATTCACGTACCGAATAACACTTTCATTTCTTGCCGATAAAGGGGAGGAATACCGTTAATAATGTAACTTTTCCCGTCATTGGGGGGAAATCTCTTAAATTACTATTCACGCACCGAATAACACTTTCATTTCTTGCCGATAAAGTGAGAAAATACCGTTAATAATGTAACTTTTCCCGTCATTGGGGGAAAATCCTTAAAAAAGTTATTCATTGAGAGAGAAATAAGCTTAACAAGTGCCGATTCCGAAATAATAACCGCCTTTGCTATAACCTCTTTTTCCTGATTATTTCATATTAAAAATTCTTTAAAAACAAAAAACTGCCCTGAATGAGCAGTTTTTCATTGGTAGGCGACTACGGATTCGAACCGCAGACCCCCTCGGTGTAAACGAGGTGCTCTGACCAGCTGAGCTAGTCGCCCACAAAAAAAGGGTGATAAACCTATACCACCCTTTTCAATTTTTGTCAAGAGCAAAAACTATTTTTTGTTGACAACTTCTTTCAAGCCTTTACCGGCACGGAATTTCGGTTGTTTTGAAGCCGGAATTTTAATAGCGGCGCCTGTGTGCGGGTTACGACCTGTTGTCGCTGATCTTTTCACGACGGTAAATGTACCGAAGTTTGTAATGCGCACTTCATCACCTTTTTTCAAAGCGGCGGAAACGGCGGCTGTTGTGGCATCTAAAGCTTTGGCAGCATCTGTTTTGGTTAAACCGGCATGTTTTGCGATTGCATCAACTAATTCTTGCTTATTCATAGTAAAACTCCTTAATTTTGTTGGATGAATGTACGACGTACATCCTTGACTTTTTCACTTTACCCCTTGTTTTAAGTGGTTGTCAACAATCTTTTTGCTGTTTTTTTAAAAAAAGTGCTTTTTTTGTATTTTTGTTAATAAAAAATAAACTTTTATGCCGAAAAACCTCTGATTTAACCTTTGAAAATGCCAAGTTTCCGCGATTTTGCAGACTGTTTTTTGAAACGAATCAAAAGACTGTAATAAAAAATATTATTATACTTTATTATTATATATCAATAAGTTAAAAAGAAAAAACGAATCGGAGCGCTTGATTTTTCATCAAAAAAACGCCATAAATGCCTTAAACGCGGGTATAATACATCATTTTGTGAAACAATAACCGTCTTAAATATTCGGTACGGTTTAATTCGGAAATAACTTTTTGAGCCGTTCGATAATCCGTTCGATCGGGTAATAAACATTTTGAAAGAGCGCTTCCTGTTGTTTCATAATGCACACCCGACACGATAACCAATCCTTTTGATACCTTTTTTGCAATAACGGCAGGCAATTTTTTGGCAGGTAAATTGTAATACATTAATATAACAACATTCTTTTTACAAACAAACCACGGTCCGCCATGATAATAAGAAGTGTAAACGACATTTGTTTGCGCATCTTGTAAAGGCACAACCGCCGTTGCGTTTGCTGTTGCCTCATAGGGCTTAATGTTTAATTCTTTTTGCAATGTTCCCACAGCGACGGCATCAATCAGATTTAAGCCGTAATCGTTGATTTTTCTTAATTTGTGATTCTTGGGTTCAAATACCGCTTTTTTAGAGGCAAAATAAGCTCCGGCACAAATGCCGTAATAAATGCCGCCGGATTCAACATAAGAACGAATCAAATCTTTTCCGCTTTTTCCTAATTTTAAATGATACTCATCGGCGACACCGCCCGGCATAAAAAAAGCCGCGACACTTGAATTTAAAACATTTTTCGTTAAAATATCTTCTGCCGATACCGTTTCAACCGCTATTTTTCGGGAAGAAAATTCTTCTTGCAATGCCTTTTTTAAAACCATCACACCGGAAGCGCCGATATCATCATAAATTAAAATCTTATTCTTCATTTTCTTTCTTCAATGCTTCAACGTGTTTGATATGTCCGCCGTAACCCGTGCCGATTGTGCGCCCGATGCTCTTTATTTTTAAGCCGATACAGGTACGACATTGCACTGCCGTTTCATTCAAGCAGATTTTATTCGGATATAATTCATATAATTTGCGATATTCCGTATCCGTTACATTCGGCATAATCACATTTGCCCCGCATTGAAGCGCCATTAACCGCCCTTGCGGATGCAGACTTTCCATAGCAGTTGTAGCGGGAATGTTAATATCCGGCATTAAAAGACGCATAACCGCCATTGTTCTCAATGCCAATTTTAACGTACCGCCCTTTTCCTTTGCCAACGGCGTTTGCGGATGCGGAATAAACGGTCCGATACCCGCCATATCCACCGGCAGCGATTGCAAATAAAGCAAATCATCGGCAACGGATTCAATGCTCTGTCCCGGAAGCCCGACCATAATACCCGAACCCAGTTCATACCCCAAATCCCGAATCATTAACAAACATTCATGTCGATGATTCCAACTCATATGCGGATCCAATCGATGATATAAATCTTTATCGGTTGTTTCAATGCGCATTAAATATCTGTCGGCGCCTGCCTCACGAAAGGCTTTATATTCTTCATACGATCTTTCGCCGATGCTTAACGTGACTGCCACATCAAACTTTTTAATTTTTTCAATCACCCGACAAAGCTTATCTGCCGTGTAATATAAATCTTCTCCCGATTGCATGACGATGGTTTTAAATCCGAGGTTTGCCGCATTAAAAGCCGTTTGAACCAATTCTTCTTCCGATAATCTGTATCGCTTGACAAGCGCATTACCGCCACGAATACCGCAATAAAGACAATTATTTCGGCAAATATTCGAAAACTCAATCAACCCCCGCAAATGTACTTCATCGCCGAGTGTTTCCTTGCGAACGGCATCGGCTTTTTGAAACAATGCTTTTTCCTGATTGTCATCTTGAAGCCAATGAATAATTTCTTCCTTCAAATATCGGGGCATTTTGTTCTCTTTTCATAATTTGATTTGTTGATTTTACTCTTTTCTTAACTTTTGTCAAACTGTTATTAAAATATATTTGATTATTTTATTTATTTTGCTATATTAAACGGTATGAAAATTGATTTGACACAAAAAATATCGCAGGATATTTATTTAAAAGATCCTTTTGTCATTGCCAAAGATTATTTGCTGGGCGCCTATTTATGCACTTGTATTAACGGCATTTTGACGGCAGGAAAAATAACCGAGTTGGAAGTTTACACGGGTGCCGAAGATAAAGCGGCGCACACTTACGCTTTTCATCGCTCTCCGCGTGTTGAAAGCTGCTATAAAAAAGGCGGTTGCGCTTATGTGTTTTTCATTTACGGCTGCCATTATCATTTTAATGTTGTCATCGGCGAAAAAGATGATCCGAAAGCCATTTTAATTCGAGCGCTCGAACCTGTTCGGGGTGTGGAAGAAATGATAAAACGGCGCACCAATAAAAACCCGAAGCAATTATTAAACGGTCCGGGGAAATTGTGTCAGGCGCTCGGCATTACAAAAGCTTTAGACGGTGCTGATTTAACGGGAAATCAAGTATGGCTCTCTCCCAAAACGGAACGCATTTTGAAAAAAGATATTTTGGCGCTTCCCCGTGTCGGTATTGATTACGCCGAAGAATATGCGCTTAAAAAATGGCGTTTTATGCTTCACTCACAAAGAAAAGACTAAAACGCGCGTGATACCGCCCAAATCCTGATAACTTTTTAAAAAGCGCCAGTTTTCGTTTTGCATAATTGCACACACCGCTTGTGCCTGCCCCTGCCCGATTTCAAAAAACACCATCGACTTTGAATGACAACATTTCTTTAAGATTCGACTCAATCGCCGATAGGCATTTAATCCGTCTTTACCGCCGTCAAGTGCAATGAAGGGATCAAACAAACGAACGCTTTTCTCTAACTTTTGAATGTCGTTTGTGGGAATGTAAGGCGGATTGGATATTAAAATATCAAACTGACCCAAATCGCCGAAATCATCGGTATAAAAGTTTTTCTCCTTAAAAACAATTTTGTTTTCCGTGTCATTTTGACGTGCCACCGCCAACGCTTCATTCGAAACATCAATGCCGATACCCTGCAACTGCCGATATTCATCACATAAAGATAAAATCAAACAACCGCTGCCCGTACCGATATCCAACGCCCGATAAGCCTTTGTCTCATCGGGAAAACACTCTTTCACCGCCTCAATCAGCGTTTCGGAATCGGGTCTGGGATCCAGTACAAATTTTGATACATAAAAATCGCGTTTCCAAAAGCCTTTTTGATGAATAATTTTCGAAACCGGTTCGCCGGCGCTTCGTCTTTGAATAAAATCTGCGATTTGCGCTTCATTCGGCTTGTTTTGATAATACGCGCAAAAAAAACGGGCATCCGAAAACGGCGTATCGCTGACACCTTTTAATTGCTCTTTAATTTTCTCAACAAGTGACATTTATCCGTCAATTTCAGCCAATTTTTGCATTTGATCTTCGGCAATCAAAGCATCGATAAAATCATCAAGCCCGACACCGTCCATCACTTCACTTAATTGATAAGAAGTTTTGTTAATGCGGTGATCGGTCACTCGTCCTTGCGGGAAGTTATATGTTCTGATTCGTTCGGATCTGTCTCCCGAACCGACTTGATTCTTCCGATTTTGCGATCGTTCTTTATCAAGTGCCTGTCGTTGCATATCATACAACAATGTTCTTAAACGCATCATCGCTTTGTCTTTATTTTTAAACTGTGAGCGCTCTTCCTGCGATTCAACGGCAATACCCGTCGGTTTATGCACAATGCGAATGGCACTGTCGGTTTTGTTAATATGCTGTCCGCCGGCGCCCGAGGAACGACAGGTTGTAATTTCCAAATCTGCCTCGTTAATTTGCACGTCAACCTCTTGCGCTTCGGGCAAAACGGCAACCGTTGCCGCCGATGTATGCACGCGTCCGCCGGATTCCGTTTCGGGTACCCGTTGCACCCGATGCGCACCTGATTCAAACTTCAATCGCGCGAACACGGAACGCCCCGATATTTGCGCAACCGCTTCTTTATAACCGCCTAATCCCGTTTCGTTGAGCGATAAGATTTCAAACGTCCAGTTTTTCAGAGCGGCATAACGCTCATACATGCGAAACAAATCGGCAGCAAATAATGCGGCTTCTTCACCGCCCGTTCCCGCACGAACTTCCAAAATCACATTTCTGTCATCGGCTTCATCTTTGGGTAAGAGTAAAATTTGAATTTCTTTTTCCATTTCGGGGATTTGTTCTTTGAGCGAATAATATTCTTCTTGTGCCATCTCACGCATTTCGGCATCGGTTGTTTCGTCATTCATCAAAGCTTCATCATCAGCCATATCGGAAAGCAGTTTTTTATATTTCAAACCCAATGCGTGAATTTCTTCCAACTGGCTTAACTCTTTTGACAGACGAACAAACTCATCTCCCTCAACGCCTTGAGATAATAAAGCGGTTAATTCCTCATAGCGACCGATAATCGGCGTTAATTTTTGCTCAAAATTCATAATAATCAAACTCCCGTCATGCTACTTTTGAAAAGAATCCGCTTCCAAATTCACGTTATTCATGACTTTCTTTGTTTTTGATAAAGTTCCTTTCGGCATTTTATCGACATAAATACTTAAAGCGGGCGCATTCCCTGTTTTCAGACGTAAATTCTTTTCATCAGACGGCACGAAATAAGCATCGCCTTTATTTAAAACACGATTAAACACAATTTTAGTCTGATTGCTGACGGATATCCAAACCTGCTCATTTGCTACCAGAACAACACGGGCATTTTCAGTAAAACCGAAACGATCGCCCGTTATATCGGGATAATCATCGGTTGAAACCACTGTGCTTTCCGATTGCTTTTCTTGCGTTTCGGGAAGTGTTTCCTTTTGTTCTTCAACAGGCAACATTTTTTCAACGGGAACATCTGTTTCAATCGGGGTTGTTTGAATCATTTCCATATCCAACGCT
Source organism: uncultured Alphaproteobacteria bacterium (assembly GCA_947624545.1). Classification (GTDB taxonomy): domain Bacteria; phylum Pseudomonadota; class Alphaproteobacteria; order CAAHEQ01; family UBA3637; genus RGIG4140. The sequence continues at coordinate 6,886 of CANQKV010000032.1, read as the reverse complement.
ACGGCATTTTCATTTTCCGAAACCGTTTTGTTAAAGTGAACAATCAGCCAAATACCGATAACCGACAACAATAAAACAACGCCGACGCCGATTAAAACTTTCTTACCGGGAATAACGGGCGTTTCACTGTGAATGGGAAAGTCGGTCGGCGTACTGGACAACAAAATATTCTTTTCTTTGTATTGGCGCACAAGCACATCGCTTTCCAAGCCCAAATATGACGCATAAGATCTTAAAAACGCAATACCGTAAACGGGCGCCGGAAAAGCATCTGTTTTATTCTCTTCCAACGCTTGAATATACATAGGTCTGATATTCAAGGCCTCGCCTGCTTTTTCAATACTGATGTTTTTCGCCAATCTTGCCCGACGCAATTCATCGCCGATTGTATCAAACAAAGTGCGTTCCGTTATTTCCGTTGTATTTTTATTTCCCGTTTTCATATCCATTCAAACCTCTTTTCATTTTAAGTATTTTATAATCTGTTTTTTTTAAAATGTCCACAACAATTTGAGATATAATAAAAAGAAAACAATGATACCCGCAATTCCCAAGGCGGGACCGAAAGCATCAGCTCGTTTTTTCTTAATCCAAACCGTTGCATAGAAAAACAAAAATGAAAGTAACAGGGTTATGTTTAACCCGAGCGGACCCAGCCAAATACCGAAAGCCGTTAACATTTTAACATCGCCGGCACCGAATTCGCCCTTTTTGAAAAAAGACATAATAAAAACGGAAAGAGTGGAAATCATATAGCCGAACCATGCGCCGACAATGCGTTCATTCATTGTCAAAACGGTATCCGATGAAAAACAGGCAAAGGTTATACCGATCAGCAATAAAGGAATGGTAAAAAAATCAGGCAGCAAATAATATTGCTGATCAACCGTTATTAAAAGTGCCGTTAAATAAAAAAACAGACAGGCATACACATACATATGCGGTAAAAAAGCGCAGCCATAAGCGAACAAAAAACCCATGACAACACCCCAACCGACCGAAAAATAAACCATTTTTCGCCATTTCATCTCCAATAATTCCCGTCTTTTCAAATCGACAACATTCGGAAGATGCGGTTTATGGAAAAGCATGGCACACACCAAGCCCGGATCGGCAGGCAATATTTTTCCGAATCGACTGGCAAATGCGGGTATGGTTAAGCCGAGTAAAAAGCCGATGAACATCACAACCGTCATTTATTTTTCTCCTCCGCGCAAGTGATTGCTTCGTTTTTCTTCTCAATTTCCAAATGCTTTTTATATTTTTCATATTTTTGCAAAATAAAGGCACATACTTCTTCGGGCGTTTGATAAGTGGTATCTGCCACGCAATCGAAATTATAATCGTTATCAATATCAACACCGTAAATACGTTTAAATCGTTCCACTTCCAAGGCACGACGACTGATCAGCGCTTCAACCGATTCTTTAACGGAAAAATATTTTTTCTCACCGCTTCGCTCGGTATCGTTAAAAATGCGTTCCCCGGCAATAAGCGTATCAACATTCAATTTTACCTTAAATGAGGCAGGTATAAAGTGAAAAGCCATACGCGAATCAACCACATAATTTTTTCCGTTCAAAGGTAAATCTTTAAAAACGCCGTCAATTTCTTTATCAATTTGCGGATTTGTTTTGCACATTTCATTGAGTTCCAACGTTGTTACGCCATACCGCGCAGCAATTAAGCGTTGCACATTGCCTGTCGAATAAAACTCAAACCCCAGCTTTTGAGCCAACAACCGCCCGATGGTCGATTTACCGCTGCCCAACTGTCCTGATAATGTGATAATCGATGACATAAAAAACTCCTTTTATTGTTATCATATTGATTTTATCAAAAAGGTCAATCATTTTGTTTGTTTTTCGGCATAAAAAAGCCGTTTTTTTTATTGACACTTTTAAGGCAGGGTCATATAATGAAAAAGTCATCATCAAAAGGAGGAAAAATGAAAGTTTTAATGGTTAACGGATCACCGCATTTGAAAGGCTGCACTTACACTGCTTTAAATGAAATTGCCGAAACGTTGAAAGAAGAAGGCATCGAATCGGAAATTTTTCACATCGGAACAGATTCGATTGCGCCGTGTCGCGCCTGTCGTGCCTGCGTTAAACTCAAACGGTGCGTTATTCAAGATAAAGTCAACACGTTTTTAGATTTGGCGGAACAAGCCGACGGGTTTATTCTCGGCTCTCCCGTGCATTATGCCTCGGCAAGCGGTATTATTGTACCGTTTATGGATCGAGTGTTTTTTGCCGGTTTCAACAGCGGCAGAAATTTGTTTCGCTTAAAACCGGCATCTGCCGTTGCCAGTGCCAGACGATCCGGCACAACGGCAACTTTGGATCAACTCAATAAATATTTTCAAATCAATGAAATGCCGATTATTTCAGGTCGCTATTGGAATATGGTACACGGCGCCACGCCCGATGAAGTGCGGCAAGATTTGGAAGGCATGCAAAATATGCGCATTTTGGCACGCAACTTTGCTTATCATTTAAAATGCAAAGAAGCAGCCGCCAAAGCGGGTATTTCATTGCCAAAGCAAGAAACAACCGTTTTTACGAACTTTATTCGCTAAAAAAATCATATCGGCGGCGCGATTTTTTCCGTCGCCCGATATTTTAATATGTTTTATACCCTCTTTTTGCCGTTCTTTCTTGCAAAGAAAGCCTGTTGTTTCCCATATAAACCGCACAGATAAAAAAGAGGGGAAAATGAAATTTATCGGCTATTTATTTGCGCTCATCGCAGTTTTTTTTTGGAGTTTCAACAATATTATCGCGAAAGAACACGCAACCGATCTGACGCCGATTGAGTTTGCCGCCGGTCGGTGGTTTGTTGCCGCGTTGATATTACTACCCTTTACGCTCAAAGAGTTATGGGCGAACAGAGGCTACTTCAAAAAACGTCTGTTATGGATTTTTTCGTTGGGTTTAAGCGGTATTGTGTTGGATAACACGCTCATTTATTTGGCAGCCGAAACGGCATCGGCAACCAACATCGGCATATTAAGCATTTTGGCGCCGATTTTTTTAGCGCTTCTTTCGTTTTTCTTTTTGCATAAACCCATAACGCGCAAGCAGGTTTTAGGTATGCTGATTGCCGTTTTCGGCGTGCTGATTGTTATTACAAAAGGGCATTTAACCGACATCACGCATTTGAAAATTGCCGTCGGCGATTTTTGGGTGATTGCCAACGCCGCCTTTTTTGCGCTTTACAGTTTTTTACAATTTTCAAAGCCGAAAAACATATCGCAAACCGCCCTTTTATCCGCAACCGTTTGGGCAGGCGTGATTGTACTTTTACCGCTTTTGTTTATCTATACGCCCCTGCCCGTTTTGCGCAAATTAACGCTTGTTGATTATTCTTTATTCATTTATTTGGGCATTTTCAATTCTGTTTTGGCGTATTTGTTTTGGAATAATGCGTTGGCAAAAATCGGCGCGGTGCAAACGGGCATTATCTATTATCTGTTGCCCATTTTCACCATGATTGAAGCAGCCGTTGTGTTAAAATCGGAAATTCATCTGAATCAAATCATCGGCGGATTAATTGTTATTTGCGGCATTCTGCTTGTAACGCTTCAAAAGTCGCCCAAAGTGGCAGCTTCGCTTAAAAAGCAAGCTTAAATCAGTGAGAATCGGGCTGAATCAGCGTTTTTAAGGGGGCAAGCGCTTCGGCGTGTTTTTCCATCCACACAGTCGGATTTTCATCAATAAACGTGCATAAATTTTCTTCGGTTTGAATCACTTTTCCCGTATTATCCTGAAAACGCTTTTGAATCAGCTGATTAAACTCGCGCCGAATGGACATTTCGGAAATACCTGCAAACTCTTTTTTTGTTTTGCTTAAAATTTTATCGGGCGTAAAGCCGTGCGCGCGCACTTTTTTTCCGAATGCCATGAGTTCGGGATTATATGTTTGAAAAAACGTTGCGGGATAATTTTGCAGCAACACGCCTTTTTTCTTACAATAATCGCCGTAACCGATGTAATGCCGATAAATCACGTTCGCCAACGAAAACAATTCCTGATTTTCCGATACTTCATCAACCGACAACCGCTCGGTTAAATATTTGTGACGCAGGCAAAGAACACCCGGCACAATCAGCAGAACGGCGGCAACAATCAACAGAAAAGAAGATAAACGTTTGCGGCGTTTTTTATCGACCTCGGCGGAAATTTTTTTAATTTTCATCCGTTGTTTAACAATAACTCGTGCGGTTTGACGCTTGATTTTTTTAATTGCTTTATGAACCATCGGCGCCTCCTTCTATATTATTTTACTCCATTTTTTGAAGGCTGACAAGTCTTTTTTTTCATGAAGTTAAAAATCTTCATTATTTAAAGCGAAAGCTTTCTTCTGCTTGCGGGTATGTCGTTGCTTTATTTTTAAAGACGGCACTGTTTTTGTAATAATATCATAAACTTCCTGCAATTTACCGCTGTAAATGTGATTGGCATCGGGCAGCAGTTTATATTCCACATGCAAATAGCGATAATGCCCTAACTGTTCAGCAAGCATGGCAACGGCAGGTTCATTGACAATCGTATCTTTTCCGCCCTGAATAATTAAGCCGGAAGCAGGACAAGGCGTTAAGAAATCAAACGGATGCAAATTGACGGGCGGTGAAACAAACACAAACCCTTTAATTTCGGGACGACGCATTAACAGCTGTGCGGCAATCCACGCGCCGAAAGAATAACCGGCAATCCAACAAACGGTTGATTCGGTGCAAATATTTTGAAGCCAATCCAACGCCACAATGGCATCTTGCAATTCGCCGTTACCCGTGCCGTCAACGGCTCCTTGGGAATTTCCCACACCGCGATAATTAAAGCGCAAAACGGAAAACCCCATATTAACAAAGGCTTGGAACATGGTATAAGTCATTTTATTATTCATGGTGCCGCCTTGCGCCGGATGCGGATGAAGAATCATCACGAGCGGTGCGCGCGGATTTTCCGACTTATGCAAACGTCCTTCCAATCGTCCTGCGGGACCTGCGAAATAAACTTCTGCCATTGATAAAAAACCTTTCATACAGAAAAAATAAACTCTATAAAAAGATTTTAAATTATTTTTTTTCAAAATGCAATCTTTTTTGTTGACAAGTGCGAATTTTAAGCGTATAAGCAAGAAAGCTTCGGCGGAATAGCTCAGATGGTAGAGCGGTGGAATCATAATCCATGTGTCGGGGGTTCGATCCCCTCTTCCGCTACCAATTAAAAAAAACCTGCTTCAAAAAGGCAGGTTTTTTTGTTACGGATTCGAAACGAAAGCTTTTATTGAATGTTCTGAACGCTGTTTTTCCTATCGGCAACGGTAAAGTAACGCGGCACTTTCTCCTTTTTTCCCTCTTGGCGAATGACGGGATTGTTTTTTAGTTAGCAAATAATGACCGAACTGTTTCCCCTCTATCGGCGGATGTGAGGCGGCGCAAAATATGCCGCTTCGCTATGTGCCGATAGGGGAAAATGAGAGGAAACCCGTAAAGGAAGCTAAAGACGGGGTGATGTTAAACTCCTCTCAAAAGCGCAGCTCACTTACATAAGGCGTAGTAGAATCCGCGCACGCCGCAGCGATCGCCGCTGAGAATGCCACCACTGCCGAGGCTTACATAGTACGCGTAGCAGGAAGTCTCATCACTACCACCCTTAGGCGTACTCGTCCACACCCAATTTGCCCATCCTTTCTCTTTCAACTTACTACATAACGCACCGTTAGCACCGTCATACTTCGTTAACTCTTCTTTACTTACCATTCCATTTTTAGCTTTCCCTTGAGTTTTCAATGCGTCACAATACCGCTTGGCACTCCACCAGTTCATATCGGCTGGGCTCTTGTAATAGGTTGTAGTACCTATTTCTTTACTTGCATAGCTGATAGGTTCGCATTTGTAGCTACTGCATTTTTCTTCTATTGTATTACCGTTACATCCGTCACATTCGCTACTTTTGCAATAATAATCATTACTGCCTTTTAATGCCTGACAATCAGCATTATCTGTGCATTCGTGGGAAAGTGTTGTAAAAGTCGTCACCGTTGTTGCTATCGGCGTTACCGTCGTCAGCGATTGTGTTGTTAACGTTGTCGCTGCATTTGTCGTTAAAGTTGTCGGTGACTGCGTTGTTAAGGTTGTCGCTGCATTTGTCGTTAATGTTGTTGCTATCGGCGTTGCCGTCGTTATTTCATGTGGCGGACGAGTCGGCTTTAGCGTTGTTGTCGCAACTTCCGAATCGGAATCTTCGTCTTTGTTCGAATAATTCACGTCAAAAAGCACCGCTACGGTATTATCTTCCGCCTGACAGGCGCCTTTATCGCCGTTAATTTCACTGTCATAATAATATGGCATACTAAAAACCGCTTCATCTAATATATTACACACTTTTTCGGGTATTCCCGTTGCTTTTATATAATATACCGTCTCATTTTGATTTTGACATTCATGCCCCAGCGAAGTACTGTCTCCGCACCCGTACTCAAAGCCGTAATCGATAGTTTTAAACGTTTTGTTATCATCATAGGGCGAACCGAGCGAAAGCGTGATTCCATGGCTGTTTCCTTTTTGCAAAAGCATGGCAAGTTGCGCGCTGTTCAGATTCATTTCATATAAAACCTGATTCGCCATATGCTTATCCATAGCCCAGCGATAGCCTGCAATTCCGCCGATTGACAGCACGCCGATAATGGCGAGGACGCCCAACATTTCAACCATTGAACGCCCTTGTTGATTTTGATTTTCCGCTTGTTTTAATTGATTTTTTTCCATTTGTTTTCCCATGTTCAAACCTCCCGTTTTGCTATATATAAATTGTATAAATTAAACGTACCTTTAATGCAACGCGAATTCAAGGGCAAGATTACCCCCTTAAATACATAA
>CANQKV010000031.1 GCA_947624545.1 uncultured Alphaproteobacteria bacterium | reverse complement strand
AGCTTTGTCCGATTCGGATTGGGTGAAGGTTTGGCAAAAAAAGAAGAAGATTTTGCCGCCGAAGTCAACAGTTGTTTGAAATAAAAAACAACAAAAACTTTTTCAAAACGGAGCGAATGTTTTTCGTTCCGTTTTTTTTCGGAAAAACGCAAAAAAAATTCTCTCTCGGAAAAAAAACAAAAACATTTTGTCAGATATGCGAATAGTGCTTGACAGGCACGGGAAAATCTGTAATATTTAAGGAAATTGTAAAGAAAGGATTGTGAAAATGCATTCAAATCTGTTTTTGCGAACGCTGTCCGCCTTGGTTTTGGCACCGCTGGTTTTGGGCTGCATTTGGTTTGGTAAATCCGCTTATGAGGAATATTCCATTCCGCTTTATACCATTTTATTGGCGGCGTTGGGTTCCGGTTTGGCATGGGAATGGAGTATGATGTTTGATAAAAAATTATCGGCATCAACCGTCATTATGGCATTTTTTGCCTGTCTGGTAGCGTTTTTAACCGAAGGGAATCCGCAGTTTGCCTTGTGGCTCTCTTTGCTCGGTATGACGATTGTTTATTGGCAAACAAACGGGCGATTGGCTTATTCGCTCGGCACGTTATATATTTGTATTCCCTTATTATCGTTAGGATATATTTATTATATTAACGATGATATCAGTCGGGAAATCGTGCTGTGGCTGTTTTTTGTTGTTTGGGCAACGGATATCGGCGGTTATGTTGTCGGTAAGACCGTGCAAGGTCCGAAATTGGCACCGAAAATCAGCGCCAAAAAAACGTGGTCGGGTTTGGCAGGCGCCATTTTGTTTGCTTTCGGCGCCGCGTATGTGTTTACGCTTTATGTGCAAGTACATTCACCCTATATTTTGCCCGACGGTTGGGCAGAACGTTTAACGGTATCTGCCGGTGTTTTGGCGATTGTGTCACAAATCGGCGATTTCTTTGAATCTTATATCAAACGGCGTTTAAATCTTAAAGATTCCAGTAATTTAATTCCCGGTCACGGCGGATTGTTCGATCGGGTGGACGGGTTGTTGTTTGCAGCGGTTGCGGCAGCCTTTGTGTTGTTTTTGTTTGATAAAACGGGAGCGTTTTTCTAATGCTGACATCATTGATTTATGTTTTTGCATTTGTTTTTGTTTTGTCATTGGTGGTGATTATTCACGAATGGGGTCATTTTTTCATTGCGCGTCGGTGCGGTGTTAAAGTCACCGATTTTTCCATCGGATTCGGCAAAGAATTATGGCATCATATCGATAAAAAAGGAACCCGTTGGAAAGTGTGTTTGTTACCGCTCGGCGGTTATGTGAAAATGCTGGGCGATGAAGATGCCGCCAGTGCAAAAGCTTCAACGATAAATTTGAAAAAAAATGAGATAAAATATACCTTTATGGCACAACCGCTTTGGAAACGTGCCGCCATTATTTTTGCAGGTCCCGCCATGAACTATATATCGGCGTTTGTGCTGTTGACAGGGTTAATTATTGCGTTGGGCGAAGTGATTGTTCCGCCGGTCATCGGTGAAATTTTACCTGAGTCTGCCGCCGAAGAGGCAGGGTTGCAAAAAGGCGATAAGTTCATTTTTATTAACGGTACGCCTATTCGGGAATATACCGATGTCTTGCGCGTGGTGCGCGTAACCGATTTTGAAAAACCGTTGGAGATTGTGATTGAAAGAAACGGAACTCAAAGTACTGTTTCATTAACACCGCGTTATCATAAAGATTATGAGTTTCCGCTCATCGGCATTCGGGCAGCAACGGAATATGTAACGGTAAATGAACATATCGGATTAATCAAAGCGGTTAAAACGGCAGCGACGGATATTTACAAAATGACGGCGGATACACTCATTTATTTGAAACAAGTGTTGTTTGAACATCGTTCCGCCAAAGATATGCGCGGACCGCTCGGCATTGCCGAAGCTTCCGGTGATGCCATGCGCGGCGGTGTGTTGTCTTTATTAATGTTTATTGTGCAAATTTCGGTAGCTATCGGCTTTATGAATTTGTTGCCTATCCCCGTTTTAGACGGCGGGCATTTGTTCTTTTATGCCGTTGAAGCCGTTTTTCGTCGCCCGATTCCCGAACGGATTCAAAACGGCTTTTTGGGTGCCGGTATCGGTTTGTTACTTTTGTTGGTAGCTTATACCATGTTTTTAGATGTTCCACGTATTTTGCAAAGGATTATAGGATGAAAAAATTATTCGGATTACTTTTGGCAACTTCATTTATGGTGTCTCCTGCGTCGGCGGAAATATTGAGAGCCGTTAATATTACAGGAACACAGCGATTGGAAAATGCAACAATTATGAGTTATTTAAATTTGCAAAACGGGCAAAATATTACATTGACTGATTTGGATACGGCAACAAAAACATTGTTCGCAACCGGTTTGTTTTCCGATGTTAATGTGCAAATGCGTAACGGCACCATGTTGATTAACGTGGAAGAAAATCCGATTGTGCATGATGTTTATTTTGAGGGAAACGACAAGCTTGATGATGAGGCTTTAAAAACGGAAATTATGTTAAAACCGCGCACGGTTTATACACAAAGCAAAGCACAAAACGATGCCGACAGATTGTTGGATGTTTATAAACGCAACGGGCGATTCGGTGCAACGGTAACGCCGAAAATTATTAAAAGAGATCAAAATCGGGTCGATGTGGTGTTTGAAATTGACGAAGGTGCTAAAACATTGGTTCAAAAAATTAACTTTATCGGGAACGAGCGCTTTTCATCCGATGAATTGAAAGATGTTATGATTACCAAAGAAAACGCATGGTATCGGTTTTTCAGCAGTACGGATACATATGACCCCGATCGATTGAATTATGATCAGGAAATGTTGCGCCGTTTTTATTTAAAGCACGGATATGTTGATTTTGATGTTAAAAACGCCGTTGCCGAGCTTTTGCCTGATAAATCGGGATTTGTGCTGACCGTTGAAATTGAGGAAGGACAAAAATATCGTTTTGCTCAACCGGAAATTCGTGTAGCGTTGCCCGAATATATGAGCAAGAATAAAACCGATTTGACAAAATGCTTCGAATTTGAAAAAGGCGAAACGTTTAATTCCGAATTGGTGGATAAAACCATTGAAAACTTAACCGATGAGTTTGCCGATGCCGGTTATGCCTTTGCCGAAGTGACGCCCGAGTTCTTTAAAGACGAGAAAAATAAAACGGTACGCATTGTCTTTAAGGTTAAAGAGGGCGCAAAAGTGTTTGTGAATAAAATTAACATTCACGGCAATTCCCGCACGCAGGATAAAGTGATTCGGCGTGAGTTCCGTATTAAGGAAGGCGATGCGTTTAATGCCGCGAAGTTACGGCGTTCGCGTCAAAAAGTGGAAGATTTGGATTATTTCGATAAAGTTGATTTTAAAACGGTTCCCGTTTACGGCGATTCTTCCAAAACGGATATTGATGTGCAGGTTTCCGAAAAATCAACCGGTGCATTTAACGTGGGTGTCGGTTGGTCATCTTACGACGGATTGCTGTTTGAAATCGGTGTTATCGAACGCAATATTTTGGGAACGGGAAACATTGTCAATGTGAATGCCATGATTTCACAACGGGAAACACAATATATTGCCGGCTTGACAAATCCGTACTTTATGGATTTACCGCTGTTGGCAGGCGTGGAATTGTTTAAAACAACGCGTGATAACAGTGATTACAGCTCATACAGTTATGATTCCATCGGCGGTTCCGTTCGTTTCGGATGGGATTACACCGACAGATTGCGTCAAACCGTTCGTTATACGTTACGGCAAGATGACGTGACCGATGTTGATGATGACGCTTCCGTTTATATTAAACAGCAGGAAGGCGATACGTTGGTTTCAATGATCGGGCAGGAATTGTCTTATGATCGGCGCGATAGTCGTATTAATCCGACAGAAGGATATTATTTATCTTTGGGAACGGATTTTGCCGGTTTGGGGGGCGATACGAAGTTTATTCGCGTGAATGTAACGGGTATTCAATATTTTCCGCTGACGGATGATGTGGTGTTATCCGTTCGTGGCGATGCCGGCGAAATATGGGGTGTCGGCGGCAAAGATGTTCGAATTAATAACCGCTATTTCTTGGGAGACGCTTCTTTACGCGGTTTTGAATATGGTGGTGTCGGTGCGCGCGACAGATATACCGATGACGCATTGGGCGGTAACTGGTATGCGACCGCATCGACAGAACTTGTTTTTCCGGTTGGCTTACCACGGGAATTGGGTATTAAAGGAAAACTGTTTTCCGATGCCGGTTTTATTGGCAAACCAGACGGATATGATGCGGCTATGATGGAATATGAAAACTCTTTGAGAGTTTCCGTCGGTACCGGTATTTTGTGGCAGTCTCCTATGGGTATGATTAATCTGGACTTTGCCGTCCCGGTTATAAAAGAAACAGGGGATAAAACACAAGTCTTTCGTTTAAACTTTGGGAAAGGATTTTAAAAAATGAAAAACATATCTTCAAATAAAATTGTCAGTTGTACAGCTTTGGCAGTTGCAGTTGCAGCAGTCGTTTGTTGCGGTGTTTGCAAAAAAACGCCGAGAATCGGGCTGTTAAACAGTCAACAAGTGTTTGAACAAGCTGACGTGTTTCGTCAACTGAATGCCGAACAAGAAAAATATGTCAACGCCATGCTGACACGGCGCGCCGAAGATGAAAAAATGCTTCAAAACGAGTTAAACACGCTTCAACGCAAAATTAAAAGCTCTCCTGCCGGCGAAAACGCCTTTGCAAAAGAAATTATCGCTTTTCGTGAAAAAGTTGCCGCTTATAATTTAAAATATCGGCAACAACGGGCATTGATTGCCTATGCCGGTAATGTGGCACGTCAACAAGTTGAACCGATGATTCAAGAAGTATTCTCCGAAATGGGAGAAAGCGGTTATGCCGTTATTATGCCGAAATCCGCAACTTATTATTCAAAGCCGTGTTTAGATGCAACGGAAGATTTTATTAAACGCTTGAATAAGAAAGAAATTACGGTTGCTTTTCCTGATCCCGCTTTGTTTTTGAGGGCTTCGGCAAATCAAAATAATCAAGCGGCGGCACCGAAACCTGCCGAAGCGGTAAAACAAGCAGCCCCTGCGGCACCGAAGCCTGCCGAAGCGGCAAAGCAAGCTGCTCCTGCGGCACCGAAACCTGCCGAAGCGGTAAAGCAAGCTGCTCCTGCGGCGCCCAAACCTGCCGAAACGGTAAAACAAGCTGCCCCTGAGACACCGAAACCTGCCGAAACACCAAAGCAAGCAGCCCCTGCGGAGAAAAAATAATGGCGGACAGTCGTTTCTTTCAAAAAAAAGAAAGTTTAACACTGGCTGAAATGGCGCGTATCGGTGAAGTTCAGTTGCCGACGGGCATTGATGATACGCGCCTTTTCACAGATGTTGCCGCTCTTGATGAAGCGAATGAAAATCAAGTTTCATGGGCGTTTATTCCGTCTGTGCGAACGGCTTTGTCACAAACGAAAGCAGGCGCGGTTATTGTTCCCGAAAAGTTTTTAAGTTTAGTTCCGAGCGGTGTTATTCCGCTTGTGTCAGCTGATCCGCATCGTTCATACGGCTTAATTGCAAGCGCTTTTTATCCGCATACGGTTGAAGCTTTTATTTCCGATCGAGCCAACATTGATAAAACGGCAAAATTGGGGGAAGGATGTCGTGTGGAAGCAGGCGCATATATCGGTAAAAATGTTATTTTAGGCGCCCGATGTGAAGTGCATCCGAATGCCGTCATTGAATCGGGCGTTCAAATGGGCGATGATTGTATTATCGGTGCTAACGCAACGGTTTCACACTGCATTGCCGGTAATAAGGTTTATATTTATCCCGGCGCGCATATCGGGCAAGACGGTTTCGGTTTTGCCATGTCGGCGCGCGGTCCCGTTAAAGTACCGCAATTAGGGCGCGTTATCATCGGTGATGATGTGGAAATCGGTTCTTCTTCAACGGTGGACAGAGGTGCCATGGGTGATACGGTTATCGGCTCCGGAACACGCATCGATAATTTGGTGCAGGTCGCACACAATGTGAAATTGGGACGGTGCTGCGTAATGGTTTCCCAAGTCGGCATTGCGGGCAGTTGTGAATTCGGTGATTTTGTTGTCGCCGGCGGTCAGGTCGGTTTTGCAGGTCATTTAAAAATCGGTACGGGAGCGCAAATAGCGGCGCAATCGGGCTTAATGAGTGATGTGCCTGCCGGTGCCGTTTTAATGGGATCGCCTGCCGTACCGCATGTGGAATATATGCGTCAGCAAGTTGCCATTCGTCAGTTGACGAAGAAAAAAAAATCAGTTTAATCGTGAAAAAGCCAAGGAGAATAAAATGGTTGAAGAAACAGAGAAAACCGCTGAAAATATGATACCGGAAATTCGGATTGATCAAATTTTAAAATTATTACCGCATCGGTATCCGTTTTTGTTGGTTGATCGATTAAAAGAGGTTATTCCGGGCGAATCGGGTATCGGTATTAAAAATGTTACCATGAATGAGCCGTTTTTTCAAGGGCATTTCCCCGAAAATCCGGTTATGCCGGGTGTTTTGCAAATTGAAGCCATGGCACAAACGGCGGGAATTATTGTTTTGCAATCTTTTCCGGAAGAAGAACGCTCCGGAAACGGCGTTTATTTTATGACGGTTGATGAAGTAAAGTTTCGTAAACCCATTCTGCCGGGTGACGTGATTGAATTTCACGTTAAAAAAGAACAAACCGTTCGAAACGTGTTTAAGTTTCGCGGTGAAGCCAAAGTTGACGGAAAACTTGTTTCGCAAGCAATTTTCAGCGCCATGATTTTTAAAAAATCATAAGGAGATTTTAAAATGGTTAAAATTCATCCGACCGCCATTGTCGATTCGCATGCCGAACTGGCAGATGATGTTGAAATCGGTCCGTACTGCATTGTCGGACCGCATGTAAAAATGGGGGTCGGTTGTCGACTTATTTCTCATGTGGTTGTTGACGGATTTACCACAATGGGAGAGTTTAATACCGTTTATCCGTTTGCAACATTGGGCTTGTTGGCGCAACATAAGCGTTCCAACGCTCCCGATGCTTTGTTGGTCATTGGCGATCACAATACCTTTCGAGAACATGTAACGGCGCATGTCGGATCCGATGTTGATCACAAAATTACGCAAATCGGGCATCGAAACTTATTTTTGGTTGCCAGTCATATTGCGCATGATTGTGTGTTGGGGAATGATATTGTTATGAGTAACAATGCAACGCTTGCGGGACATGTACAGGTAGGCGATAATGCCATTATCGGCGGATTATCTGCCGTATTGCAATTTACGCATATCGGCGAAGGCGCCATGATCGGCGGTATGTGCGGCATCGGGCGTGATGTCATTCCTTACGGGCTTGTTATGTCCGGTACACGAGCGGTGTTAAACGGCTTAAACTTAATCGGCTTGCAACGAATGGGCATTCAAAAAGAAATGATATTCGAATTGCAAAAAGCCTATAAGTTTTTGTTTGATAAACAAAGCGAACTCACCTTTGCCGAGCGGATTGAAAAATTAGCCGATAATACGGAATTAAACGGAAATCCGTTGGTGTTTAAAATGATTGATTTTGTACAACATCCCTCAAAAAACAATATTATGCAAGCGGAATAACGAGGTCACATGAAACAAAAAACAAACAAGGCGACAAAAACGGAAAAACTCGGCATTATTGCCGGTGCCGGTGCTTTGCCGCAGTTATTGATTCGACATTGTCAGAAAACAAAGCAGCCCTTTTTTGTAATAGCGCTTAAAAATCAGGCTCAACCCGATTCTTTTTCGACGGATATTCCCGTTCAATGGGTGCGTTTGGGGGGTGTCGGAAAAATTATTCGAACAATTAAAACGCAACATATTACCGAAGTGGTAATGGTCGGCAGTGTACGCCGTCCCGCATTGACGGAAATTTTTCCGGATTGGCGGGGATTTCAAGTAGCTTTGCGTATCGGGTTAAATCAAAAAGGAGATGACGGCTTGTTACGCGGAATTATTCAAGAGTTTGAAAAATTGGATGTTCGTGTTCGAGGCGTTCATGAGTTTTTACCTCGGTTGTTGGCTCCGATCGGTGCCATTACCAAAAAACAGCCTGATGTGTTTGATATTGAGGATATTTCCCGCGGTTGTTATGCTGCCAAGCTGTTGGGGTTTGCCGATGCGGGACAATCGGTTATCGTACAACGCGGATTGGTGTTGGCATTGGAAGGTGTTGAAGGTACGCAAAAAATGATTGAGCGTTCAAAAGAGTTGCGTCGGAAAGGACAGGGAGGCGTTTTGGTCAAAACCGTAAAGCCGCAACAGGAATATCGGGTAGATATGCCCACTATCGGCGTTTCAACCGTTAAAGCCGCAGCGGCTGCCGGATTAAAAGGCATTGCCGTTGAAGCGGAAAAAGTTTTTATTCTTGATGCCGATGAAGTTGCACAAAAGGCTGATGAACTCAATATATTTGTGGTTGGTGTTTCGGTTGACAATATTTTACCGCTCGGATTAAAAGAACGGTTAAATATTTTAACGGGAAAAACATCGGGATATCGAAATTAAGAATTAAATGAGAAATAAAATGGCGCAAAAAGAATTAAAAGTCTATTTAATTGCAGGGGAACCGTCAGGCGATTTATTAGGCTCTCGAATTATGCGCGCTTTAAAGAAAAAAACAAAAAAAGCCGTTCAATTTTTCGGTGTCGGCGGTGAAACAATGGAAAAAGAGGGATTAAAAAGCCTGTTTGACATTTCTGATTTAGCGGTCATGGGGTTCGTTGAAGTATTACCGAATTTACCGAAGATTTTAAGACATTTTAATGAAATTATCACCGATATTCAAGCCGTTCAACCCGATGTGATTTTAACGATTGACAGTTTCAGCTTTTCCGTTCGTGTCCATAAGCGATTAATCAAAGCCGGCATTCGAATTCCGCATGCGCATTGCGTGGCACCGCAGGTCTGGGCATGGAAAAAGGAACGCGCCAAAACGCTCGGACGATATGTTGACAGGTTATTTTGTTTGCTTCCCCAAGAACCGAACTATTTCACTCCCTATGGTCTGAAAGCCGACTTTATCGGGCATCCCGTTATTGAAGGCGGTGCCGATAAAGGGGATAAAGCAAAATTTTTAAAACAATATCATATACCGACAGGTTCAAGAATTCTTTGTGTTTTGCCGGGCAGTCGAAAAAACGAAATAAAATATTTGTTACCTGTTTTTAAAAAGTCCATTCAAATTATTCGACAAAAATATCGGAATGTTTTTGTGGTTATTCCAAGCGTTTCAACGGTTTGGAAACAGGTTGAAAGCAACATGGAGGGTGTTGACGAACCTTACGTTATCGTGCGCGGTGAAAAAGACAGATACAATGCTTTTGCCGCCGCCGATGTTGCCATTGCGGCATCGGGTACGGTCAGTTTGGAATTAGCTTTGGCAGGCGTTAAGCATTTAATTGCGTATCGCGTTGCACCCTTGACGGCATTTTTAGCGCGCCGTCTCTTGAAAATTAAATATGTTAACTTAATTAATTTATTGGCAAATAAGGAATTGATACCGGAATTGTTGCAGGAAAATTGTACGGCGCAGAAAATAGCCGATGTGACAAGTGATTTTTTACGGGGGAAAAGGCAAAACGTACGGAACGAATTGAAAAAATTAGGCTGGGGCGGAAAAACAACGCCGTCGGAAAAAGTAGCCGAGTTATTATTGCAAATGGTGACCGAATATGACTGAGCGCAGAACTTTATATCATTATACTTTGTGTCCTTTTTCACGGAAAGTGCGGTTGTTATTGTTTGAAAAAGGGCTTCCCTACGGTATGATTTTTGAAACCCCGTGGGCGCGGCGTCCCGAGTTTTTAAAACTCAACCCGTTCGGCGATGTGCCTGTCTTGATTGAACCGGACGGACATATTTTAACAGATCATGTGGCTATTTGCGAATATGTGAATGAAATTAAAACACAGCCTGATTTGTTAAGTGAAACACCGCGCGGACGGGCAGAAGTGCGTCGATTGACAAATTTATTTGATACGGCTTTTTATACCGATGTTTTTAAACCGCTTGTCGGTGAGCGTGTTTTTAAAGCGTTACGGCGATTGGGTACTCCCGATGCTCATTTAATTCGTGTCGGACGGGAAAACTTAAAGCGTTATATGAGTTATGTGGATTGGTTGGCGGCACGCCGCAGTTATTTGGGAGGCAGAAATTTATCGATGGCGGATTTGGGTATTGCCGCGCATTTGTCAATTTTGGATTATTTGGGCGAAATTGACTGGAAACATTATCCCGATGCACGCGAATGGTACGGACGATTGAAATCACGGCAATCTTTCGGATCTTTGCTGAATGATAAATTGGCAGGTATTATGCCGTCAGACAGCTATGCCGATTTGGATTTTTAAGAAACGCATTGAATTAATTCTTTTTAAAATAAATTTTTTTGAATATCCGAACATTTTTTGCTTTACTTTTGCGGTTAAGTTTTGATATAATAAGCGCAGAAAATAAATTTATGAGTGGAGCGTTTTATGAAACAAGCAATCAAACTGTTTTTATTTGCTTTTAATCTGTTTTTGTTAAGTGCTTGCGGCAGTGACGGACAACATATGTATTATTGGGAACGTCCGAATACGGGCGCTGTTTGGTTTGCGCGTGATCACAACGAATGCTTGGCTGCCGCCGATATGTGGCCGTATGAATGGCCGGGTATGCCGTGGGGCTGGGGTGTACCCAAAAAATTGGAATTACGTTTTGATAATGATTCGGATCACGGTATTTGGGCGCAGTTTGTACCGTTTCCGGGGGCGCAGCCGGTGCATGTGAATTCGGTTGCTGCCGATTGGTCTATGTCTTATGATGCGTACGAAGAATGTATGGAAGCCCGCAACTATACGCAACGGCGTCCGATGAAAGCCGATCCGCAGGTTTTTTATCAATAAAGAGAGCCGACCGTCCCAAAAGGAGATTTAATGTTTAAAAAACAAAAGAAAAGTCAGCCGAAAATGGTTATTGCCCAAGTGTTGCCGGCTTTAAAGCAAGGCGGTGTGGAGCGCGGAACGATTGAAATTGCTGCGGCGCTTCAAAAAGAACAGATTGAAAATTATGTTATTTCTTCCGGCGGCAGCATGGTCAAAGAATTAACACAAATCGGTGTTGAACATATTACGTTGCCCATGCAAACAAAGAATCCGTTTAAAATTTGGAAAAATGCCAAGCTGTTGGAAGCAATTTTAAAAAAGAAAAAAGTTACGTTGGTACATGTGCGTTCGCGCGCGCCCGCCTGGTCGGTTAAACTTGCCTGTCGTCGCTTAAAAATACCCTTTATCGCAACTTTTCACGGGTTATACGGATTAAGTCCGAAAGTGTTAAAAAAACCTTATAATCGAGTAATGACGCAAGGAAAACTCGTGATTGCCGTTTCACGGTTTGTGGAGAAGCATGTGATTGAAAATTACGGTATATCACCGCAAAAAGTACGCTGTATTCCCCGCGGTGCCGATATGGAGCAATTTAATCGGGAAAACATTTCAAAAACAGACTTAAATCAGTTGATTAAAAAATATGATATTCCTCAAAATAAGCCGATTATTGTTTTGGTCGGACGGTTATCACGAATTAAAGGGCATTTTTTGTTGTTAAACGCCATTCGGCACATGAAAAATCAACATTTTACACTTATCTTTATCGGCGGCAATCCGAAAGGAGATTATGAAGTCAAATTGCAAGAAGCGTTGCGGCAATTACCCTCGTCCGTTGATTTTCGAATGTTTGCGTTAAGCAGTCATCAAATGCCGTTGGGGTATGCGTTGGCAGATATTTGTGTGCAACCCACGTTGGTGCCGGAAACATTCGGGCGCAGTATGGTTGAAGCGCAGGCAATGGGGTGTGTGGTTGTGGCGGCGGCACACGGCGGTGCGCTCGAATTGATAGAGGAAGGAAAAACCGGCTTTCTTTTTCAATCGGAAGATGTGAACGCTTTGGCGGCACGGTTAGATGAAGTTTTGAATTTAACGCCGCGTGAGAGAAAGCAAATCGGGGAAAAAGCGCAAAAATCGGCGCATTGCAACTATTCCATTCAAAAAATGTGTGACAGAACAATCGCGGTTTATCGGGAAGTTTTGGGATTAAAACAATGAAAAAAACACCTGACAAAGAAATTCGGCAGTTTGAAAAAGAACGGTTAAGTCAGTTGGAACGAATTGCCAATCATATTGAAAAAATCCGTTTGGGCGAATATGTGGAAATGATGAATCGTCCCGGGCGGCTTATTTGGACAAACCTGTTAATCGGCATATCGCGCGGTGTGGGCTTAACGGTAGGTGCAACGCTTGTCATTGCCGTTTTGTTTAAAATTCTTTCGGCGTTAATTGCCATGAATATTCCGTATTTAACGGATTTATTGCAAGATGTGGTTCAAATTATTAAAGAAGTGCCGGGCAGCAATGCTTTATCGGTGTCCGGTGAGGCAGAAACTCATTCAACTTTCTCGGTCAAGTAAGAATATAAAGGAGAATCAAAATGTTTAAACAAGAAGAAATTAAAGTCGGTATTATCGGATACGGTGTTATCGGTTCGGTGTTCGGTCAATGGTTAAAAGAGTTTACCTCTTGTCAAATGGCAATTTCCGATCCGCCGAAAGGGATTAATGAAGATATTTCCGATTGTACGGTTTATTTTATCGGTATTCATATTCCGACGGAAGAAAACGGAACGCAGGATTTAACGGTTTTACGCTCCATTATTGCCTCTCTTCCGACCGATAAGCCGATTTTTATTCGTACAACGCTTTTGCCGGGTACAACGGATAAGTTGGCATCGGAATTTAAGCGTCCCGTTTATTTTATGCCCGAATTTTTAACGCAACGCACCGCGTATGCTGATTTTTGTCGGCAAGATATTATTGTGACCGGCGAACGCGATTTATTGAATGAAATTTTCAGATCCAAGAAAAAAATATATATGAGCAATATTGAGGCTGAAATTTGCAAATATGCGCATAACGTGTTCGGAGCGGTTGCGGTCACATATTTTAACGGTATTTATGAATTTTGTCGGACATATGGCGCCGATTATGAACGTGTTCGAACGGGATTTTTATCCAGCGGCTATTTAAGCCCCACGCATACATATGTTCCCGGACCTGACGGGCATTTCGGCTATGGCGGCAAGTGCTTCCCGAAAGATGTGAAAGCCTTTGCCAAATTCAATGAAAAAATGAATTTAGGCAAATTGTTAAGCACAACCATGGAAGCTAACGACTATTTCCGTGCTTTGCCGGTGGAAGAGAAAAAATAAGTTTTTCAAGGCAGAAAATATGACCGAAAAACATATATTTATTAAAATCACCGACACCATACGGTTAAAAGGTCATAATTACGGTTGAAAACATCAAACTCAAATGAATAAAGGCTGAATTTATTTTTTCCTAATTATAAGTGATGTCTCTTTTCTCTTATTTTCGGCGGGAAGTGCTGTTCTGTAGAATGTCGGACGGCGCGATGTGCCGAAAATGAGAAAAATAAATAATGCAACTTTTTCTGCTTGACAATGTTTTGAAAAGCTTTTATTCTGAAAGCAAGGCAAGTGATGTGTGCCCCGAGGCTTAAGAACCTCTTCATGTGTGTTCTTGAAAAAGAACAGATTTTTGAATCTTGTTTTTGAATAAACAAGGTTAGTGATCAGTGACCGGAAGGCAGTAAAATAGCCTTTTGGTCAATATACTGCGCTATTTCACATGAATAGTTCTTAACTTCCGGTCGCCTCTCATCAAGGCGATTTTTTTTGAATATGCACGAAAAATTGCACCAATTAAACGTACGTTTTT
>CANQKV010000030.1 GCA_947624545.1 uncultured Alphaproteobacteria bacterium | reverse complement strand
GTCACGGATTTAGTAAAAGAACACTCAATAAAAAAGCAGCTCATCGTCGTTCCATGTTTGCGAATATGGCGGTGTCGCTTATTAAGCATGAACAAATAAAAACAACATTGCCGAAAGCAAAAGAATTACGACCGATTGTTGAAAAATTAATTACAAAAAGCAAAACAAACACGCTGCATGTTCGGCGTCAGTTGATTTCTTTCCTGCGGGATGAAGCTATGACGGAAAAACTGTTGAGTGTGGTTGCACCGCGGTATGCTTCCCGTCCGGGCGGATATGTTCGGGTGTTAAAGGCAGGTTTTCGGTTTGGTGATTGCGCGCCGATGGCAATTATTGAGTTGGTTGACAGAGATGTAACCGCCAAAGGAAAAGAGTCGGGTCAAATTGTTGAAGTTGAAGCCGATGCACCGGTTGCCGATAAGGAAAAACCGACCAAAAAGGCCGAAAAAGAAGCAAAAGCCGAACAAACGGCGGAAGAAAAGCCGGCTAAAAAAGCGCCGCGCAAAGCTGCTGCGAAAAAAGCCGATAAATAAGCTTATTTCAAATTTAAGACAACAAAAAAAGGGCAGAAAGTTGAGTTTCTGCTCTTTTTTGGTGTTATAAAAAATGTTTGCATAAAAGGTTTTTTGAGTGTATAATAGAATTGTTGTTTTGTAAATCTTTGTAGGAGGAAAATATGAGTGAAAATAATACAGCCTCAAGCGGAAATTTTTATATGAGCAGTCGTGAAATAAAAAAATCATTTGATGAATTCAAGGAGATGAAAGAATTTCTTGAGAATGTGAATAAAAGATTTGCTCCATTGGAAGAAATCAATGAAATCGCAAAAAATTTCGGTACAATCGGGTCAGAAACACTCCAAAAAGAGGAGAAAATAACACCGACAATTAAGGACGCAACCAATCAAATCGGGTCAGGAACACTCAAAAAAGAGACTGAAAAAGATAAATACCTTGCACAATTAGAAGAAGAATCCCGAAAACTGCATGAAGAGGCACAGAAACTCTATGCCGAGTATAAAAAAATGGATAAAGGCAGCGAACGTGATGAATTTAAAGTAATGGTTGCAAAATTCATGGCAAGAAATAAAAAATCTATGGAATATCTTGATAAAATGATAGAAGCATTAGAGATTGATATAGCTATTAAAAACTACAAAAAGAACTCTCTTAATGATAGAAACACTACAGACAGCAATGAAGCGAGTCAAAACAATGAATCAAATATTTCTCGCCCGTCTGTTGCATCATATAGTAATAACAGCATAAGTGGCAATAGTATTAGGGGATTATCAACTTTAAAAGCTAATTCACAGACTGTTTTGAAAAATGAACAAAAAGGAAATCAGCCGAGAGAGGGCAATACGGGAAGATAATAATATTTATTGAACAAGAAAAGTCGGTTACCCGTTTCGGTAGCCGATTTTTTTATATGGAAAAGTAAAAAATGTGAAATAAAAAGACTGAAAAGCAGGCTGTTATTTTCAAACAGTCTGTTTTTTTTAAGTGTTGTAAAAGTTTTTGTGCCTATTTTTTACTCATCACTTGGCACAAGCTTTTTTACGGGTCGATTTTCTATTCATCACCCAACACCAGCCAAGCGGCGGCATCATCTCGGATTGTATTTGCCATTCCACCCCATGCAATCCAGTGAGTAATATCATAAACTGTTAAATGACCAAACTCACCGACATTTAAAGTTCCCAAACGAGAATCAGATATATAACCAGAACAACCACTTCCTGCACAATGAATCTCTCCCCTATAACTTATACTGTTACAATTATTATCAGGCTCATTTAAAGTTGCTTCTGTTGATGATATGTGCGGCAATTCTTCATTCACATAAAATCGTATATAATCATCGAATGATCCATGTATCCATAATTCATAAGAGTGCGTATAAGGTCCGAAATGATTTGGTGTTAATTTTTGGCATCTTTTAACCCCATCTCTTTCAACTATTGTCCAATAAGCAGGTATAGTCTGAATTTGAATCACACAAGCTTTTCTGACGGTATCGTTCTGACTTCCGTCGGGACACGGCTCACAAGTATGTGTTTCCTTGTGACAATGCGGATCTTTTCCTTTTTCCGCACATTGCGCGTTCGTTTCACATTCTATACATGTGTTTGTTGTTGTATCACACAACGGTTTTTCGGGATTTCTACAATCGGCAGGCGATAAACATTCCACGCATCCTTTGTCTTTTTCGCCCCATAATTCATTCGCTCCGCATTGAATACATGTATCTTCATTTGAGCAGTGGTAAGTTGTTCCTTTGGCTTGACACTCCGCTTCCGTTTGACAAGTTGTGCATTCATTGTTTCTGCATACCAACGGTTCCGCGCAATCTGTGCTTTCCGTGCATGCCACACATTGTGTACCGTTCCAAACGCCGCTTTCGCACGCAACACATGTATTATCTTCACAATATTCCGTATGCGCACATTGATTATCTTCATAACATCTCACGCATACATGACGAGTCTTATCACAATAAGGCGTGTTTTCCAGTTCTTCGCAATCCGTATTTTCTTTACACGACTTTAACTCCGATATGGCTTCCGCTGAAAACACCGCATGTATATTATTATTCCCCTCTTGACATTCTTCGTTGTCGGCTTCTATTGTTTCCGTTGTGATTTCAAAACCGATTAACTCATTCATTCCTTGTATTAACTTCGAAAGCGGACGACATATCTCTTGCGATATGTTTTTCATTTCAATATAGAAAGCATTCGCAACACGGCAGGAAACATTTTCTTCAATAATCGCGTCATCAGCCAAAGCGCAATCAAAATCGGTTTCATAATTATTAAAATTTATATTTCCGTCATCATACGGATCGCCGAGTATTAATTCATCCGCCCCTTGAGCGATTTTAATTTTTGCATCGGTTCGCATCATATTCATTTCATGTGCAATCTGATTCGCCTGATAATAGTTCATGGCATATTTATAACCTGTTATCCCGCCAATACTTAATACGCCGATAATTGCCAACACCCCGAGCATTTCCACCATTGAACGCCCGCTTTGGGATTGTGTTTCAAGTTGCTTTAACTGTTTGCTTCTTTTTTGTGTTTTCATGAGCTTTCCTCCCGTTGTTCCGTATATAAATTGTATAAATTAAACGTACCTTTAATGCAACGCGAATTCCGAGCATTTTCAAGTGCTTAAAAGAACAAAAAAGAGAACGGAAAAATAACAATTAAATCAACAGTTTCCACTTAAAATAAATTTTTTTTGCAAAAAAACAAAAAAAAGTGTTGCAAAAAACGTACGTTTAGTTGATACAGAATTTCGGAAAGTATGATAGCCTTTTATCGGCAGAAATATTGAATTTATTACTTATTTTCAATAATAAGTACTGTCCGTAATATGGAAATGTATGATAACTTGAAAATAAGTGTCAGTTAATACGAACCAGTGAATTTGTTGAATATTTTTCCCTTTGGTACATTTTTGAGATTGTGACAGTAACAACATTATAAAAGGCTTATTGTTTTAAGCGTTTCTGTCTGGTTGATTTTGAACGGGTAAGTCGGATAATAAGGTATTGTCGGAATGCGTGATACATACACTGTTTTGCGCAATCCGAGATTTTGCAGACGAATCAGGCGCAGGAGTATTTTGCGCAATTCGAGATTTCGCAGACGAATCAGGCGCAGGAGTATTTTGCGCAATTCCAGATTTTGCAGACGAATCAGATTCAGGAGTATTTTGCGCAAATTTGTCAACATATAATAATTTTCCCGAGTCATCATATTGATATCGTTTAATTAATTCATCATTTTGATAAAATGCTTTTTCATAAATGATTCTGCCTTTTTGACTGGTAAATGTTCCGTGTTTTTTACCGTTTTTATATGCCCCCGTTGTCGTATAGGTTTCATTTGAAATAATCTTTTTTTCTTGAAACGAGCCGTGCAGCTGTCCGTTTTTATATTCCGCTTGAATGACAACATTCGGTTTGGAACCCTCATAGTTTCCGTATTCAAACCACAAACCTTCACGTCCTTTTTCCGAAACATGACCTTCCGCCACTTTTCTGCTTTTATACGATAACCACGCATAGGTATCTTTATGCAAAATAACAACATAATTATCGTTCAATTTTTTGTTTTTATAAAAATCTTTTCCTTTCAATGGAACATAATTCTCGCCATTGAGCCTTTTGAGATTAAACGGAAGTGTAATCATATCAAAAGCACCATCGACAACAATGTCAATAATGTTAGTGTTTGTTTTTTTTGTTTCGGGTTGCTTTTCGGAACTCATTTTCTTTCTCCTTTATTTATTATAGCAAATAATACATTAAAATGCAATAAAAATTTCAAGAGATTGAAACAATTACAAAGAAGCTGATGAACACTGTTTTTTCCAATTTTTCAACGCTTGTTTGGCGCGTTCGGTATAAAGAAGTTTTCTTTCTTTTCCTTTGGGTAAATGATGTTTTGAATTGAAGAAAGAGGCGTCAAGCGGCGGAAAAAGCCCGAAATTAATGTTCATCGGCTGAAAAAGATCACTTTCGCCCGAAACGGTAATGTGTTTTAACATTGCCCCAAGTGCTGTTTCCGCAGGCGGTAAAGGTAAGAGCGAATCAGCTGTAAAAAGTCCTGCCAATAAACCGATTGCCGTACTTTCCACATACCCTTCACAGCCGGTAATCTGTCCGGCAAGTTTTACGTTCGGCTGCGCTTTTAATGACAATCTTTCCGTTAACACTTTCGGAGAGCAAACAAATGTGTTGCGATGAATACCGCCCAATCGGGCAAACTCGGCATTTTTTAAAGCGGGAATTAAACGAAAAACTTGTTTTTGTGCGCCGTAAGTGAGCTTTGTTTGAAAGCCGACCAGATTCATAAGCGTGCCTTCTTTGTTTTCTTTCCGTAATTGTAATACGGCAAACGGACGTCGTCCGTCTTCATGCGGATTCGAAAGTCCGACGGGTTTCATCGGTCCGAACAAAAGGGTTTGCCGTCCGCGTTCTGCCATAACTTCAACAGGTAAACAGCCTTCAAAATAAGGCGTGTTTTTTTCCCATTCCTTAAATTCAACTTTTTCGCCTGTTATTAAAGCATCGAGAAAGAGATTATATTCTTCTTTCGTCAACGGACAGTTTAAATAGTCAAATCGATCGCCCTTGTCATAGCGCGATTGATACCATGCTTGACTCATATCAATACTGTCGGTATAAACAATGGGGGCAACGGCATCAAAAAAATGCAACGATTCTTCTTTTGTAACGGCTTGAATATCCGCTGCCATTTTATCACTCGTTAAAGGTCCTGTTGCAACGATAATCGGTGTATCGGTACAAGCAGGTAAACCTGATTCGGCTGTTTTCAGTGAAAAAAGCGGATGACTTTTAAGCGTATCGGTAATGTATGAAGAAAAATCCGTTCGATTGACTGCCAATGCGCCTCCGGCAGGTACTTTTGTCGCGTCTGCCGCCTGCATAATCAACGAATCCATTTCCCGTAACTCGGCGTGCAGCAACCCGACAGCATTTTGCATATCATCATCAGCGCGGAGCGAGTTGGAACAAACCAGCTCGCCGAATAAATCCGTTTTATGCGCCGGTGTTGACTTTTGAGGACGCATTTCAATCATTTGAACGGCAATGTTTCGCTTTAAAAGTTGCCATGCCGCTTCGCTTCCGGCAAGCCCCGCACCGATAATTATTACTTTTTTTACCATTTTTTCTTTCCTTTCGTGTTAAAATATGCTATATCATATTTCAAATGAAAATAAAACCTTTTTATTGCTTTTTTCTGCTTTTCGGTTTGACTTTTCTTACTCAAAAGTCAATTTTATGTCGGGCTGCCGAATTGTCCGACGACGATAAAGCCGCCATTATGGAAATTCAAAAACATAATCAGCTGCAAAAGAAAAATGAAATTTCTTTGCAAAAGTATTTGAAAAAAAATCCGAATTCCATGAGAGCGCAAAGTGACGAATATTGGGATTTGGCTTGGCATGCGCGCCTGGCGGATAGCGGAGATGCCGATAGTCAGTTTGTCATTGCTCAGGCTTATGAGGCAGGAAAAAATGTTGATGAAAATCCGCAAAAAGCCGTTTCCTTTTATCAAAAGGCATGTGATAATCACGTTCCCGAAGCGTGTATGCGTTTAGGCGAAATTTATTCGGAAAATAAAATTTTATTGTCCGATTCCGAAAAGGCACTTTATTGGTTTGCAAAAGCGGGAAAATTAAATTATACACCCGCACAATTTAAAGTGGCAACGCTTTATGCCGCACAAGAAGATTTTAATGCGGCGTGCTTATGGTTGGAAAAAGCGCTGAAAAACTTATTTCCGAATGAAAAAGATTTGATAAGTCATTCCCCGCAATTAGCTGTTTACCGAAACTTAAAAAAACAAAAAGAACAAGCCGAGTTGCGCGGAGTGAAACATCAGTGGCGTCATGAAAGTGATTGGTTGAAATTAACATCGGTGGAATTGCCATGAATGATAAAAAAACGAATCAACGAATCGTATATGGGGCGCCGATGGTCGGTATTTCGGATAAACCGTTTCGGCAAATTGTCAGACATTTTACCCGAGCGCCGCTTTATACGGAAATGGTTTCCGCCCGTTTTTACCGACAAGGTTTAAAATCAGCCTTGCGCGCAATGGATATTCAAAATGAAGAGAATATTATTGTGCAATTAATCGGAAATAATGTCGATGATATGATTTATACAGCGCAAAAAGCGGAAAATGAAGGCGCTGTCGGTATTGATATAAATATGGGTTGTCCCATTCGAAAATTGGTAACGGACGGATGCGGTGCGGCATTAATGAAAGAAATCGATTCGGCAACGCGTCTTGTCGAAGCCGTTGCCAATGCCGTTTCTGTTCCCGTTTCGGTTAAAACAAGATTGGGTTGGCAAATGCCCGATGAAATCTGTTGTTTTGCACCGCGTTTGGTTTCGGCAGGCGTCAAACGGTTGATTGTGCATGCACGAACAAAAAAACAGGGATTTTCGGGTACTCCGAATTGGCAAGCTTTAAAAAATTTGTCGTTATCCGACTGTGAAATAATTGTAAACGGCAATATTTGCGATGATGCTTCTTTAGAAGAGGCGTTAACGCTTTCCGATGCCGACGGAGTTATGATCGGTCGGGCTTTGTGGGGTGAGCCGTGGCTTTTGAAAATTATGGAAACGGGAGAACGATGTGAAGTCGCTTTGGCAGAAACAGTGACGGAACATTTTGAAAAAATGCTTTCGTTTTACGGTCCGAAAGGGCTTTATGCTTCACGGAAACATTTAGCGCATTATGCAAAATGGTTTATCGGTCGTCAAACTTTTTGTGAGCAAATGTTTCGTGCCGAATCGCCTGATTTGGTGCGAAAATTGATTAAAGGCTTTTTTACAAAACCTGAAAGGGGAAATAAATGAAAATTATTATTGCGGGAGCCGGGCAGGCCGGTGTCGGATTGGCAAAATATTTGCGTGCTGAAAATAACGAAATCGTGTTGATTGACAGCGATGAAGAATGTCTTGCCAATTTAAGCGAACAACTTGATATTCAAACAATTACGGGTTCTTCCGCTTATCCGGCAACGCTTGAAAAAGCCGGAGCGGAAAATGCGGATGTTTTATTGGCGGTTACCGGTTCCGATGAAACGAATATTGTTGCTTGCGGCGTGGCACGTTCGGTATTTAATGTGCCGACTCGTATTGCTCGTATCGGCTCATCGGAATATTTATCGGCAAAATATAAATCGTTTTTACAGGCACAAAGTATTGATGTGGTCTTATCGCCCGAAGTTGAAACGGCACACCAGGTGTTGGGATCATTGTCGGTTGCTTTTTCATCCGACTTGGTTAATTTAGCGGACGGGCGATTGAAAATGGTTGGTTTAAGGTGTCGTCGCGGTTCGATTTTAGTCGGTAAAAAAACGGCGGATTTAATGGCAATAACGGCAGGACTTCCCGTGCGTTTTGTGGCGTTGAAACGTCGGAGAAGATTGCTTAATTTAATGGAAACGGCGTTGCGCCCGGGAGATGATATTTTCTTAATCGCCGATTCGAAATCGTTTTTGGAAGTGTTGGATATTTTAGGTTATGAAACGGTATCGCCGAAGTATATGGTTATTTTCGGGGGCGGACGCGTCGGCTATCAATTAGCTAAAACGCTGGAACAAACATCTTTTGCCGAAAATGTGACGATTGTCGAACAAAACGAAGAGCGTGCGCGCTTTTTGGCGGAACGCTTGGAAAATACGCTCGTTATTCACGGCAACGGGTTAGATGATGCTATCAGTGACGATTTGAACTTAAATGCTTATCAAATAGCCATTGCAACCACGCATACCGATGAAAGCAATATTTTGTTATCGTTGATTGCCAAAAGAAACGGGGTTGACAGAACATGTGCTTTAATGCACAATCCGTTGTATCAGGATTTGGTAACGGGATTGGGGGTTGATATTACCATTGAGCCGAATGCTGTTTTAGTTTCCGCCATTTTAAGGCATATTCGCAAAGGGCGTGTCAAAAATGACTATTTTTTGCAGTCGGGTATCGGTGAAATTTTAGAAGTTGAAGCGTTGGAAACGGCTAAAATTACAAAACATCCGCTCGGAAAGACAAAAATTCCCGCAGGCATTGTTGTTGCGGGTCTGATTCGGCAAGATGTATTTTTGCCCGCAAATGATGATTTGAAAGTTGAGCCGAAAGATATTGTTATCTTGTTTGTTGAACGCGGAAAAGTTCATGAAGCGGAAAAATTATTTACGGTCGGATTTAATTTCTTTTAGGAAAAGTTTTAATGACGAAAAAAAACGTTTGCGGCGTTCCGAAAGGTTATCAGGGATTTGTTTTAAAACGACTGATTAAAAAAGGATTGGTGCATTGTCATATTTTGCCCGATGAACGTCAATTACACGCATTGGAAGCAACAATGTCCGTTATTGCGCCGGAGATAAAAGTCATGACGTTTTTACCGTGGGATACGGTGCCGTATGATCGTGCTTCGCCGCGCCTGTCCGTAACGGGTGCGCGAATTGATACGTTAACTTTTTTGGCGGGATTGGATCAGCAAGAAAAAACAGTGAAATCAAAATCATCGGGAACACTTTTGTTGACGACTGCCGCCGCTGTTATGCAAAAGCTGCCGCCGATTTCGTTTTTTCAAGAAACGGTTTTATCGCTTCACAAGGGCAGTTGTTATTCGTTGGAAAAATTGCGTTATTTTTTAAGCGAAAACGGTTATCATTTAACGGGAACGGTAATGGAAGCAGGCGAGTATGCCGTTCGCGGCGGGTTAATCGATGTTTTTTCGGGTGGAACGACGCATCCGTTTCGAATAGATTTTTTCGGTGATGAAATTGATTCGATTCGTTTGTTTGATGAAACAACGCAAAGAACAATATCCGAAACGGAGTCAATGGTCATTAAGCCGGTGTGTGAATATCGTTTAACGCCCGAAAGCATTGCTTTGTTTCGCACCCGTTATCGGCAAATGAACGGTTTTGACGGAAACGATTTTATTTATGAAAGCGTTTCAAACGGGCAGAATGTATCGGGATTAGAACATTTTTTGCCGTTATTGCATGAAGAATTGCAAACCTTGTTTGATTATTTGCCGAATGTTTCGTTTTCTATGGAAAACAGAACGGAAGAAGCTTTTTTGGCGCAAGAATCGTTGATTGAAGAATATTATGAAGCCCGACAGCTTTATTTAAAAAATCCGTTAATGCAAGATGATAAATATATACCCGTTCGTCCGCGCTGGCTTTATTTAACGGTTGAAGAGATTCAACGAATTTTGGAATCGAAAGATGTCTGTGTTTTTTCGCCGTTTGTTCAGCCCGGTCAAACAGATATGGGAGCGCGGGCAGGGGATGTTTTTACCCAAAAAATGCAAGATCGGAACGCGTTTGATTCCTGTGTCGATTTGGTGCGACATGAAACGCGTCGCTGTGTTTTTACGGCTTTTTCCAAAGGAAGTTTATTGCGCCTGAAAGGGGTTATGGAAGCGCACGGGCTTTCGCTTTTTGAAGCCTCTTCTTTAAAAGAGGCGTTAGATAAAGCGCCTGCCGTTTTGGTTGCGCCGTTTGAAAACGGTTTTTATGATGAGCATATGCGCCTGATTACGCAAAGCGATGTGTTGGGTGAAAGTCAGGTTATTCGACAGCCGACAAAGCGGAAAAACAAAGTTTTTGATGTGGCGGTTTTATCGGTTGGCGAATTAATTGTTCATCAAACGCACGGTATCGGACGATTTATCGGGTTAAAACCCATTGAAACGGGGGGTGTCACGCATGATTGTGTTGCATTGGAATATGCCAAAGGCGATAAATTGTTTGTGCCGGTTGAAAATATGGATACGCTGTCAAAATATGGCTCGGGCGATGAAAATACGCTTTTGGATACTTTGGGCAGTTCTGCCTTTATTCATCGGCGTGACAGGGTCAGGAAAGATTTGTTTGCCATGGCGGAAAAACTGATGCAAACGGCAGGGCTTCGGGCGCTTAACACTGCCGAAACATTGGTTGCGCCTCATGAAGCTTATCAAGAGTTTTGTTTAAGGTTTCCTTATGTTGAAACAGAGGATCAATTACGAACCGTTAAGGAAATTGAAGCAGATTTATCATCGGGCAAGCCCATGGACAGGCTTGTATGCGGCGATGTGGGTTTCGGCAAAACGGAAATGGCGTTGCGGGCGGCATTTATAGCGGCGATTAACGGTTTTCAGGTTGCCGTTGTTGCGCCGACGACGTTACTTGTTCGTCAACATACTTTAACGTTTCGGGAGCGTTTCAAAGGGTTTCCGATTCATATTGAATCGCTTTCCCGATTAAGTACACCCAAACAAGCCAAAGCGGTAAAAGAAGCGCTTTCGAACGGACAAACCGACATTGTTATCGGAACGCATGCGTTATTGTCCGATTCCGTTCATTTTAAACGCTTGGGATTGGTTATCATTGATGAAGAACAACATTTCGGCGTGGCGCATAAAGAAAAGTTGAAAGAAATGCAAAAAAATGCGCATGTATTAACGCTTTCCGCAACGCCCATTCCGCGAACGCTTCAATTATCATTGGCGGGCGTGAAAGAGTTATCCGTTATTGCAACACCACCTTTGGACAGACTGGCGGTTAAAACATTTGTATTGCCGTTTGATCCCGTTATGATTAAAGAAGCCTTATTGCGTGAGCATTTCCGAGGCGGAGGTGTGTTTGTTGTCACGCCGCGCATTGCCGATATGCCGCAAGTGGAAAAATTGCTTTCGGCAATGACGCCTGACTTGAAAATTGTGAAAGCGCACGGGCAAATGTCAGGGAGTCGGCTTGAAAAAATTATGCAGGATTTTCAATCGCGTCAATTTGATATTTTGTTGGCGACGGGCATTATCGAATCGGGATTGGATATGTCATTTGTCAACACGTTGATTGTTTATCGTGCCGATATGTTCGGATTGGCATCATTGTATCAGTTGCGCGGGCGTGTCGGACGGGGAAAAATGCGCGCATACGCCTATTTAACGTTACCGCCGTACCGATTGGGCGAATCGGCGCAAAAGCGGCTGGAAGTGATGCAAAGTCTTGATAAACTCGGGGCAGGCTTTCAGCTGGCAGGGCGTGATTTGGATATTCGCGGCGCAGGGAATCTGCTCGGAAAAGAGCAATCGGGGCATATTCGTGAAATCGGGGTGGCGTTATATCAAAAAATGTTGCAGGAAGTCATCGAACAATTAAAACAAAAGCAGCAAAAAGGCGAGATTGTTTCTTTTTCGCCGCAACTTTCATTGGGGCTGTCCGTATTAATTCCCGAAAGCTATATTCCCGATTTTCAATCCCGTTTAGAGCTTTATCACAAAATCGGAACGGCTCAAACATTTGATGAATTGGAAACTTTGAAAGAAGAAGTTGTTGATTGTTTCGGTGCGTATCCCGAATCGGTGGCTAATTTGTTTACAAGCGTTGAGCTTAAAATTATGTGTCGTGCCGCTTATATCGATTCGTTTCAACTGAACGACAAAGGCGCCGTTATCGGATTTTGGCAAAACACTTTTCCCGCACCGCAAAAGTTAATTACGTTTATTACATCGCAGGCGGGAACCGTTCGATTAAGACCCGACAATAAACTGGTTGTTTTCCGACCGTGGGGAAGCGGTGGCGAAAAAATAAAAGCGGTTAAGCGTTTTCTGGGCGAACTGGCGCGGTTGACGGTTTAAAAAGTTTTTGCCGAAGAAAGAAACGGCGTTTAAAAATCTTGACAATCCGCCCTTTTTGTGGTAAAATGCAATAAATAATAAAAAGGATATAAATGAAAAAAAACGTTGCCGAACAAAAAAAATTAAATAAAGCGTTTTTGCTTGCCGTTTCTTCAAAAAATTTTGAACAGGCTGAAAAGTTATTAAAGCAGGGCGCCGATGTGAATGCAAAAGATGTAAACGGTTGTACGGCTTTGTTATATATCAGTCAGGTCGGCACATGGAACGAGGTTGAATTTTTGTTGAAACGCGGGGCTGATATTTCGGCAACGGATAACGACAAACGCACAATCGCGCATTATGCCGCTTCCAATAAAAATGCCGATACGTTTCATCATGTTGCCATGGATTCTTCGGTGTGGATGGGGGCGCATGACAGAAAAAACAGAGTGCCGATGTGGTACGCCATTGAAGCGGGGTTACCGCAAAACGTTCAAACATGTTTATTTTACGGCGAGCCGCAGCTTGAAGAATTTGATATAACGGGTACAACGTTAATGACATTGGCGGCGCAAAAGCCCGAACGGTTTAATATTTTAAAAATGTTAATACCTTATGCCGAAAAATCTTTTGAAAGTCGGGATAATTCGTTAAACACGTTATTGCATGTGGCGGTTGAGCATAAAAACGAGAAGCTGATTGACTTTTTGCTTGAAAACAACGTTAATGTCAATGCCCGCAATTTTCACGGGCAAACGCCTTTAATTATTGCCGCAAGCAACGGCGATGAAAAGACAATGAAGAAGCTTTTGAAAGCGGGGGGCGATTTGCAACTGGTTGATAACAATGGCGAAGGGGTTGTTATGTATGCTGTTTACGGCAATCATTGTCATTTGATTGAGTTTTTAAAGCAAGCCGGTGCCAATTTCAATCAAGAGAATAAAGACGGGCTGTATCCGTTAACGGTGGCGGCGAAAATCGGGCAATATCAAATGGTAAATTCTTTACATCAAAACGGTGCCGACATTAACGCTTTGAATTATGAGGGCTTGACAATTTCGGAAAAGTATAACGCCTTAACGCATAATGATTTAGATGAAGTTTTAAAGAAAAACCGTGTTTATATTTATATTTCGCCGATAAAAGTAAGAGAAAAAGAATTATTAATTCCGATTGAGAAGTTGAATCAAGATCAGGTTGATATTGAACACGAGAAAAAACAAAACGAAAAGAACAGCACTTTATCGGCGTTTCCGCGTGTGCGGGAAGAAGAAAGCGAAAATCAACTTGTTCGGTTGCCAAATTATTCAAACGAATAATTTAAAGCTTGTTAAACAATGCCTGTTAAACAACTGACGGGGTGTTTTTTGTTTAAACGGCTTTAAAAAAAGGCAAATATATTAAAAAAAGCTTAAAAAGGGGGGTATTTTCAAAAAAACAAGGAAAAATGTTAAAAAAATATAAAAAAAAGATTGCAAAGAAGAAAAAAGTCATTTATAATTAAAAGTGAGAGAAAAACTCTCTCAACAGAAAAAGAGGCGTTAATGCCTTAAAAAAAACATCGTTTTTTCGTTCGGTGAGCGGAAAAACAAAATAAAGAAAGGACAAGACCATGAAAAAAACTCAAGAATCTGGTCGGTCAATGGTTGAAATGCTTGGCGTTTTAGCCATTATCGGCGTTTTATCAATCGGCGGTATTGCCGGCTATTCTATGGCAATGAACCGCTATCGGGC
>CANQKV010000029.1 GCA_947624545.1 uncultured Alphaproteobacteria bacterium | reverse complement strand
ATATTGAAATGAAAAATATATCGCAAGAGATATGTCGCCCGCTTTCGAAATTAATACAGGGAATGAGTGAGTTAATCGGTTTTGAAATCACAACGGAAACAATAGAAGCCGACAATGAAGAATGTCAAGAGGGAAATAATAATATACATGCGGTGTTTTCAGCGGAAGCCATATCGGAGTTAAAGTCGTGTAAAGAAGATACGGATTGTGAAGAATTTAAAAACACGCCTTATTGTGATAAGACTCGTCATGTATGTGTGAAATGTTATGAAGATAATCAATGTGCGCATACGGAATATTGTGAGGATAATACCTGCAAAAGCTGTGATGAAGGGCTTGTATGGAATGGAACAGATTGTAAGGAATGCACAGCAGATGACGATTGCTCTGATAAGACTGATACGCCTGTTTGTAATACAGATATAAATCAATGCGTGGAATGCAGGGGAAATAGTGATTGTGAAAGCAAACCCGATACACCAAAATGTGATAACAACACCTGCAAAAGTTGTGCTGAAATTGATTCGAAAAAGCCTTTATGGGACAAGGACAACAATGAATGCAAAGCGTGCCCTGCAAATCAGCCATGGAACGGTGAATCTTGCGGGTGCAAAGATAACAATTTATGTTTTAAAACATTCGGAAATGATTATTATTGTCATAAAACCAAAATAGATGATTATACTGACGGTGAAACAGGTTTTTGCAAACAATTTAACTTGCCGTTATATAAAAAACTTTCTGATGGCGCGGAAGTGTGGGCTGTTACGGGAACCGGTTATACTTATTGGAATACATGTCGTTTATGCGAAGCACGAGCCGGAAAAGACGGGACAAATTGTTCGGAAAATGGTTATCAATCACCGAATATGCTTGATATGGCATTTTTCCAATGCGCTAATCAAAATCAAATGATTCAAGTACTGAAAAATAACAAATTTGCTTATTGCCATAAGACATCGGGAGATATAGAACAATATAAAGAGGATAATATTGCACTACGGGCGCAGGAAATTCAAGAACTTATAACATTAGGTGGTGTATGGGTAACGGATTCGGTATTTGATATGAAACCGATTCGCATTGATTTGTCAGCACGGATAGTAGGCAGAGTAGGTTCTTGTTTATACGGGCATGAAGCGGCTGACGGTAATCATTTCCCTGTTTGTCGATAAGTCGATTGGTTGCTTAAAATCAAACGAGGAAAAAAAATAATCAAAAGCGGAAAAAACGCTGAAAGTCGAAAAAGAAGAAAAGTTGCCTAAAAAAAACTTGTTAAAGACACCAAAAAAGGGCAGAAATTTGAGTTTCTACTCCTTTTGGGGTTATAAAAAATGTCTTTTAAGAGAATTTCATGCCTTGAAGTACACATGACCTGCCTTAAAGGTATAAAGACACTCAAAATCAATGTCAAGCAGAAAAATAAATACCTTGCCCGTTAAAAAACGGCTCTTTTAAAAACTTAAAAAAAACGTTTGTTTATTGCTCTTTAAAAACGGGCTGTATTCCCATCTTTTAAAAACATTAAAAAACGCTTGTCTATTGCAGTTCGAAAACGTCTTTCCCTTCGCCGCAAATCGGACAAACCCAATCATCGGGCAATTCTTCAAACGGCGTTTCACCGTCATAAACATAACCGCAAACCGTACAAACCCATTTTTTTGTTTCACTCATCACTTTTCTCCTTTTCTTTTTCATTTAGCATAAGAAAGATTTTTCAAAAATTCAAGAGAAAAATGTTCTTCTTCCTTACTTTTTTTGCGAAATGCAATAAAAAAGGTTGAATTTTTCCTTTTCTTATCATATAATCAAGCTATCTTATTTGATTATAAAAGGAAAGAATAAAAAAATGAATAAATATCATACAATTACCGTTTGGGCAGGAGCCGCTTCTTCCATTTCATCCGTTTATCGCGAACCGATGCGCCGTGTCGGTGAAATTTTGGCTGAAAACAATATTACCATGGTTTACGGTATCGGTGATGAGGGAATGATGGGTTCGGCTTTTCAGGGTGTTCGCAATAAAAACGGTAAAGTTATCGGTATTACCACACAAAAACTGTTAGATTTGCAATGCCGTGATTTATCGGTGTTTCATCGGGATGAAATTACCGTTGTGAATGATTTGGCAGAACGAAAACGGCGAATGATGACGTTGGGCGAAGCTATTTTGGTCGGTCCGGGCGGTTGGGGTACCATTGATGAGGTTTCTGATTTCGCCGTGGCAATTCAAACAAAGGAAATTGAAAAAAAACCGTTGATTTTCTTGAACTTTAATCATTTCTGGAATCCGCTCGGCGGTTTATTGTTCAATATGTTGCAAGACGGAACGTTGAATCAGGAAAAAATTGATTATATTGATTTTGCTTCGGAACCGGAAGAAATTTTTAAAGCACTTGAAAAAGTGGAAAATCGGTTGACGGCGGAAGAAAAAGTCGGATACAGTCATATGGTGCGGAAAGGATAAGAAATGCGTAAAATCTATGCTTTGGGGGTTGTTTGTTTACTCGCGGGTGCTTTGCTGTGCAGCTCATCGGGTATTGCCGCCAAAAAGCAAAAAGGCGTTAATCATGCCGAAAATGCTTATGAGGCAGGTATGACGGCTTATAAAAAACAAGAATTTCAAAACGCCGTTTATGCTTTTCAAAACTCGATTGATTATGATTCCAAGCTTTATAAATCACACTATATGTTGGGTATGGCACTGATTATGAATAACGAAACGGAAAGTGCCGTTCGGGTTTTAAGAAATACAATTAACGATTTTCCGAATGAATGGCAAGCGCAGGCGCTGCTCGGCGAATATTATGCGGGAAGAGGAGATTATGAAGACAGTATCGCTTATTATAATCAGGCGTTGGAGTCAAAAAAACTCAAAGGTGCCGATAAAGAAGTCGTGCAGAAAAAATTAACAACGGTTGAGCGGGAACAAGAAGCCAAATGGCGTGTTTCGGAAGATATGAAAAGCAAAATATTAAAAGCCGTCAATACAAAATTAGAATCGGTGTGGCGTCCGCGCGCCATTGAAAAACAAGGGCAAAATCTGCATGTTGTGTTTGCTTCGCGTGATGATGATTATCAATCCGGAAAATGGAAAAGCATTATTGATTTAAAATGTTATACCGACAAAAAAGAGTTCGGTTACGGCTATGTCAATGATCGCGTTGTGGCTGATTTTCGTGTCAAAGATGCCGAATTGGATACCCTTGAACAAGATGAAGAAAATCGCTATTTCGAAACGCAAGTGAATGAGAAACAAAAACTTTATATTGTCGGTCGCATTTTCCCCTCTGCCATGGGATATTGTTTGGCGCAGGTAAAATCGCATTCGAAAATGAAAGAAGCCGATTTGAAAGAATGGGTGGAAGTGTTGCGCAATTTTAAAGTTGATTTTATTGAGGGTTTCAATAAATAAAATTTTTAGGTTGCATTTTCGGCTTTTTGTGATATAATAATATCAATAAAGATTTTTTAATATTGAAGGAGCAATGCTATGCCGAGCATAAAACAAGAAGGAACCGATTTCAGAAAATATATTTGCAAGTTTTGTCATTTGCCGAAATATAAAAATGAAAATTATTTGCCGGTTATTTTTTCGCGTCGTGTCAATGATGAGTTTTTTGCCGCTATGGTCGTACCCTACGGTTTAACAAACGATTTTTTTTCAAAATTATATTATTATGAAACCCCTGCAAATAAATGGGCGGTTGTGTTGCGTGAAACACAAGTAACAGACGCGCAAAAATCGGAAAATCATAATATTCCCAATACTTATTCTCAACAAAATATGACGGCTTTCCATAACGGTAAAAGCATTTTTTCTTACAATTATCACAGCAATGTGTCCGAACCGCTCTACGGTCCGTTGTTTGAGCATCTGTCAAAGAATAATATTGACTCCCAGATTGATTTATCTCAAATGTTAATGGGATGTCTTAAAATTGAAGCGTTTTTTTGTAAAAAATGGCATGTTAAAAATATAAGAGACTTCATTGGAATGAAGTTGAGTAACGAACGATAATTTATAGGAGGGTTAAATGAAAGAAATAAGCGAAGAACAAGCCTTACGTCTGCAAATTAAAGAAACAATGGGCTGGAATAAACCGGGATATCGCGTGCCGGGTGTGCGAACGAAAAAAAACAATGACAGACTCTATGCTGTTTTTATGAAGCCTTTTTCGTGTTTTGTCAATGATGTGGATCAATTTACGCATTTATATTTTTCAAAAGATGAAAATCAACAGTTAATGGTTTTGGTTACCGAAAATCGGGCATTTGACAAGGAAAACATCGGGAAACTTCGTCCCGCCTCGAACGCCACCTTAACCGTTTGGGAAAACGGAATTGCCATTTGGCATAATAAATCAGCGCTTTCTCATTGTAAATACAATGAAAACTTAAATCGGCTTTTAAGACCGCTTTTCAAAAGTATGGAAACGGATCCTTCGTGGGATAAACAGCTTTCCATGAATATTCGAAATACAATTTTTGAGGGGATTCAAATGGAAAAAGACTTGCCTTATAGCATTTTACGAAGACAAAATAAACCCGACAAATCCCTTTAAAATTCTAAAAATTTTCTTTGCCTTGTCAGAAAAAAACAGGTTTTTTAACTTGAAAGATGTTTCTGTCTTTATTCAATAGTCGGGAAAACGGTAAAAACGATTGACTTTTCTTGTTTGACCTCTCATTTCACTTTTGAAAGGAGAAAAAATGTTGCGTCGATTTTCAGTTGTTTTCGTCTTAATGCTTTGCGTGTTTTTTGTTTTCTTTTTCGCTCCTTTCGGAGAAGAAGCAGAACAGGCGACAGAGGATAAAAATCAAAATAATGTTTTATTTGACGGAAAAGTCGTTTCGACTTCGATTATCAAATAAAAAAGTTTATCTGAGCCGCTTTGCATAAGATAACAATAAAAAATCAAAACGTTTATTCTCCTTTCAAAAGGTGTGTGAATAAACGTATCTCATATGAAAGGGCGGAAATTCCGTCCTTTCGAATTCCGACAGGATTTCTTTCATAAAAATCCCTTGCTTTTTTTCGTTTTCTTTGTTATGCTTTTTAAAGTTTCAATTATAAATGAAAGAGGATGAAATGATCAGAGAACAATTAAAAAACGCCTTGATTGAGGCATTAAAATCAAAAAATGAAAAAAGAACGGCAACCGTTCGGTTAATTAACGCTGCCATTAAAGATAAAGATATTGAAGCGCGTCCCAAAGGCATAATGAACGGAATTGATGATCAGGCAATTTTAGCGCTGTTGCAAAGTATGATTAAGCAACGGAAAGAAAGTATTTCGCTTTACATGCAAGGTAATCGGCAAGATTTGGTGGCGTCCGAACAGGCGGAAATTGATATTATTTCCGAATTTTTGCCGAAACAAATGAGTGAAGAAGAAGCCAAAAGCGCCATTCAAGCTTTAATTTCGGAGGTTCAAGCCTCGTCTCTCAAAGATATGGGTAAAGTTATGGGGGCTTTAAAGGCAAAATATGCCGGACAAATGGATATGGGTATGGCATCGGGACTGATTAAGTCGCTGTTAAGCTAGGATGATGAAAAACAAATGCCTTTTCCGCCTCGATTTTTGGATGAACTTCGCGAACGTGTAACATTATCGCAGTTGATTTCCCGAAAAGTCAAGCTGACCAGACGCGGACGGGAATATTTGGGGCTGTGTCCGTTTCATCATGAAAAAACGCCGTCGTTTACCGTGAATGATGATAAAGGGTTTTATCATTGCTTCGGGTGCGGTGCGCACGGAGATGCCATACGCTTCTTAACGGAAAGCGAAAAAATGCCGTTTACGGAAGCGGTAGAGCATTTGGCGCATTTGGTCGGTTTATCTGTGCCGCAAATGACGGCGGATGATGTGAAAAAGCAGGAAACGCTTCATAATGATTTGGCGATTATGGAAGCCGCCTGTGCTTATTTTCAGGAACAGTTGTTTTCGGCGCGCGGTGAGAAAGCAAGGCAGTATCTTCAAAATCGCGGGATTACGAAAGAAGTGGCGCAAGCTTTTCGGTTGGGTTATGCACCGTCAGGGTCGGGCTTGATGGCATATTTAACGGAAAAAGGATTTTCGTTGTCGGTTGCCGCCTCACTGGGACTCATTGTCGAAAGCGCGGAAAAACGAGCCCGTCATGATTACTTTTATGAGCGCGTGATGTTTCCGATTTTAAATCGCCGTCAAAAAGTGATTGCGTTCGGCGGACGATTGTTGGAAAAAGGTGAACCGAAATATTTGAATTCGCCCGAAACAACGTTGTTTCATAAAGGGGAACAATTATATGCGCTTTCGCAGGCGGTGGAAACTATTCGGAAAAAAAATCAAGCGGTGTTGGTCGAAGGATATATGGATGTGATTGCTTTGCACAGCGCCGGTTTTACAAATGCCGTCGCACCGCTCGGAACGGCTTTTACCGAGCAACAGCTGAAATTGCTTTGGCAGGCGTGCGATGAGCCGATTATTTGTTTCGATGGCGATTTGGCGGGGCGCAAAGCGGCTGTCCGTGCTTTATATCGGGCATTAGATATTTTAATGCCGGGTAAATCGTTACAGTTTGTGTTTTTGCCCGATCCGTTCGATCCCGATGATATGATTCGAAAAAAATCGCCGCAGGCGTTTCAGGAGGCGTTAGACAAAGCGCAATCTTTTGCCGATACACTTTGGAATACCTTGTTGGAAAATCGCTCGATTGATACGCCCGAACGGTTTGCTAAATTGGAAAAAGATGTTTCCGACACAATCGGACGAATTAAAGATGAGCGTGTGCGGACATCGTATGTTCGGGAAATGAAAAACCGATTGTGGCGGTTGGCACATCAGCGCAAACGGGAAAGAGCGGCTGTAATGTTTCGTTCATCCGGCGGCATTTTGCGTCCGACGGAAGATCGGGAATCGCGAATGATGTTGGCTTATTTGATTTGTTATCCCGAACAAGGACAAAAAATATTGGAAACAGCCTTTTTACCGCAATTTCAAACCCCCGAAACGCAACACTTGTTTGAAAAAGTTTCGCAACGCTTGGTTGAAAATCCCGATATAACCGGCGCGGAAATGAAAAAATATTTAACCGATGAAGAAGAAACAGTTTTACCGCTTGAAGTGGAAATTATTGAAAAATCGGATAAAGATCCGATAACCGTTCAAGCGGAAATCAATAAGTGGTTGGATTCTATTCGAATTAAAACACTTTATCAGACAAAAAAAGAAAAATTGAAATTATTTGCCAAAAATCAAACGCCCGAATTATGGCAAGAAATCAAGCAGATAACCGAAGAAATAGAAAAACTTGAAGCGACGGAATAAAAAATACTTGACTTTTTTTGAAAAAATGTATATAATAGCGGTAATTTTTCTTAAAGGTGCGCGCCCATGAATGCTTTTTCTTACAATAATGACTTGGTTGACAACAGACCATTGTCCTCCTCCAATGATACCCGCTTGTCATTAAAAAAATTAATGGAAAAAGGAAAAGAACGCGGGTTTATTTCAATGAATGAGCTTCGGAAATGTTTACCCTCCGAAACACAAGATGAAGAAATGCTCGAAACAATTATTTCTTCTTTCGTCGATGACGGAATTAACGTTATTGACGGAACGGAAGACATTACCGATTTAACGGAAAGTCTGACAGGTAATCAGGGGTTGAATATCAACGGCGATTCATCGGAAACGCAACAGGAACCGATTGACGCGGGCAGTCGAATGAATGATCCCGTGCGTATGTATCTGCGTGAAATGGGATCGGTCGAATTGTTGTCGCGCGAAGGAGAAATTGCCATTGCCAAACGCATTAATGCCGGTATGAATGTTTTGGTCAGCGGGTTATCGGAAAGTCGCTTGGTCTTAAATACATTGTCGTCATGGTATCGCGAATTGAGTGACGGCAATTTGTTTTTGCGTGAAATTATTGATTTGGAAACATCGTTAGAGGCTTCTTCCGGACGAGATGATTTGGAACAAGTGCGTAAAAACGGCGCGTTTGAGTTAAGCGAATTAAAAACAACACATATGTCGGCAAAAATTGCCGCGCCCTCCAAAAAAACGCCTGCCAAACCCGTTGTAAAAGAGGAAGAATATTTTGAAGAAGGGTTGACAAATGAGCTGTCCGATGAATCCGATGAGTTTGACGAGGAAGATGATTCGTTAAAAGAGTTTGATTCGGATATTGATGAAACGGAAGAGCCTGATGTTGATTATGATGAGGAAGATGATGATGAATATGAAAACTCTCTTTCCATCGGGCAAATGGAAGAAACGTTAAAGCCGCAAATTATGGCGGTTTTACAAGCGATTGATGTGTTGCGTGTTCAGTTTGAGAAAGTGCAACAAGACAGATTAAAATAT
The DNA here is from genome assembly GCA_947624545.1 of uncultured Alphaproteobacteria bacterium. Classification (GTDB taxonomy): domain Bacteria; phylum Pseudomonadota; class Alphaproteobacteria; order CAAHEQ01; family UBA3637; genus RGIG4140. The sequence continues at coordinate 5,730 of CANQKV010000029.1, read as the reverse complement.
TTGTTGATGCGTCGGAGTGTTCCCAAAACACTGGAAAAAACATATCTTGTGATTAAAAGCGAATTAATTCAAAAACTGAAAACATTGCATTTTAATCCGAATCGTCTGGAAGAGTTGATTGATCAAATTAACGACGTAAATCAACGATTGATTGTGTTGGAAGGGCGCTTTTTAAGATTGGCAACGGCGTGTAAAATATTACGCGATGATTTTTTAAAATTTTATCAGGACAGCGATACCGATCCGAAATGGATGGCGCGATTAGAGAGAAAAGGCGGTAAAGCTTGGCATTTGTTTAAAGACAATCACGCCGCCGAAATTCAGGAAATTCGAAATGCACTGATGAGTATTGTCGATGAAGTTCAAATGCCGATTGCCGAATATCGACGTCTGGTTTCGACCGTAAAAAAAGGGCGTCAGGAAATGAATAAAGCCAAGCAGGAAATGATTGAAGCCAATTTGCGCTTGGTTATATCCATTTCAAAAAAATATACCAATCGCGGTCTGCAATTCCTTGATTTAATTCAGGAAGGCAATATCGGTTTAATGAAAGCGGTTGATAAGTTTGAGTATCAACGGGGTTATAAGTTTTCCACCTATGCAACGTGGTGGATTCGGCAATCCATTACCAGAGCCATTGCCGATCAGGCACGCACTATTCGTATTCCCGTTCATATGATTGAAACCATCAACAAAATGCTCAAAACAGGGCGACAAATGCTTTTGGAAACAGGACATGAACCAACGCCGGAAGAATTAGCACCGCGCATTAATTTGTCGGTTGAAAAAATCAAAAAAGTTATGAAAATTGCCAAAGAACCGATTTCTTTGGAAACACCGGTCGGAGATGAAGAAGATTCGCATTTGGGCGATTTTATTGAAGATAAAAACACCATTCAACCGTTGGAAGCAGCCATTCAAACAAACTTACGACAATCGTGTACGGCAGTGCTTTCCACTTTGTCGCCGCGAGAAGAACGGGTGTTGCGTATGCGCTTCGGTATCGGCATGAATTCGGATCACACATTGGAAGAAGTCGGCGTTCAGTTTGCCGTTACCCGTGAGCGAATTCGGCAGATTGAGGCAAAAGCGTTACGTAAATTAAAACATCCGAGCCGTTCCAAAAAATTGCGCAGTTTCTTGGAAGAATCGTAAGGGAAAATAATGTCTTCGGAGTCAAAGCAAGTTTTAGCCGCCGAATTGTTGGAAACAATTAAAGCTAAACCGCAAACTGCCAACGAAATATTAAACGCTTATTTTAAAAATCATCGGTATATTGTCGGGGAAGATCGGCAAGAGTTGCTTCACATTATTTGGCATGTTATTCGGCATTGGTATCGACTGCATTACGCTTATCCGACAGCATCTATGCTTGAAATAGTCCAACGCGCGCAACAGCCGCTTCCCGATTTATCGGGTGCGCCCGATTGGGTTCGATATGAAACACCCGCATGGTTGATGAACAAAATTCGAAATCCCGAAAAAGAATTACCGCTGCTGTCGGATACGGCGCCGATTATACTCAGGGCAAACGGTAATCGGGATAAAATTATGGCGCAGCTCAAAGACGAGGGATTATCGGTTGAAAAATGCCGTTTATCGTCGGTGGGTATCGTGCTTCAAAAATATGTTAATTTATCGAATGTTAAAGCTTATAAAAAAGGTTTAATCGAGGTGCAGGACGAAGGAGCGCAATTATTATCGCTTGATTTGAATATTCGTCCGCAAATGAGTGTTTTTGATTTTTGTGCGGGAGCGGGCGGCAAGTCGCTGATTTTTGCCCAAATGATGCAAAATAAAGGCAGTATTCTGGCATATGATGCCTCATATAAGCGGTTGAGTGAATTGGTAAAACGGGCAAAGCGTGCCGGTGTCAGCATTATTAAAACGGTTTCGCGCTTACCCGAAAGTTTTAAAAAGTTTGATTTCGTTGTGGTGGATGCCCCCTGTTCGGGAACGGGAACGTGGCGCAGAACGCCCGATATGCGCTTTAAAATCACGCAAAATCAACTTGAATCGCTGATTCAAACGCAGGCTGATATTTTAAATCAAGCCAAAGAATATGTAAAAAACGGGCATTTTTTGGTCTATATTACCTGTTCGATATTGCAAGATGAAAATGAAAAGCAAATAGAAAGATTTTTGGCGGAAAATCAATCGTTTCGGCTTGTTAAAACGGCACATTATTCGCCCTGTTTAACGCAGACGGACGGCTTTTTTTCCTGTGTGTTACAGCGAGGGTAGAAAATGAAATCCGTTCGGGCTTGTTTGTTATCTGTTTCCGGTTTAGAGTTGACTTCATTTGAAAAACATATATTGGAGAAAGCTAATCCGTTAGGGGTAACGCTGTTTAAGCGCAATATTCGAAGTTTAAAGCAGGTAAAAGCATTAACGCAGAGCATTAAGGAAGTAATCGGACGTGAAAACGTGCTGATTGCTACCGATCAGGAAGGCGGCAGGGTTTGTCGATTCGAAAGCAGGAAAACACCCTTTTTGGCACAACGGGCAATCGGCGGTATGGCTTTTAATCAAGCCGCCAAAACCGCGCGATTGCAGGCATGCTTAATGGGGGATATTTTACTTAAAGCCGGTGTAAACGTCAATTTTGCGCCCTGTCTTGATGTTTTAACGTTTGAAACGGCATCGGTGCTGAAAAGTCGCTGTTTTTCCGATGATGAAAAGACGGTTGCCGATTTGGGAGAAATTTTTATTAAAACTTATCTTGAAAAAGCTATTTTGCCGTGTATGAAGCATTTACCGGGACACGGACGCACAACGGCAGATCCGCATTTACGGTTACCTGTTATTACGGCAGATGAGAAAATGCTTCAAAAAGATTTTTATCCGTTTCGCAAACTTGCCTCTGTGTGTCCGATGGGAATGACGGCGCATATTGTTGTATCGGCAGCGGATAAAACGGCGCCGGCAACGCAATCGGCAAAAGTAATTCGGGAAATTATTCGCGGTGAAATCGGTTTTCACGGATTTTTGTTAAGTGACGCGCTTGAAATGAAAGCCTTATCGGGACGTTTGGGAGAAAAAACGCAAAAGGCTTTAAATGCCGGTTGTGATGCCGTTTGTTATTGTTCGGGCGAAGAAGCAGGGTTGGCGGAAATGGCAGCTGAAACGCCGTTTTTAAGCGATGAAGCGGCGCAACGGTTTTTGTCGATATGTTCGATTTTAACCCGTCCGCCCGTTAATACGCCGCACGAGGCTTTGGCGGAATATCAAAGCCTTGTCAGACTTGCACCGATTATCAACGATGATTATGATGCTGTTGAAGTGTTACATCAGATGAAAGGAGGATAATTTTCTGTTTTTGTGAAAAATATTAAAAAATGCCTTATTGAGGAGGTAAATCAGGGCGTTTTCTCTTGACAAATACCAAACAAATGCACAACTGATAGCTGTAAAGAGGGGTATTTGCTTTGAAGAATAACGGAAAGTATTATCCCTTGGGGGAATTAACATTTTAAAAGGAAGAAAGGAAGGAATATGACTATGGAACAAAATGAAAAATTAACACCGGAAGAAAAACATCTTTTGAAAGATGAAATTCATGAAGCGTGGGACGAATTACCGTCTGAAATTCAAGACTTAATTATGGAACTCAAACAACAAAAGTTAAAAGTGCTTTATATGTTGCAAGATTGGGCGAAAAATCATGATCATGAAACCATGTTGGATTTAATATCTCGTAAAATTGCCTGTAAAGAAGCCAAAATGAATAAAATGAACCATCATCAATCAACTGATGAAAGCGAAGCGGATGAAACAGATGAAATGCACGAATCAAGTGAATCGGACGATATGCACGCCTCGCACGAATCAAGTGAAACAGATGAATCGGACGATATGCACGCCTCGCATGAATCGCATAAAGGAGAATAATTGATGGAACAGGAAACAAAACCATATCGGCGCGAAGATTATGCTCTCGGAAACGGAATGTATTTGTCCGAGCGTCAGGTTGCCGTTTTAAAAGAATTGGCAAAGGGCGCTTCCAATAAGCAAATCGCGCATAAATTGGGCGTTGCCGAGCCGACAATCAAAATGCACGTCAGTTCGCTTTTAAGAGCTTTGAAAGTACAAAATCGTGTTCAGATTTTGTTAAAAGCGGTTGAATTGCATTTTGTTAAAATCGACTGATTTTTTAAGAATGATAATTAAGCCGACTTGAAGTGTTTCATGTCGGCTTTTTTTATAGGAATATTTTCTTTGTCATGTCGGTTGATTGAAAAAAAATGACAAAAATAAAAAAAAGGATTGAAATTTTTTTCAAGTATGGTAAAATATAAGTAATCAAATGTTTTAATCGGAGGTTATTATGGCGATTTTAACAGATAATCACGCAAATTTTTCCGGCGGTGAAAAGAAACAAAGCATTGTCGATTGGGGTTTTTATCTCATTCAGCGCGGTGAAGCCGGGCATTTACGGGGTTGTTATAATCAGGTTTATAAAGATTCGGGCGGTATTGATACCATCGGTTACGGAACGGTAACGCTTCCGGGGTATAACAGCTTGAATTTTCGCGGTTCTTTCGTAACAGAAGAACAGGCGATTATGCTTGCCAAGGCGGAAATGGCCGAGAAAATCAATGAAAAATGTCGCAGTAAGTTTAAAGATTTTGATAATCTGTTGCCTTGTTATCAGGCTGCCATTTTAGATACGACCTATCAGGGAAATTGGGGCGCCATTCAAAATGCCATGAACGATCATGATATGCAGGCTGTTTACAACGCCATTATCAATAATCCCAATCATGAACGTTCCGCTGTTCGGGGTCGCGCCATTGAAATGGGAATATTAATTGAACAGGCGCAAGAGCAGTTTCCCGATTTAGATCCGAAAAAGGTCGCCGAAATTATTGCCATGCACCTGATTGAAAAATATAAATATTTAAACGGAACAGACAGCGAATTGACCAAAGATGAATTAGCGCTTTTGTATCGTTCGTGTATGGCGGCATACGGCATAGAAGTTTCCGATAACGAAATTGAAGCTTTTGCCATGCAACATACGGAAGTTGCAAGCGGTATGTGCGGTATCGGACACAGCTATGCGGCAGACTTGTATAACGGTGTTATTCCGAGCGGTCCGTCTTATGACGGTTCACGGTATACGGGCGGCAGTAACGGCGGGAGCGGTTTCGGCAGTATGGGCGCGCGTTATTCGGCACGTTTGGGTATGGGCGGTATGCGTATGACACCGTCGAAAACATTTTATGAAAATATACCGTTTCAAGCCGACAGTACGAAGTTAGAAATTCGGCGCGATTTTGCTTCACCCAATCGGGGTGACCGACGGGGTATGAATCCGCAAATGATTGTGCTTCACGCAACAGAAAGTTATTCGTTGGCAACAACCTTAAATACCTTTCAATCCTCATCGGAAAATACAAGCGCACATTATGTGATTGACAGAGACGGAACCATTTATCAGCTTGTGCCGGAAAATATGAAAGCCAATCATGCGGGGCGTTCCATGTGGCAGCCGCTGGGCATTGATGAAATAAACGGTTGTAATGCCGCTTCCATCGGAATTGAAATTCAGCGCGGGCCGAATGAGGGATATACGAAAGAGCAAATTGCCTCAACCATGGCGCTGGTGAAAGATATTCAGGAACGGCGCGGCATTAAGCCGGAAAACACCGTGGGTCATGCCGATGTGGCGCAACCGTTCGGACGGAAAGTTGATCCGGGTGATGATTTCCCGTGGGATGCTTTCGA
>CANQKV010000028.1 GCA_947624545.1 uncultured Alphaproteobacteria bacterium | reverse complement strand
GTAAATCCGGATAATATTTTTGTTGCACCATATTTTTTCCTTTTGTTAATTTTGCGAATAGATTGAGTATGCCAAATAACGAAAAAAAAATCAAGGTTAAATCGGCATATTTTATTTTTTTCTTATTCCTTTGCCGAAAACGAAAACGTGATTTGCGTTGCCGTTTTATCAATATGCAGGCTTTTATTGTTTTCTTTCATCCATTCACTAATCCATAAAGCCGCCATATATTGCGGATTCAAAACCTGCTCATGCCCCAGCAAAATATTTTCTCTGATAGAATCCAACACAATCGACTCACCGGAAAAAGTAACCGTTTCGGGCAAAAGAGTGATTGTTCCGCCCCGCAATAAACACTCCGTTGCCAACAAAACAAATGCCAGTGAAATTCGATTTTCAACACTGCCGTTCATGTGAAACGTTGCCGTAATTGTTTCCAAATAAGCGGTGGCAATCGGGGTTTCTATTTTGGTATCCAAACCGAGTAACGCCCGAAAGAACTTTAACCGCGCCGCCAAGACGCCCGCCGAATTTTTTAAAAGCGCCAATCCTTCCGTCATAAAATCCGCATCCATTTCCGCCAATTCCGCCGTATTGCGAAGTGTGCCGATAATACCTGCCAAATCATGGCTCATTTTTGTTACATAAACTTCATTTAATGTCATTTGCTTTCCTTATTGTTTGTTTGACTTTCTGATAAATACCTTTTAATTTCTTCACCGATTTTATCAAACCGTTGAATAACAATCATACCGGCAGATGCGCAAATTTTCCGTTTGCAGGAAGCGACATCCGTCATTTCCGATTCATAGCCCAACATCGGTAACGCGCTGACTTGTTTGCTCGATCGTCCCGACAGATAAACAAAAATCGGTTTTTTCAGTTTTTTCTTTTTTAAAAACTCCGCCAATTCCATTTCAAAATGGCTGTTGATTTTACCGATAACCAATATGGCTTTTGTTTTGGAATCCGCCAATAAAGATTCCACCACCGGCACAAACGATGTTCCCAACAAAGTACCCGATCCGATACCGATACAGGTTGAAACACCCAAATCGTTTGCCGATAACTGTTGAACCGACTCATACGTTAACGAACTGGATCGCGACACAATGCCGACAGCCCCTTTCGGAAACAAATTCGCCGGCATATTTCCCGCCAACACCTGCTCCGGTACAACAATTCCGGGAGATGCCGGACCGATTAAATAAACATGGTGCTTTTGTGCCAATTCCCGCATACGCAAAATATCGTGATACGGCACATGCGTTGTCGTGCAAATAATCAGCGGAATATGCGCCTTGATGGCTTCTTCGGCATCGGCAAACACACGGGACGGACTGGAAAAAATAACACTGACCACCGGCTTTGTTTTATGAACCGCTTCTTTCACATTGGCAAAAACGGGAATATCCATAAAGCGGGTAATGCTTTTATCCCGACTGACGCCACTGACAATATTTGAACCGTACGCCAAAGCTCTTTCAATATGAACGGCGCCCGTGGAACTGGTAATTCCCTGACAAAGAATCGGCGTTGATTTTGTCGGCATTTCTATTTTCATTGCAATTCTCCCACAGCATTAATAATTGCTTTTACCGCTTCTTCCGGCTCTTTAATGACCACAAAAGGCAAGCGACTCTCAAACAAAAGTCGTTCTCCGATATGAGCGTTTGTGCCGTCCATTCGCACCACAAGCGGAATATCGCCCGAAATTTCCCGCGAGGCATCAATTAACCCCTGCGCTATGGTATCACATCGCGTTAAACCGCCGAAAATATTAATAAACACACCGTCAACATTCGGCTCGGACAACGCCAGTTTAAAAGCGCGTGCAACCGAATCGCCCGTCGGTTCCGTTCCGACATCCAACAAACAGGCGGGACGTCCGTTATGCGCCTCCAACAACTCAACGGTAGCCCCTCCCAAACCAGAACCGTTGACCAAGCAGGCAATATTTCCGTCAAAAGGCGTGTATCTGAAATTATATTTCTGAGCCAATGCCTGACGTTCGCGCCCCTCGGGTGTTTCTTTTAACACCAAAACATTTGAAAACCGACTGACGGCTTCATTATCAAAAACAATGCGTCCGTCTTCGATCACCCAATTATTTTTAAGCGTCAATACCAGCGGACGAAACTCAACGCAAATAGCATTGTAATTTTCAAACAAAGAAAACATTTGACGCAAAATAACCATCAGTTTTGCTTCCGTTAATCCGCTCACGTCAATATAACGTAACACCTTGTACCAAAAAAGCAAACCAGGCTTTAAATGCGGTATTTCAAACTCTTTTAACTTACCTTTTTTTTCAACGGCAATCACATAAGCATGGCGGGCAAAGTCAATTCGAACGGAAACATTCAATTTTTCTTTTGCCTGACAAACTTCTTCCACATAAACCCGACGAACAATTTGTGCTTTTTGCATAGACGGCGTTAAAAAGGGATGCCCTAACATTTTTTCCGATCGTTTGATAACTTCATCAATGCCGAATGCCGTTTGAACACCGCTTTTTCCGTCTGTATCGGCATCGGTAAAATAACCGACCGACCGATTGACATCGTGAATCTGTACCTTAATCTGCCACATGTTACCGCCGATTTGTTCGGCAATCCGACCGGCTTCATGAGGCGTATAAGCAACATTTCCGTTTAAAATCGGCAACTTATGATCTTTAAAAAATCGTTTGTTCTGATATTCGTGAATGTCCATCAACAACCTCTTTTTAAACGAAAATACCCCTTATTTTTTTACTTTGACATAAAAGGAAAGTAAAGTCCAGTTTTTTTTGATTGACAAACGGGAAAAAAATTGTTAAAGTATATTTATTCGGCAATTCTGTCCGATTTGAAAGCATTAATTTTTATTGTTTGGCTTTCTGTAATTTTCCGTATTTTATTATTTAAGAGGCTTTTATGCAACTGAAAGATTTAAAGAAAAAAACGCCGTCCGAACTGTTGATTTACGCCGAAGAACTCGGTGTTGAAAACGCGCCGTCTTTACGCACGCAAGATTTAATGTATGCCATTTTAAAACGGTTGGCCGAATCGGAAACCACGTTATACGGCGAAGGCGTGTTAGAGGTTATGCAAGACGGATTCGGCTTTTTACGTTATCCGGAAGCCAACTATCTGGCAGGTCCCGATGATATTTATGTCGCCCCCGGTCACATTAAAAAATGGGGATTAAGAACCGGCGACACCATTGAAGGAGAAATCAACGCGCCGAAAAACGGTGAAAAATATTTCTCGTTAGCAAAAATCAACACCGTTAATTTCGGAAATCCCGAAGATTTACGCTATCGGGTTAATTTTGACGACTTAACGCCGCTTTATCCCGAAACGCCGATTGTAATGGAATACGGAAACGGCGAGCCTGCCGCCAACAAAGATTTAACACCCCGCATTATCGATTTGGTTTGTCCGCAAGGCAAAGGGCAACGTTGCTTAATCGTGGCACCGCCGCGAACAGGTAAAACGGTTATGTTAAAAAACATTGCGCATTCCATTGAAAAAAATCATCCCGAAGCGCATTTGATTATGTTGCTGATTGATGAACGCCCCGAAGAAGTAACGGATATGATTCGCTCCATTAACGGTGAAGTGATCAGCTCCACGTTTGATGAACCGGCGGCGCGTCATGTACAGGTAGCGGAAATGGTTATCGAAAAGGCAAAACGTTTGGTGGAACATAAAAAAGATGTGATTATTCTGTTAGATTCCATTACACGGTTATCCCGCGCCTATAATACGGTCATTCCGTCATCGGGCAAAGTGCTGACCGGCGGTGTTGACGCCAACGCACTGCAACGTCCGAAACGGTTTTTCGGCGCGGCACGGAACGTGGAAGAAGGCGGCTCGCTCACCATATTCGGTACGGCACTCATTGAAACGGGTTCTCGAATGGATGAAGTGATTTTCGAAGAGTTTAAGGGAACGGGTAATTCGGAAATTATTTTAGACAGGAAAGTATCGGATAAACGTATTTTCCCCGCCATTGATATTATTAAATCAGGCACACGGAACGAAGAATTGCTTGTTGATAAAACAAAACTGCCGAAAATGTGGATATTACGCCGTATTTTAATGCCGATGGGGGTAACGGATTCCATGGAATTTTTAATGGATAAATTACGGCAAACAAAAACAAATGCCGAATTTTTTGAGAGTATGAATCAATAAAAAATTCGAAAAAAAACGAAAAAGTAAAAAAATAACTTGCTTTTTCTAAAAAAAGGCAGTATAAGGAAAAGAACTTTTTATGCGAGGCTTGCGCTTGTAGCTCAGCTGGATAGAGTATTGCCCTCCGAAGGCAAGGGTCGTGAGTTCGAATCTCGCCAAGCGCGCCATAAAAAGAGGCGATTGGGCTGTCGCCAAGTGGTAAGGCAACGGTTTTTGATACCGTCATTCGTTGGTTCGAATCCAGCCAGCCCAGCCATCAAAAAAACCGCTCGTTTCAAAGAGCGGCTTTTTTTATGTTTGAACGACGTTTACGTTACGCATGTACATTTTTTTATAACTGATTCACCTTTGCAGAATGCCCTTTTATAACCGCTTGCACATTTAAAGAAGCGTTTTCAAACATTTTTAAAGACATCGCTTATTCTGTTTGCAACTCTTGCAACATTTTTACATCAACACGCAAAGCTTCAATCTCCTTTTTCGGGTATTTATTATGAAACATAAATCGCGGTGTGCCGAAAATAAAAATCGGAAAGTGCTGATTGAGAGTATTTCTTTGATTTTCAGCACCTTACAGGACGTTACAATGATGATATTCAACATATATCAAGAAACAGAAAAAAATATCATAACTGTCTCAATTAAACGTACGTTTTTTGCAACACTTTTTTTTGTGCTTTTGCAAAAAAAATTATTTTAAGCTCAAATTATTGATTTATTTATCGTTTTGCCGTTCTCTTCTTTGTTTCATTTAAAGAAGATAACATATTAACAATATATTCACTTACGCCCGTTATCGGAATTTTCATATTATCTCCTTATTTTTAAAACGGTTATATTAAATATTTTTATTTTAATTTTATTGTTGCTGATTTTTTTGTGATAAATAAAGTTGAGAATTTTCCTTTTATAGAAGTTTCCTAAAAGAACGAAAGAATTTGTAGAAAAACATTCCTCAACATAATTTTTAAATTGTTTGTTTTTTTGTAACATCACCCATATTAACCACAAAGGATCTTTGCTGTAATCAAACATAGAAAAAACTTTCTTTTTAATGAGAGGCATTCCTTTTTTATGCGTTGTATAAGGATAAAAAGTTGGGTTGATATCTTTATTAAATTGAATATATTCACTGCTGACAAAAGAGGCTTCATTAAGTTTAAAAGTAAATGGAACCTCATAACATTTTACAATATCCATAAAACTGTTTTTATGAGTAATGCTGTTTATATGATTAATAAAAACGGTGGAATTGAAAACTTTAGAATTAAAAACCAAAAAATAACTTTGAAAATGATCTTGAATTTCGTGAGATTTAGTCATTCCCCAAAAATCCCAAGATTTTTTTCTCATCGTTTTAAAAACAGGCATTAAAGATGAAATACAAAAACAACTATCGTTACAAAAAATAAGTTCATTTGCACTATCTAACCAGCCGTTAATTTCAGCATAGTGATATCCTCGTTTATAAGATCCGAAATCATACTCGCCGTGAGGGGAAAATTCAGCGTAATCAACTAATTCTTTTAATTTATTTTGTTCTTGCTTATCTGCATAATTATCGGCAATAAATATAATCTTATCAGCGACTTCTTTAAGATATCTCAAATATCCCAAAATATAATCATGAACTATGCCGTCTTTGTCATAGGAAGCAAAAACTGCAATCCTACTCATTGATTTTTCTCCTATAAATCGGAATTTTACAAATTTTTATTGTTAGTATACCTCGATTACTTATTTTTTTTCGAAATACAAAAAACTTTAATCGCAAGAAGATTTTTTGAAGCGGAATTAAATATTGTTTTGCAGTTACAACATCAGATATTTTTTTCTTTTCAGCTAAAACCGAACAGCCTAAAAATCTTTCTATTACATGAGCAAGCGATGATGAGTGTTTGCTATCAGGAAAATCAAAATCTTTTATTTTTAATTGTAATTTTTGAAGAGGTTTTAATAATTCAGCCTTTACAATAAACATTGCACCGGCAACAAAGCAATAAGATACTTTTTTATAACCCAGATTTTGTAAAAGTTTCACCGTTTCTAATCGGGCTTTTTTATCATAATATTCTTCATTTAATATTAAGCGATAATTAGAAATCATTCCAAGATTATCATTTTTTTCAAACTCTTGAATACAACGCCTGAATTTATCTGTATCGGATATAAAATCTAATGCGTAGTTACGCCACTTAGAACCTGAAATATCAAAATAATTTAACAGGGCTCCTTTTGGCACATCTCGTTTTGTATGTATTTTTACCACATAAGAATATTGATTTAAATCAACTTTACTGATAATATCCGCAAATGGTCCGATATCATAACCCCGATTTTCCACAAGCTCTATTGTTGCCGTCGGAAATGTATGTATAATATCTTCAATAATATCTTGATGCTTCTCAACTAAAGTAACATACAATTTAAATGAATAAGGAGGAATACTTTGAATACATTCCTTTAATTCTTTCCATAACTCTGAATAATAAATATGACAATGTACTAAAACAGGCTTCATTATAAATCCTTTACTGCAGCTTTCAAAACCGGCAACATAAAATATTCATAATTAGGTACAGACATTTAAAACCTCCTGCAATATTATGAGCATAAAACAACAAATATTTCAAGAAAAATATTCCAATGACCTTTTCACTGTAAAAAACGTTATGGAACTCATTTTTGGGGGATTCATTTTTATTTCTGCCAGATAAAATAGAAATCATTTATAAAATTTATACGTTTTTTAAAAAAGTTCTTGACATCTTGATGTATCCTTTATATAATGGAGTTGTTCGGGTGCTGGAGGGCTATCGGCACGAACAAAAAAGACTTGGCCGGTCATTGTTTCGGGGTTTCCCGTTTTGATGATTGTGCCTTTCACCAAGAAAGGTTTTTTTATGTTCAAATTTAAACATGGTTTTTGCATTCTTCGCTGTCAGCCTTTTCATATCGGACACGATCGCCTGATTAAAAAAATGATGGAAGAGTGCGAATTCGGAACCGTTTTAATCGGCTCCGCACAAGAAAGCGGTACGGAAAATAATCCGTTGCCTTATTTTATCCGCAAAAAAATGATTCAAAATGTTTGGCGCAAAAGCGAAGCTTATCCCCGTCTTCGGATTGAACCCGTTAAAGATTCCCTGCTGATGCCGTGGAACGTTAACGTGCTTGAAACCATTCGAAAAGCGCAACCGAATTTGCCGCAACCCGATATTATGTATGTCGGGCATGAAAAAGAGTATCTTTTTTTCAAAAACGACGTGCCGAATGTGGGCGTTTGCTCTCGTACAACACAAGAGTTTCCTTTTCTTTCGGGAAATATGGTGCGTGATATGATTATGCTTCGTGATGAAAGATATAAACAGTTTGTTCATCCTGAAAATATTGAGTTAATTGAAAAAAACTTTTATGAGGATGAAACAATGTAGAAAAAGCTAGGGTTAGCTTTTTCATTGATTTGGGTCCTGTAGGGACAGTCGGGACAAATCAATTATTCACCTACTGTCAAGGAGAAAAAATATGATAAAATCCAACCAAAAACGTTTTGTCGGTACTTCTGTTTACGGCGTGAGAATGCCGATTATTTCAGAGGGCGCCGATATTGTTAATATTATTACAAATACCGTTTTAGAGGCGACACAAACAACTTATCAGCCTTTAACGTTGAATAATCGGGATATTGTTGCCGTTACCGAATCATTTTTGGCGCGGGCGCAAGGCAATTATGTCACACTGGATGATATTGCCCGCGATGTTTCAAAAAAATTTCCGACAGGTGATGTTGCCGTCGCTTTCCCGATTTTATCCCGCAACAGATTTTCCAAAATTTTGGAAGGCATTTCACGAGGTGTGAAAGGAAAAGTTTATGTCTGTCTTTCTTATCCGACCGATGAAGTCGGCAATGCCATTATGGACGAAGAAGAATTGTTTAATTCGGATATTAATCCGTTAAGCGATATTTTAACCAAAAAAAAGTTTCGGGAAAAATTCGGTGTTTTTCATCATCCGATTACGGGAACGGATCATATTCAAATGTATGAAGAAACTGCCCCGAATATTGAAGTTATTTTATTGAATAATCCGATTGATATTTTGAAATATACCAAGCAGGTTATTGTTGCCGATATTCACATTCGCAACCGTCATAAGAAAATTTTAGAAAAGAGCGGCGCAAGCGTTATAACACTGCAAGATATTTGCAACACACCCGCCCCGGGTAGGGGATGGAGCGAATACGGCGTTTTGGGTTCTAACTTTTCCGATGAAAATCGCCTGAAACTCTTTCCGCGCGAAGCAACGGATTTTTGCAAAAAGCTGCAAGAAAATCTTTTTGCAAAAACAGGTAAGCACGTGGAAGTAATGGTTTACGGAGACGGCGGATTTAAATGTCCGAAAACAAAAATTTGGGAATTTGCCGATCCGGTTGTTTCACCGGGCTATACCGACGGTTTAAAGGGCATGCCCAATGAAATAAAAATAAAAGTTGTAGCCGACAGTAACAAAGCCAATCCCGAAGAAGCCATTCAAGCGGCCATTGCCGAAAAAAACAACGGCTATACCGACTATGCGCTGGGAACAACACCGCGGCAAATGACCGATTTACTCGGTTCGCTGTGTGATTTAACCTCAGGTTCAGGCGACAAGGGAACACCGGTAATTGTTATTAAAGGATACTTTGATAATTACACAACCGAAGCGCCGATTGACTAGCGGAGCGTTTAATGAATTTTAAATTCAAAGAACGTTTCAGGCGTATTGTTTATACGTGCCGCCATAAAGTTGCATATTTAAGGGTGGAAAAACGCCTTTTCGGCAAAAATACCCTGCGCGGGTATTTCCATGACATTGATAAGATATTGCTTTATCTTGCTTTGTGGATTGAACCTGATCAAGTTCAAAAAATTCATCGCAAGCACAGCAAACATCATGTTCAAAATCAGCTTTTCAAAAAAAGAGAAGATCTGATTGACACAATCATTGATTGGGAATGCGCGCGCCTGACAAAGCCGGATAAGCCCTTAAACGCTTATGAAACTTTAATGCGATTTTATCCCGAATATCAGGAAACTTATCTTCCGATTATTCGCTTGCTTTTACCTGCGGAGATTCCCGAAACAAAGGAACAGTTCGCTTACGGTATCGGCAAGGAAAAATCGCAGGCAATGAGATTTGAGGCAACGAAAGTGCAACCTTATCGATTGCCTCAAACGCGGCGGATGCAACGGAATCAAAAACAAAATTTCAGATAGGAGTAAATATGTTAATTTTAGAGCTTTCGGCAACGGTTCTCGGACTGTTGCAAGGGTTACTCGTGCTTCTCAACAAGCGCAGCAACTGGATTTTTTACATTGCCCAGATGATTTGTCTGATTAGCTTTTCTTTGCTTAATCGTCTGTTTGGTGATGCGGTGAATAACAGCATTTATCTGGTCATGGGAATTGCGGGATTTATCATGTGGAAACGCGGCGTCACGCGTCAAATTACGGTTTGCAGCACAAAAGAACGTCTGTTTTACATCGGGTTTATAGGGCTTGGAACGCTTATCGTAAGCCTTGTTTTACGCCTGACTGCCGACCCCCTCCCCTTAACAGATGCTTTTACAACCGTTTCTTCGTTAACGGCAACTTATTATATGGTTCGCCGCAAAACAGATACATGGCTGATTTGGTTTGTGAATGACATTTTTTATGTTTTTCAATACGGCAAACTTGAAAATCCGGCTTATTCGCTGATGGCGCTTAACGTTATTTGGACGGTTATGGCGATTGTTTCTTATTGGAATTGGAACAAAATTTTGAAAGGATACGGAGAATGAAAAAAGTTTATTTCGCAGGCAAATTTAACAAACTCCCGAATAAAAAACTTCCTTTGGCACAAAGACTTGTCAATGATTTCAGGACAAAACTGTTGGGTGCGCCCGAAAGACTTGTTTATGCCAAAGAAAATCCGATTATTTATCATCGGTTTGTTTATACGGGACCTTTTTACAGCGAACAAGCCTCTAACGGTGACTATACGTCCACCGATTGTGAAACCGTTCTGCGGGCAGAAGCGGAAGCCGTTTCAAAAAGTGATGTTTATTTGGTTGTTTTCGGTGATCAATTTTCGGTCGGTTCGGTTGTGGAATTAGGTTGGGCATTGTCTCAAAATAAAGAAATCATCATTCTTTATCGCGAGGAAAGTTCCGTCTATGCCATTCGGTCGGAATATTGGTTTGCCATTGCCGATGCTTTAAGCAAAAGCACCAAAGTCAAACTGTTTCCTTATCGGCGAAAAAATGTTCCCCTTTCTCTTATCAACAAAGCTTTATCGGAGGTTATGTAATATGAAATACAAAGAATTCGTTCTGACTTTATCATCTTTTAACTGCAACAAAAATTGCCCGTACTGCACGGCTAAAATTACACGCTGGCCCATTGTTGACGATCAAATTCACCTTTTGGAACGGCAGCTTTTATTCTTAAAAGAAAAGGGCATTACTTTTCGTTATTTTGTTTTCAGCGGAAACGGCGAGCCGTCACTTCATTCGTATGAAACAATTCAAAAAGTGTGCAAGGCTTTAAAAAATGTGAATATTTTTGATGAAAAACGCTTTCAATCATCGGGAAACATTTTCTTTGAACCGGAGAAATTGAAGCTTATTAAAGATGATTTTGTCGTTGAAATTACCCGGGTTGCTTTTGATCCGGAAGAAGATATGAAAACGTTGGGTTATAAGCAAAATTATTTGGAATCGCCTTTGTTTCGAAAAGTAACCGTGCGCTTGAATTATGTGTTAATGAAAAACAAAAAATTTGAAGATTATTTAACCGATATTAAGCGCTATATCGATACCTATCCCAACATCGGCACCGTCAGCCTGAAAACATTGAATCTCAATACGCGGAACGATTGTCTTGACAATCCGCATTCTCAATGGATTATGACGCATGCCCTTACGAAAAAAGATTCAGACGATATTGTTCGATATATGAGCGAACACGCCGAATTTCAACACAAAGATGAAAAGTTTTTCGATCGATATGAATGGATATATGCCGGAAAACCCATCACGTTTTACGTTAAAAAACTGGATTACGGGCTTTCCAATGTCATTTATTACGGCGGAAAACTGGTGAATTATCATCTGCAACCGCTTCATTTTTAAGTTTTCAAACGAAAGGATTTTACATGATAAAAAATCTGTTGATAATTATGGTCGTGTTATGCGCCCTTCATGCCCGTGCGGCTGACTTATTTGAACGCTATAATCAGCAAAAAAACAAATGGGTCGAAACTTACGGCATAGATTTCGGGCTTGATACCACTTTAAGCTGGCAACAAGTTGCGTCACACGGCAAAAAAACGCTTTTCAGAACATTTTATACGCCCTATTTCAATGCCCGCTTGTTTGAAAACGGACAATTTCATTTTTTAACAAATTTCGTGCGTTTTTATAATCAAACGGCAGCCGAAGCTTCGGCCAAAGCCGGCGTTGCAAATATAATAAACACCTATGATGCAAATTATAATGAGCTTTTGGCGCTTTATTATACTTATCAACCGGGAATTTTTGAAGTAGGCTTAGGGCAAATTCCCATTTGCTATTTTGACGGCGTCACCGCTTCCGATTTACAACGGCAATATTTTTTAAACAATGCCATTGCTCAAAACGGAACGTTTACTTATCCTTCAAGCGGTTTGGGCGGTTATGTTTCCGCGCAGATAACACCTGATGTCAAGTTCAGTTTAGGTGCCATCAATGCTGCCAACCCCACGGCACACGGCGTACACGGCAAAAACTTGAAAGACGGGAAGTTTTCAACTTTTGCCGCTTTTCAGTATCAGCCGATTATAAACGGTTATCAAGGCTCATACAGTTTGCTTGTTTATGATAAACCGTCGGTTCAACGGGCACCTGTTAAAAGTCAGGGTGTTTCGGTTTACTTGGCGCAAGACGTAAGCAAGCAACACAGCGTCTTTTTCCGATTTGATACATCAAGCGGAGATTACAGCCTTTTGAAACATTCTTATGCACTGGGTCTGCTTTGGGATAATCCGTTAAAACGCTCCCGAAACGATCAATTCGCACTGGCTTATACATTGAATAAAGTGAATAAAAACGCCGTTGATACAAAAACTTATCATGCTTACGAACAAACGATTGAAACTTATTATGATTATCAGCTTTATTCAAATATTTCCTTGCGTCCCGATGTGCAATTTTACGTCAATCCGGCGTTTCGGAAAAAAAGCACTGCCACAGCGTTTACGTTCAGCCTTTATTTTAAAATCTGAAATAAGGGAAGCGCATAACAGGGTGTAGCCCGCGCACTGCATTAAAAAAATTCACGAGAGGAAGACGGTAACCGTTGTATATCAAGGTTATTTTACTTCCTCTTTTATTCATTCCGCAACACATAAAGCATAATGAATTGACACATCGCGCGGACAAGGTTCCAAGCGTTTATCATGCCATAAGTCGTTGTTTACATATGCATGATACGGTGTGCCGCAAGCAGAATTACCGTCGATAGTACTTGTCCATACGGTAATGTTCCATGTCGGAGGTGTTCCGTTATATAATTGGTGTCGTAAATCACTGTTTTCACAATTGAGATCATCCAGTGTACACTCCAATTCCTCTATACTTATCAAGTGATAAGACTTATTTTCTTGTTTCGCAATTGCTTTACAAAAGTTATCGGCTCCCCACCAATTCATCGTCTCTGTCGAGCTGAAATAGGTGCGACCGTTTATCGTTTTTTTATTATAATTTCCCGCTATTTTTCTACAGTGCGTATTATCACTTGCCGAGATCACCGGGGCTCCGTTTTGGCAGGCGCTTGTCGTTATACTGCAATATTCATTGATCGCACAATTCTCATTTGATGTACATCCGCAAAATTCGCCGTTCCACGGTTGATCTTCGGGACACTCCACGCATTCATTGCCATTCCACAAAGGTTTATTCGGATCAAGTTCATAGCAACTTTTGCAGGTGTTGTTATCACATTTTGGTTCATCGGGATTTGTGCAATCGGCAGATGATAAACACTCCACACACTCTTCGCCGTTCCATTTAGGTGTTGCAGCCGGACATGATTCGCAATTACCTTGCTCAACATTACATATCGGTTTGTTAGTTGAGCAATCTGCATCTTCTGTGCATTCCACACATCTTTCATTTTCACAAAACGGTTTTTCATCAGGGCAATTTTCATCTTTGGCACACCAGCCTTCCGGACGATTCGAATCATAATTGCCGTTCACATCTTCCGCATCAAATTCAATGTAAAATTCGTTATTTTCATCACTTGTGCATAAATCATCTTCTTTATAAACTTCTTTGTTGATTTCCATATATATTAAGCCGTTCATCGCATTAAGAAGTGTTGTTAACGGCTTACAAACTCCCTTTGAAATATTCTTGACTTTAATAAAATAAGCATCTGCTTCGCGACAACTGTAAAAATCTTGCATGTCTTTGCGTGTGCAATCATAATTAACGGGATAACGGTTATATTGTGTTGATAAATATCCGCGGTAACGTTCATCATCAGGCGTTTTATCATATGTTTCATCGTATGTTTCATCATAAGGATCACCCAGTAACAATTCTTCGTTTCCCAGTGCATATTTAATTTTTAAATCGTTGTGCATTATGTTAATTTCGTTGGCGATTTGATTTGCCTGATAATAATTCATGGCTAATTTATAGCCGACAATTCCGCCAATCGACAGAATGGCAATAATTGCCAAAACGCCCAGCATTTCAACCATTGAACGCCCTTGTTGGTTTTGATTTTCTGTTTGTTTTAATTGATTTTTTTCCATTTGTTTTTCCATATTCAAACCTCCCGTTTTGCTATATATAAATTGTATAAATTAAACGTACCTTTAATGCAACGCGAATTCAGGAGTAAAATTACC
>CANQKV010000027.1 GCA_947624545.1 uncultured Alphaproteobacteria bacterium | reverse complement strand
GGCGATTGTTTGGCTGATATTCCCGTTTTTGTTGCCAACAAAATGCACCATCGAACCATTTGGTTTTCAAATCCGACACCGCAAATGCTTTTAAAGCACGGTACGCGTGTGGCGCGCGTTGTTTCTTATGAAGAAAACACGTTGGAGCTTGACAGAGAAATTATTTTCAACAACATTGATGATTTTAAGCAAAATGCTTTCGGCATATTTATTGATGCCCTATCCAAACGCACCATCGGCTGTTGCGTTTTTGAAAACAATATTGCTTTAAAGCAAAATGAATCGGTTTTTCAATCGCCTGTTTTTCACACATGCACGCTGAATCGAGAGCGCTTGACAAATGGTGTTTTAAAGGAACAAAATACCCGACAAGCCCTTGAAACATTAACTGATATGCTGGCAGAACAACATATTCGTCTTCTTTTAAAATAATTCATACCAAAGTTTTTTAAAAACATCTTTTTTTCACTTGTCCGTTGAACTATATACAAGGCATAAGGATAAAAAAAATGAATTCGGATAAGTTTGAGCATTTTACTTCTTTACATGCCTTATATTTAAAACGGGTTTTTGATATTATGCCCGCTCCCGGGCAATCTCGTTCACTTTGTCTTGTACCACACCCGAACAATACGCCGGAAGTAGAGCAATATGCCTGCGATTTGGTTGATTATTTTATCGGTTCGAAATCGGTCATCAAATATGTTTACGGCAATCAGAAAAATGATTGGTATTTAGCATGTCGTGACAAAAAAGCCCAAGAAAAATTGGAATTATTAATCGATTTAATTATATACAACAAACGTAAAAAAGCCATTTTAACGCGGTTAAACCAATGTTTTACCGGTGCATTTGTTCATACAAAAAATGATAAAATTCAAGCCTGTTTTATACCGAAAAAAAATACGGAAAAACTTTCAAAAACACATCGACAACTGGCAACTTATTTCGGTTGGAAAAAAAATGAAAAAAATGTTTTTTTAAGTACAAACATCGGATTATCCGCTCGCTTAATGACGGACATGAAGCGACAAAACCAACAGACGGCTTTACAGCTGACAAAATCTCTTTATCAAAAAAATCGCTGAAAAATTCAACGCTGTTTTGCTTTTTCCAAAGCTGCCGTCAAACTTTGTTTTTTCCACTGCGCCGTAACGCTCGGTATTCGTTTCATATCAATAATGCGTTCTTTTAACAATTTTTCCAAAGCAGGCAAAATATGTTCGGATTTTTGACACATGACAGATACAATTCCTTTGGCGCCTTTGTAGTCGCCTCTCTCTTTTTTTAAGTTATTCAACAAGGTATCACTTTTATCCCAACCGGGCAATTCTATCCAGTTAAATGTTGTAAAGGGCGAATGATTCATTAAGGCATTTAATGCGGGATGCGCCAATTCCTCATCGTTATGTCCGCCATCCGTAATGTAAAAGAAATGAACGGCGCCTTCTTTCTCTTGCGGACTGTGTCTTGATATAATTTTTTGAAGAGAAGTCAAAGTCGCATCATAAATTTCATCTCCCACACCCCACAAATTGTTTTGATGATAAATTGCCCCCAAACGACCGGCAATTTCTTTATCATCCCAACCGGGTTCCGCCAAAAAATATACCGGATTTGTCATCAATCCCAAATAAACATTAAAGGAATCGTTTTTACGAACCGCCTCGTTCAATAAACAACCGATTTCAATCGCTAATTTTGAAACACCGTTCATTGCAACACTGCCCGAAACATCAACAAAAACGCAAATATCAATCGGCGCTTTTTTAAGTGTCGGTGCCACGGGATTATCGTAATGTTTGAAATGATCAATATTGAGTTGTTGCCCCGTTTGTTGTTTAATTAACAAATTTTGAACAGATTGAATATTTAAAGTATCATTAAGAGATCCTTGCGGGATTAACTCTCCGCGCCGTTGATGTTTATCATCATAATAAAGGCTTTTCAACTGATTAAACAATTCTTTCAGTTTTTTTAATTCCATCGGGTATTTATCAATAATTTCGTTATAGGTATTGATATCTTTTTTATAAATCGGCATTTTAAAATCATCGGCAAAGGAAGGTTTCCAATTTCCCGTATCTTTTTCGGGTTGTGCGGCATTTTTACGGGAAGCGTTTTGAGCGGCTTGCTCGATAATGTTTTGCACCTCTTTACCCTGATCGGTATCATTTGTTTTTCGCTGATCGGCATTTTGATGACTTCGCGCACTTTGTTCGCCGTTTTGTGTTTTGTTTGAATTTTCGGTATTTTGATTTTGTTCTTCGGTGTTTTGTTTCTCTCTTTGTGCGTTTTGCTCTTGCTCTTCAATGTTTTGTCCTTGCCCGTCGGCGTTTTGCTCTTTACCCGATGACGCATCGTCCTTTGATTGATTATTTTGCGCTTGATTTTCCCGAATTTCCGTCACAATTATTTCTTCTTCACGACTTTGAGACAGTTGTTGACATAATTTTTCACTGATTTCTTTAAAAAAGCGATTGTAAATATCATCGGTTATTTCGTTTCGCGCTCGTGCAGACGCTTCAATTTTTTGCACAATATACGGACGCGCGGAATGAATATCCAACGGAATTTGATAACTTTGAAGTTGAGCGGATAAAGTGACAAACTCATTTAAAACTTCTTGTCCGAAAATAACTTTACCGTCGCGGGCATATCCT
Organism: uncultured Alphaproteobacteria bacterium; assembly: GCA_947624545.1. GTDB lineage: Bacteria > Pseudomonadota > Alphaproteobacteria > CAAHEQ01 > UBA3637 > RGIG4140. The sequence goes on along the minus strand of CANQKV010000027.1, from coordinate 12,243 downwards.
TTTAACCAATCGACATGAACACCGATATTTTGCCACTCCTCTTGCGTATTTTGAAACAAACCGTTATTAACATAAAAGGCAAGCCTTAACACTTTTTTCATATTAGAAAATTCGGCAATGTCGTTTTTTTCGTTTTGATTCATCGAATCAAATCCCTGATTGATTTTTTTCGCCAATGTTTTCGATGCCGCTTCGTTTTCATAAAGCTGCCCGGCGATTGACAAACTTTGAGCTTCAACGGCACATCTGTCATAGCGCAAATCCTGATGGTACAATTTCTCATCGGTCAATAAACACCCAAATCCGTCGGCAAAACTGTTTTCGGCTTCATCATAAACATAAAAATGAAGTTGATGCAAAACCGATAATCGATGAAGTTCTTTTGTTTCTTCGGGTGTTAATTTTTTCTTTTTTCCCCGTTTTTCCAATTCGTTAATACGCTCAAACATTTGTTGCGCAAGAGGTGTTTTTATTCTTGTTCCGCAGGAATGCGCCAATTCGTGAAACACAACCGAACGCGCGTGTTCCAAGCCCATAAACATTCCCCACACCATATCCATATTCACCAGATTTTTATCGGGTGAAAAATAATACCCCACCCCGGGATATTTTGTTCCACCCCAACGAATTTTCATCGTATCATATACAAACCCGCGAGAAGCCAGCATAACCGTTACATCTTGAAGCTCTTGTTGCATCATATCGGTATTTTTGATTTGCTCCCAAATACGCGAATTGATTAAACCGTTTGCCGATTGATTTTCTTTTGCCCATGAATCCATAATGTAGGGATTAGCGGCAATTCTCATTAATGTGACAGCCCAAACATACTGCAATATCGGCGAGGCAAGTTCTATTTTATCTTTAACAGCACCTTGTAAATATGCTTGATGAGCCAAAGCTAATTGCTTTTTCAAAAGTGTTTCATCCAACTCGGGAAAAGAAGTTTTTGCCGTCTGACGAATTTCATCAACCGTTTCCCGATAAAATTGATCCGTTATTTTTTTATTGAAAAAAGCCCATGCTCCTTTTTGCCGTAAAGGCGTCATCTTTTCTTTTAAAATTGTTTTTAAAGAACAATCCGTCATGGGAAAATCCCTTTAAAAACAGCCGTAATAAATGCGACACATACGAGATTGCCGTTCCAATATGGCGCTTAATGCCGGTTTATTAATCAAATACGCAGAAACAAGCAAATCGGATTTCGTTTGTAAAGCCGATTCAAAATCAGCAACATTTTGTACCCGATAAACGGTTTTTATTTTGCCGAGTTCGTTGAACAGCCAATTTTCCCGAATGGAATATACTTCGGCAAAACCCATTTTTTCATACGGCATCTCTTTAATTTTATTTAACAGTAATCGCGTCATCAATGTATTTTGCTTCATTTATCTGCTTCCTCTCTTTTTCAGGTCATTGATATGCTCTTTTTGCGGGAGGCGCGAAGATAATTTTTGAACTTTCAATTTCGATCTGATAAATAACTTTTTGTCCATATTGGCAAAATACCCGATATCATAATTTACATCATACCCGATATCATAATTTACATCGGGATCAGTCGGTTGAATCTGATTAAATAATGCTTCTTCCACAAAGAACAAATCAGTTTCCAAAAACCGCTCGATAATCGGAGATATATCCTCGGTATACTTTTTATTGATATACATACGATCGGGAGAGGTAAACAACTTTAAAACAGACGGATGAGCATCTCCTCCGATAACAACCAGTTTATTTTTCTGCACATTATACAAAAGCAACAAATAATCGTCTTGCTTGGTTTTTAAATTGTTTGTTTTGAGAAACTTGGTATGAATCGCTTCTGACGCTATGTTTTTCGAAGGAAATAATCGGTTCATATTTTGCTCATTTAATTGATGAATGCTCAAAGATAACAATAAATTTTCCGTTGAAATTAACGCTGCATTCTCATCTTCCTCCGAATCCGGCGCAGATGACTGCTCTGAACAGTCAATCGGCTGAATAAGATTTGCTTTAACGGAATCCGGATTTTCATTAAAAACCAATAATTCGTCTTGTGTCGCCCCTTTTTGCTTTTCGACAGAATCCAAGGCAACAGATAACGTACTGATCGGCAAAATACTTTCATTTGTTTCTTCTGCCAATTCTTGATATTTATTTTTCAAAACAGAAACAATGGCATCTCTTAACCCCTGAAAAGCAATTTTTTTCTCTACATCCGTATTACCGATATCCAAATTATACAAATCGGCTATTGTTTCGCCGTTTTGGCGCGCTTCTTCGGAGTCTTTACGGAAAATCAAATTCATATAGCCTAATTCCAAAGCGGAATGATACATTTTTTCCACTTCGGTTTCATCGATATGACGAACGCCTTTATCGACAGGACAAAAAGTCATATATACCCAATCGGCAATGACCTTTTCCAAATTATTACCGCGCATACCGTATCGTAAAAGCATTTCCTGTTCATCGCACCTTGCATCGTTTTCATAACTCGATGCTTTGAAACTCGGAAAAGCCGACATAACAGACGTTAAGGCTTTCACATGCTCGGCTTCCGTAAAGAAATAAGGGATTGTTCGAAAATCAATCATTCTTTTGGAAAGATATGTCATATATTCGGGACAGATACTCGGTCGTTGTTTCATTTTGAGATAAGCACCCCGTTGTTGCGCCAATTCTTTTATCTCATATAAAAAGCGCCCTAATCTTTCGGATAATTTAATAATTTTATCGGCATTGGCAATATTCATTTTTTGCCAAACGGGAATATCTTGTATTTCCTGCTCCGTTAAACCGATTTGACGCACTCTTTGCAAAAAGCTGATAAAATCAGCCCGTTTAACGGGATCATCACTTACATGAAAAGCATCACGCAAAATCACACCCGGCACACCGCCCATTAAATAACTGCAAATCATATCGGCATAATCCGCAGGCGTTAAATCGGGAATTGTTTTTAACGCAAAGCCTTCCGGCACACGCGATAAAAACGGATCATTAAACAGTTGCGATCCCATTCCTTCAATGGCTTGGTTTCCCGTAAAATTCAAATAAAACGTTTCGGGGATTTTATCTTTATCAATCACAATTTCCCGATTATCGGCACCCGTAATTTTAAATTGTTTGACACCGGGGGAATTTAAAAAGTTCAGTAAGCCGTATAAGTTATCCAATGTGCCGAATTTAGCCCGATTCAATTCATCTAAAATAACGGGACGACCGTAATCGGGCGACGTCGGATCAAAAACCCGAAACAACTCGCCGTCTTTCATAACAATGCCGACATTTGATTTATCCGATGTAACGGATATGCCTTCTTTTTGACAAATATCATTCAGCGTTTTATAAAAAACTTGAATATTGTATTCATGTTTTTGTATTGTTTCACCGTTGAAATGCACCGCTGACCAATCAACGGTAACGTGACCGTTTTCATCTTCTTTGACAGCCTCGCCCGCCACACTTTTCAAAAGCGCCAAACTTTCATCGGATAAGCCGTCTGTCCGCTTCATATTTCGATACATTATTTTCACGTCAATCGCCGCTTTTTCACGGTAGGCGGAAGAAGAATCAAACTCGGGATTTTCAAACAACGTTCGGGCATCTTTCTCCGAACAATCAACCAAAAGCGCCCCTTTGGAATGAATAATGCGACCCAAGTTGTTAAAGAAAAAAGTTTTACCGGTTCCCGGTGCGCCCAAAAAGCCCGACGCCCACGTTCTTTGACGTTTACGATCCGCGATATTGCGTTTGTCGATTTCATCATTTGCGGCAAGCAACATACTCCGCACCGGTAATTGACGAATATATAACCCGTAAGCGTAATCATTCAATGAAACACCGTTCGGCGTTTCAACATTCGTTACAATTCGAATTGGCAAAGCAGCATCGGCACGCACACCCAGTTTCAACTTTCCGCTCGTTTTATTAATACCTTGATTCACAACATCAATCAACGGATATTCCGGTGTTCCCAAAACAAACTCACTCATAACACAACTCCGATTTCAACATAAAACGTGTGTGTATTATATCAGAAAAACACCTTTTTGTCAACTCATTTTAGTTTCTGATGTGTTCAAAATGCTTTTTTCGAATATTTTGTCTGATTTTTACTTTAAAATCATAACTCAAATTTTTAATTTTCTGAATATTTATATCATAAACCTTGCAAGATTGCGTATAATCCAACCCCGTATAAAGAAGAGGCAACAATTTCAAGTCATTGATTAAATTCAAAACATCATCATTTTGAACGACTTTCACTATTTGATTGCTGTTTTGATGATTCACTTTGCGAAACAAATAATAAGCATAAATTCGGCGATTACGTTTTCGCGCCAAACGCATTTTTTCTTGAATTGTCGTTTGGGATTCCGATGAACCCGATTTGTTTTTTTTATCAGCTTTTTCATTCAGTTCTTTCTCGATTTGCGGCAACCATGCCAAATCAAACCGCGCACCGGCATCCAATAAAATACGCGCCATTTGGTAAGAAGCACCGTTAATATCGGACAACAACGTATACAAGAGCGGTTTATTATTCTCATCTGTTGCGTTCGCATCTGCCCCGTGCGCCAACAGCAGACGAATTATTTTTTCTTTCTCTCGAATGATTTTTTCTTTATCCTTACAATCATTATCAATAAAAAGAGCTTCTTTCAATGCAAAAGATCGGAACGGCTCACGATAATTAACATCAGCTTTATATTCAATTAACAGGCGAGCTATTTCAAACTGCCCCACTCGGGCGGCAACGATTAAAGCCTTGTTGTTTTTTTCTGATGATTGATGTAAATTTTTTTCCAAAAAAGGAATGATTTGAACGGCATCGGCATAAACTGCCGCTTGTAACAAATAATCCCCTTTTTCTTCCTTAAAGCCGTATCGAAGAAACAAAGAAATCATTTTTTCCGATTGGTGCTTAATGGCTTCATACATAGGTTCGCACCCGATAAACGGGCGATAATTCACATCGGCATGCTGTTTCAAAAGATATTCCGCCATTTCGCAGTCATTATTTTTTGCAGCCTCCGCCAACAATGAATCGGCATTTTGAAAATTCACGGCAGAGCCGTATTGACATAACAATTTAACCGCTTGCAAATTTTTTTTCTTCACGGCAATATGAATGGGATAATTTTCAAGACCCAATGTTTTCAGATACAGATTAAATTGATTATCTTTATTATACCAAATCGGAAAATTCGGATCAACGCCTTCTTTTAAAAATTCTTCCAGTTTTTCCGTGCGACATTGACCGAGTATTTCATCTTGAAACGCCTTTATAATCGGATATTCTTTATAATATTTTTCTTTAAAATTATTTTCAACTTGTGCATCGATTTTTTTACGTTGTTCCGCTTCATTAAGGGTATTTATTCCGATCATTGTTGCCCGAACCCAATCTCTTTGAATATTATAACCGATTTTCGAAATTGATTTTCGATAAGTGCGCCATGTGGGAATTTGAGCCGTTCCCAAATATTTTTTTCCAAACAAATTCTTGAACCACATGTTCACTGAACCCCACACAAAAAAGCGTTATTAAAAACAAAATGATTTTAATAAAATTTGAAAGCAAAGTCAAGTTATTTTATAAATCCAGCTTTCCGAAAACGGCAATTTTAGATCCGGTTAAACGTGCCCACAACCGATCGCCGAAAGAATAATGCCACCATTCGGAGGGATAATTGACAAAACCTGCTTTTGTCAACGCCTCTTTTAAAATCAAGCGATTTTTTCTTTGTTCGGGCAAAACGGGATAATCAAAATCCGATGTATTATCAAACCCGCGCACCATGCCGCCCATATCATATTCTTTTCCCGTTTTGTCACAAAGCGTTACATCAATGGCGGCACCGCTCTGATGCCCGCTGCCCTGTCGATACGGATTGGCACAAAAAACATCGCATAAAGCAATAAATTCTTCCGACTCGCAATCCATATGCGGATGAAGCGCTTTTTGTTGTTGAACAACTTGATCCCAAAGCAATTTTTGCGCCATAATCGGGCGATAGGCTTCATAGATTTTAAAATAATGATTTTCGGGCAAATACAACCGAGCATTTAATAACATTTGATATGTATAAGAACGAATACGCCGTTCTGTTGTAAAGGTTTCATCAAAAAATATAAAATCAGATTCTTTAATTTGCGTTAAACGCGGGGGATTTTCCACTTCCGTAACAAAATCAGGTTCGGGCAAATCAGCATCACTGAACATTTTGTATTTTTCCATTTTCAACTCCGTTGATTTTGTTGACACACTTGCCGAATCGGCACATTCGATCGACACACCGTTCGTATGCTTTCAAAATCTTTTTTTAATAAACAATATTGAACGCGCGGCTGATTTTCATAACCGCTTTTTTCAATAAATCCGACCTGTTTGGCATTTAATTTTTCCGCCACGCGTTTTGAGTAAAAATTATTCGGATGAATGGTAAAATCAAGGCGTTCAAACTTTTTAAAATAAATATTCAATACATATTGCACCACCAACGGAATTATACCCCTGCCCCCTTCCTCGGGTGCGATAAAATATCCCAAATCACCATAAATCGGCTGTTTGTTCTGATTGAAATGCGGTGCCATATCAATAGCCATACCGCCGATTAAGTGCGCATCCGCCGCACAAATTGCCATTCGATAAGTTATGCGCGGATTTTGACGCATTTCAAGAGCATTTTTTTCTAAAAAAGCTTCAATTTTTTGATTTAATTTTTTCCGATAGTCATTTGCCTGATACGGTACCGCCAACGCATAATAGGCATAATAATTTTTATCTTCTTTTTCTTTCCGATTCATGGCATCGGCAATATCGGTCAACGATGCCTGATCAGCAACGGAAAACTCTCTCAACAAAAAATCTTTTTGCCGTATTTCAAACATATGATTTTATCAATTAATCTTTACGAAGATAACCTTGTTTTTTCGTTTGAATAAAGTCCTCCAACGCTTTTTTCTTGTTTTCCCAATATTCATAATTTTGATTGACATAAGATAACATTTTTTCAACTTCCTTAATATCTTTTTCACGTCCGGGAAACTTTCCGAAAACACCGCCAAAGTAAACGGTGAAATAAATGCGAGCCCTTTCCTCCGATACACCGACACGTTTTAATTCTTCATAGAGTTTTATCGGCAGTCTAACCGTGGAATCATAATACTGCGGGCGATTGTGAACAATTGATTGAGCGTGTTCTCTCTTATAATAAAGCGCTTCATGTAAAACCGCTCCGCGGGCGCCTGCTTCCAAAGTTGTAAAGAAAAAGCAATCGTCTTCAAATACCAGTCTGGGAATAAACCATATGTTATGCTTTTTCAAAAATGCCCTGGAATAAACCTGTTTACCGCTTGTAACGGGATAAATAAATAATGTATGGATCGGAAGCGTGTGAACATCAAAAGTTTTATCTTTAAAACCATCCAATATCTTTGGTAATTTAGTATATTCGTTTTTCGGTAATAATTCTCCCTTTTCATTTATCGGTTGAATAAAAAAGGAAACAAAATCAGGGTTATTTGTTTTTAAAATGTGTTTGGCTAATTTTGATAACGCTTTCGAATCAATATAATCATCGGCATCGACAAACCAAAAATAATCGCCTTTTGCAATATACATACCTTTATTGCGAGAAACGGAAAGACCTGAATTTTTTTGATCAATGACACGTATTCTCTTATCTTTTCGCGCATATTTTCGAATCACTTCCAACGAAGAATCCGTTGAACCGTCATTAATGACAATCAATTCAAAGCGCGGATAATCGGAAGCCAACACGCTTTCAATGGTTTTCCCGATATATTTTTCATAATTATAAACAGAAGTTATAACCGAAAAATAAGGGAGTTGAAAATAAGCATATATACTAAACCCCGCATACGTTAACAGGGCACAAACGGCATACACTCCGAAAACAACATATTTTTTCATACGTCCTCCTCACTTGAATGTATGCACTATAACAAAAACAAATGAAATCGGCAACTGTTTTTTTTATTTATTTTAAATTTTCTTTAAAAAAGGCATCAATTTTATCAAACGGTATCTTTTCCAAATTATCGTATAAATCAACGTGATTGGCGTTCGGCACAATCAATAACTCCTTGTTATTACCCGTTAATTTTTTAAAAGCGTCTTCACTGAAATAGCGACTGTGAGCCTTTTCGCCGTGAATCATCAAAACAGGTGAACGAATTTCTGAACTGTATGCTAAAATAGGCATATTGATAAATGATAAAGACGATGTCATATTCCAACCGCCCGTTGAGTTAATCGAACGGGGATGATATCCGCGTTTTGTTTTATAATAGCCGTAATAATCTTGCACGAACTGCGGTTCTTCTCCCGTTAATTTATCGGGCAAACCGGAAGCTACGGCATAAGCGTGATTTTGAAAATCTTTTGTTCGTTGCGCATTTAATTGTTCTTTTAACTGATAACGTGCCTCGGCATTCATGGCATCGAAATAACCGTTGGCATTCACGCGCGACATATCATACATGGTTGCCGTAACGGTTGCTTTTATGCGTGTATCCATTGCCGCCGCATTCAAACCCATTCCTCCGAAACCGCAAATACCGATTAAACCGATCTTATCGGCGTTTACAAAGGGTTGAACGGATAAATAATCCACCGCGGCGCTGAAATCTTCGGTATTAATGTCCGGTGAAGCCACCTGACGCACTTCTCCGCCGCTTTCCCCCGTAAACGAAGGATCAAAAGCCAACGTGACAAACCCGCGCTCCGCCAACGTTTGCGCATATAAGCCGGAAGCTTGTTCCTTTACGGCGCCGAACGGTCCTGCAACAACAATGGCGGGTAATTTTTCTTGTGTTTTGTTTTTCGGGGTATATAAATCACCGACTAACGTAATGCCGTATCGATTTTGAAATGAAACTTTTTTTGTATCAACCGAATTGCTTTTTTCAAATGTTTTATCCCATACAATTTCATTTGAATCGGGGTTATTTGTTGCTGCCACTCCCGTTTGCGGTGCTGCCATTGCCAAACTGACGACAACCGCCGAACAAGCTGCTGTTTTATTCATTTTTTTCCTCCTTTATTTGTTTTATATATAAAAAAGAATAAAAGAAAAACAGCCCCCTGTCAAGAGCAAAAAAATATTTAACTTTCTTTTTGATGATACACCTGATGCGCCTGTATGAGAGCCATCGCGACCAACAACGGCAATGTTCCTTCCGATGTTTCTTCAATGAATGAAAAAAGAGCAATTATATTTTCACTTAATCTGCTCCCCGTCATATCGGCATAATTACTGGGGAAACGATCAAAAAATTTTGCAACGACACCTGTACCGCCCAAAGTGCAAATCGTCCAACAAACCGTTTCAAAGTGAAAGAAACCTCTTATGAGACGCGGTAAATATTTAATCAACAAATAACCGACGGTACCGGCAACCAACAATAACAAAAATGCCGCCAATAATTTTTCCGATAACGGGTTATTCGAATTAGTAAAAAACCGTATTTTAAATGCCGTTGTGTCTTTGGACGGAATCCAATGTTGAATACCCGATTCTCGCAAAACGGCACAAATCAACAAAAAGAAAAACAAACAATAATCGCGCTGTTTTTCGGATGTTTTAAAATCTCTTGCCGCAAAAAGCATAACCGCAAACGAAATAACGTAACCGACATAAGTCACAATTTCCATTAAACCGCTTGTAAAATCCATAATTTCATGCGCAGATTGTTGTAAATAAACAAAACCGAATCCTGCTACATAGAAAAGAACAAAAAACGGGGCGAATAAGGGAGATAAAAATATTTTCTTCATAAAATTCAGCTCATTATATCAACAAATTATTATTTTTTGCATAAAACAGTATTATCATTTTTCAAAAAATTTGTCAATAATTTTTTTTAAAAAAAAGTGTGTTTTTCAAATACTTTTTTATTGATTTTTCAAAAAATGCCTATTAAACTCAAATTACCTTTTTAAGGAGGAAAAAATGATTAAAAATATTTTATACTCTATTCTTTGTTTCACACTTATTTTTTCGGGAGGAAAATCCATGGCAAATACTTTATCACAAGAACAGCAAGCCCTTGTTCGGGTGGCAGCTCAAACGGCACGCGGCGACATGAACGCCCTTAAAACAGCTCTCACAAACGCTTTAAATATCGGTGTTTCGGTGAATACTTTAAAAGAAATTTTAGTTCAATCTTATGCTTATTGCGGTTTTCCGCGCAGTTTAAATGCCTTAAACGAACTGATGCAAATAACGGAAGAACGCTCTCATCAAGATACGCTCGGTGCAACATCTGCTGTTTTACCGAATGAAAACAGCTTAAAAATCGGCACACAAAATCAAACGCAGCTGGTCGGTGCGCCCGTAACCGGCAAAATTTTTGATTTTGCTCCCGCCATTGACGCTTATTTAAAAGCGCATTTGTTCGGTGATATTTTTGCCCGCGATACTGTTGATTGGCAAACTCGTGAATTGGCAACCATTGCCATGTTGGCGGCAAGAACGGGGGTTGAAAGTCAATTAAACAGCCATATTAACATTGGCAAACATAACGGTTTAACCGATGAGCAAATTGCCGAAATTTTAAATATAACGCGCCAAGAAACGGCGGAAAACGTGTTATTCGGCTTTGGCAAAGAAAATACGGCTTATGCGCCATATTTTATCGGCAAAAGTTATTTAAATCCGCTCACGCAAACGGGGGTTAACATTGCAAACGTGACATTTGAACCGAAATGTCGCAATAATTGGCATATTCATCACAAAGGCGGACAAATTTTATTGGTCGTTGCCGGTCGGGGCTATTATCAGGAATGGGGAAAGCCGGCGCAAGAATTAAAACCCGGCGATGTCGTTAACATTCCGCCCGAAGTCAAGCATTGGCACGGTGCGGCGAAAGACAGTTGGTTTACGCATTTGGCGCTTGCAGTACCGGCAGAAGGTGCAACGAACGAATGGCTTGAACCCGTTACCGATGAAGAATATAATAAATTAAAGTAAAGGGGGAACACATGAGAAAAGATTTGGGAAACAAAACCGTTATAGCGCCTCTGCCGGTGTTTATTATTGCCACATACGATGAAAACGGTGTACCGAATGCCATGAATGCCGCTTGGGGAACGCAATGGAATTATCATGAAGTCAGTATTTTATTGGGGTCGCACAAAACAACCGATAATTTAAAACTTAAAAAGGCGTTTACGCTTGCTTTCGCAACAAAAGAAACACTTCAAATTTCCGACTTCTTCGGATTGGAAAGCGGACGACGCGTCAATAAAATTGAAAAAGCGAAAGTTCACGTTGAAAAGAGCCGATTTGTTGATGCACCCGTTATTTTGGAATATCCGCTGGTATTGGAATGCGAAGTTACGGAAATGCGTCCCGTTGATGAAGATTTTCAGGTCATCGGACGTGTCGTCAACGTAACGGCGGATGAATCAATCTTAAACGATACAGGCGAAATTGACATCGGCAAAATGAATTTGCTCACGTTTGACAGTGTCGCAAATGTTTATCGTTTGGTCGGCGCTCCCGTCGGAAATGCTTTTAAAGACGGTTTATCCGTTAAAAACAAATAACACTTTTCTTTGCGTTTCATAAAAAATCGGCATTTTTTACGGTCTTTCAAATACATATTTGACAAAACGGCTTAAAAAGTCAATTTATTCGATAAATTTATTCAATATTGATTTTGTTTTTAAAGCATTATTTAATATGAAATATATCCGTACTGCAGAAAAATATAAATTATATTGACTTTTTATAATTTATTGGTATACTGACTTTAAAATATTTGTCGATTAACCGATTAAACAGGTATATGCGTGAAAAAATTACAAAAAAACATAAAACCACATAAATCGATTCATTTACCGATTGAATTAAGTCATTCGTGTCAGGTTTTATTAAATCAGTTTGCAGTCGGTCATAAAAAAGGAGAGGGGTAAATGCCTAAAATTTCCGTTATTATGCCGATTTTTAACACTGATGAAAAAATTTTGCGAAAAGCAATCGAATCAATTTTAAATCAAACATATCAAGATTTTGAATTTCTGATTTTAAACGATTCTCCCCAAAACACCGATTTGGATAAATTGGTTAAAAGCTACAAAGATTCGCGTATTCGTTATTTTAAATCGAAAAAAAATTTAGGCATTGCCAACAGTCATAATTATTTGTTGTCTTTGGCAACGGGGCGCTATATTGCTTTAATGGATCATGATGATATTTCCTTGCCGAAACGATTGGAAAA
>CANQKV010000026.1 GCA_947624545.1 uncultured Alphaproteobacteria bacterium | reverse complement strand
TTGTTGTCTTTGGCAACGGGGCGCTATATTGCTTTAATGGATCATGATGATATTTCCTTGCCGAAACGATTGGAAAAACAATTAACTTATATGGAAAAGCACCCAAAAGTCGGCATTTGCGGTTGTGCTTACAAGCGTTTCGGTAAAATTTGGAAAAAACGTGTTATTCGGCATCCGTCGGATAATGATATGATTTGCGCCTACCTGTTTTTTAAATGTCCGATACATCATCCCTCCGTTATGATGCAAAAATCAATTTTGGATAAATATAAAATAACTTATGAACATCAATTTATTTCTTTAAATGACAGGCAGTTATATTTAGATATTTCCCGGCATGCCCGTTTACATAATTTAAACGATGTTCTTTATAAATATCGCATTCATACTTATATGACTTCAAAACTCAGACGCAAGGAAATTACAAACGAACAACTGTTATATCGGCGTCGTTTTTTAAATCGTTACCATATACATTTAAATCCCCGAGAAACAAAAATAATGAATGAATATTTACTCAACGGACGAAACAAAATTAAAAACGAACATATTTTATATGAAATTAATGCGTTATTAAAAAAATTCATTCAGGAAAACAAAAAAAAGCATTTTGCCGATGAAAAAGCTTTCCGCAAAGTGTGTGCCGATTATTTAATCAAACGGTGCAAAAATGCTTGTTTAAACGGATTTATCTCTTCTAATCGGATATTAAAAGAAAACTCAATTTTTGAAGGCGTTCCCTTGTGGTTGCGTATGTTTAACTTTATTAAAAGGAGAAATTTATGAAAGGAATTTTGCTGGCAGGCGGCAGCGGTACGCGATTGTATCCCATGACAAAAGTTATTTCAAAGCAGCTCTTGCCTGTTTATGATAAGCCGATGATTTATTATCCGCTGTCAACATTAATGTTGTTCGGCATTAAAGATATTTTAATTATTTCAACCCCCAAAGACACACCGAATATTGAACAGTTATTCGGAACGGGCGCTCACATCGGTTTGAATTTAAAATATGCCGTTCAACAAGAGCCGAAAGGTATTGCGCAAGCCTTTACAATCGGTGCCGATTTTGTGGGCGATGATGATGTTTGTCTGATTTTGGGAGATAATATTTTTTATATGGGTGAGCAATTTCACTTTTTCCGAAATGAAGTGCAACAAAACGTCGGCAAACGAGCAACCATTTTTGCGTATCACGTAACCGATCCCGAACGATTCGGCGTTGTTGAGTTTGATAAAGATTATAATGCGTTATCCATTGAAGAAAAGCCTAAAAATCCGAAATCAAATTATGCTTCCGTCGGCTTGTATTTCTATCCCGCCGATGTTGTTCAAAAAGCACAGAACTTAAAACCCTCTGCCCGCGGCGAGTTGGAAATTACCGATTTAAACAATTTGTTTTTGCAAGAAAAACGAATGAGTGTCGTGCCGATGAGACGCGGAAACGCTTGGTTAGATGCGGGAACACCCGAAAGCTTAATGGAATCCAGTGCATTTATTCGCATTATCGAAAAACGGCAGGGATTAAAAATAGCGTGTATCGAAGAAATTGCCTATCGTCGAAAATTTATCAGCGATGAACAAATGCAAACATTAATTCATAGCTGCTCTGAGGGCGATTACAAAAAATATTTACAGAAAGTATATGAGGAGTATCATGAACTTTATTAAAACGAAAATAGACGGTGTTATTATTGTCGAACCGCGGATTTTTCCCGATGAACGCGGATATTTTTTTGAAAGTTATAACGAAAAAGAATTTATAAAAAACGGCATACCGAACAAGTTTGTGCAAGATAATCAAAGCAAATCGTGTTACGGTGTCGTTCGCGGATTACATTGCCAGTTAGGCGATTATGCCCAAGCAAAACTGGTGCGTGTGTTGGAAGGAAAAGTGCTTGATGTTGCCGTTGATGCCCGAAAAGGCTCTCCCACGTTCGGGCAATACGTTTCCGTTGAATTATCGGCGGAAAATCAACGTCAACTGTTTATTCCGCGCGGTTTTTTACACGGTTTCGGCGTGTTAAGCGAAACGGCAATATTTGCCTATAAATGCGATAATTTTTACCATAAAGAATCGGAGTTCGGCATTCGGTATGATGATCCGAAAATCGGTGTTGATTGGCAAATACCTGCCGAAAAAATCATAACCAGCGAAAAAGACAGACAAGCACATCAATTAGAGGAGTTGTTACAATTATGAGCATATTGATTACGGGCAGTTTGGGACAATTAGGTCGTGAATTATCCGCCTTATTGCCGCATGCCGTTTTAACGGACAAAGATGAGTTGGACATAACAAACGAATCGGCTGTTTTATCTTTTGTGGCACAAAACAATATCGATACCATTGTTAACTGTGCCGCATATACCGCCGTTGATAAAGCGGAAGATGATATGGCGGCGGCACGCGCAATTAATGAAATCGGTCCTGAAAATTTGGCAAAAACGGGCTGTAAAATCATTCATATTTCAACCGATTATGTGTTTGACGGACTCGGACATCGTCCTTATGTGCCGCAAGATACACCGGCACCCGTTTCCGTATATGGCAAAACAAAGCGCGCGGGAGAAGAAGCCGTCTTAACCTTTGCCAAAGAAGCGGTTATCATTCGAACGGCATGGCTTTATTCACCTTACGGAAATAATTTTGTTAAAACCATGCGGCGATTAGGTGCCGAACGAGAAACATTGAATGTGGTTTGCGATCAAATCGGCACGCCGACATATGCGGCGGATTTAGCCGAAGCCGTTACAAAAATATTACCCCAAGTAACTGAAAAAACAACAGGGATTTATCATTTTACGAATGAAGGCGTTTGTTCTTGGTATGACTTTGCTCGTGAAATTATGGAAATGTCGCATTTAAAGTGTTGTGTGCAACCGATTTTGTCGGCAGCCTATCCGACAAAGGCAAAACGTCCGTTTTACAGCGTGTTGGATAAAACGGCAATTAAAGAAACATTCCACATTGAAATACCTCATTGGAAAAACAGTTTGGAAAAATGTATTAAAAAATTGGAGGAAACAAAATGAAAAATATTTTAATAACGGGCGGCGCGGGTTTTATCGGTTCCAACTTTGTACCATATTTTTGCAAAAAATACCCCGAATATCGTATAATTAATTTAGATAAATTAACTTATGCCGGCAACTTGAATAACTTAAAAGAATGCGAAAATTATAAAAATTATGTATTTGTCAAAGGCGATATTTGCGATCGGGATTTAATCGAAAAATTATTTGAGGAAAACGATATTCGCGGCGTTATTCACTTTGCGGCGGAAAGTCATGTCGATAATTCCATTAAAAATCCGGGTGCTTTTATTCAAACAAACGTTGTCGGCACGTTTACGCTGATTGATGTTGCTTTCCGTCATTGGATGAATGGTCCGAATCAGGTCAAAGTCGGGTATGAAGATTGTCGTTTTCATCACATTTCAACCGATGAAGTGTATGGTGCCTTAGGCGCAACGGGTTATTTCAGCGAAAAAACGCCTTACGCGCCCAACAGCCCCTATTCTGCCAGCAAAGCAAGCTCCGATTTTATCATACGGGCTTATCATCACACATTCGGTATGAATGTAACAACATCGAATTGTTCCAACAACTACGGACCGAAACAACATCATGAAAAGTTAATTCCTCATATTATTCAACAGGCTTTGGCAGAAAAACCGTTGCCCGTTTACGGAAAAGGCGAAAATGTGCGCGATTGGTTATATGTGTTGGATCACTGCAAAGCCATTGACTTGATTTTTCACAAAGGCATATCGGGAGAAACATACAACATCGGAGGACATAACGAAAAAAGCAATATTGATATCGTTAAAACAATCTGCGCTATTTTAGATGAAAAGAAACCCCGTTCAAGCGGTGCAAAATATGCCGATTTAATTACGTTTGTTCAAGACAGAGCCGGTCACGATTTCCGCTATGCGATTGATGCAACGAAATTGGAAACGGAACTCGGTTGGAAAGCCGATGAAACCTTTAAAACAGGCATTATAAAAACGGTTGATTGGTATTTACAGCCATGAAAACGTTAGCCGTTCATTTGCATTTATATTATTTGGAACAACTGCCCGATATTTTAAAATATTTAGAAAGTTTAGAAGCGGTTGATTATGATTTGTTCATTACGATGATTCAAAAAAATGAATCGGCAGAAAAACAAATTATGCAAGCACATCCGACGGCGCAAATCAAAATCGTTTCCAATCGGGGATATGATATCGGTTCGTTTATTGATTTTCTTTCTTCCGTTGATTTAAACAATTATGAATATATTTTAAAAATTCATACGAAAGGAGAAAAAAGCCCCAATCATACATTGTTAAACAAACGCTGGTTAAACAATAAGCTTTGGAAAGAAATACTGTTTCAGTGCCTTCTCAAAAGCAAAACACGCCTTTTAAGCAACTTAAAAATTCTGGAAAAAAATAAAAAAATCGGAATGATTTCATCTGTTTACTGTACGACAAGCGAACCGAGAACCTATCAGGCTTTATTACCTGAAATTAATCGCGTTCTGCAAAAAATCGGATTTCATTCGGTACAACATTTAACATTTGTTGCGGGAACAATGTTTCTGACACGAGCATTTTTGTTAAAGCCGCTGTGTTCTTATTCGTTAGCCGATTTTAAACCGACCGATGCTCAATTAAAAGAGGGTACACTTGCGCATACGATGGAAAGAGTTTTCGGTGCGCTTGTTGAACAACAAGGATATAAAGTTTACGGAATAAATCACGATCAATATGCACTTGCTTTTTTCTTGTTTCGGCTAAAACATTTTTTTTATCAAAAAAAACAAACGGCATCGGGGCATCTCATCATAAAAATCTGTCGTATTCCGATTTGGCATCAAAAAAGGGGAGTTTGATGTATGTATTTGTTCTGCTTAAAGCTGCTTTATCTTTTAACACCGTTGAGCAAACAAACCTATCGAAATTTGCGTTATGACCATATTATTCGTTCATCACACTTTTTTGATAAAAAGTGGTATTTAAAAACATATCCCGATGTGGCAAAAGCGGGAATTGACCCCGTTCAACATTATTTAAAATACGGGTGGAAAGAGGGGTATAATCCCTGTTCAAAATTCATTACAACTCGTTATTTACAAGAATGTCCCGATGTTGCGAAAGCAGGCATTAATCCGTTAGTGCATTACGAATTAAACGGACGAAAAGAAAACAGATGTCTTTGGTTAAATAATGATAAAATATTTCATGGTTACGGTTTTTATTATAATTGTTTGAGAAAACTTTTTCGAATTCTTTATTATTTTCAAATCAGAAAAAATCGGCGCGCGCGTATTTTGGTTCACTTGCATTTATATTATGTCAATTCGTGGGTTGAGATTAAAGAATATTTAAAAAATCTGTCGGCATATCGGTTTGATTTAATTGTAACTCATTTAACGGACATGCAGGATTTAAGCATAACAGATGAAATTAAACGCTTCAAACCCGAAACAAAAATATTGGCGTATCCGAACAAGGGGTTTGATATCGGTTCATTTATCGATATTATTTCACAAACACCGTTAAACAAATATGATATTATTTATCATTTGCATTCTAAAAGCGTGGCAGGTAAAAACGGGCGAATCACATACGGCAGACTATTCAAAGGCAAGAGCTGGTTTTTACAACTTTACAGCGGCTGTTTGGGTGTTAGAAACGTTCATAAAGGCATTAATTTATTATTGAACAAAAAAAAGTGTGGTTTAATCGGGGCGAAAAATCTTATTTTTACCGATACGCCCGAAAG
This sequence comes from uncultured Alphaproteobacteria bacterium, assembly GCA_947624545.1. Lineage (GTDB taxonomy): Bacteria > Pseudomonadota > Alphaproteobacteria > CAAHEQ01 > UBA3637 > RGIG4140. The sequence continues at coordinate 9,568 of CANQKV010000026.1, read as the reverse complement.
GCAGGAATTGGTTCGAGCCTATGCGACACAGTTAAACATTTCCGTTCCCGATAATTATTCATTTATCGGAGGCAGCTGTTTTGGTATTAAAGCCGAATTATTGCACCCTGTTCAAAAATTAAATCTGACCATTCATCATTTTCAGGAAAGCCGTCGATATATTTTTACATTAGCACATGCAATGGAACGGTTGATAGCTATTTGCGTTTTGAATCAAGGATATGCCGTAACGGGTTTATTAACTTTCTATAACAATCATAAATCATTCATAAAAAAAGCACTGTTAAATCGTGATCAAAAAGAACAAATTATTTTAAAACAGCTTGAAAGTTACGGATTGTCAGATCTTCAAATATTAAAAAAAGATCTTCGATCCGGTTTACATTGCCAATTTATAAAAGGCGTTTTTCACGGGAAAAAAGTTTTTATCAAATGGGGCGGTATAAAAAGTATTGTTGCGAATGAAGGGCTTATGCAAACAAAATATTATCAACAATTCGGCGATATTATCCCGAAAGTGTATTTATATAATCAAGAAAAATCATTTATCGTTACGGAATATTTCGAAGGATATAATTTGGAAGAATTAATGAATATCGGAATGAATGAACAGACGAAAAAACAAATTATTCGACAGCTTAAAATCCTTCGGGAAAAAGTCAAAGTCACGCCGTTGTTACATCGGGATATTCGTCCGGCAAATATTCTTTATTCAAACGGAAAATTAAAACTGATTGATTTTCAATTCGCCGTATCGTTAAATAAAAACAAAACATATAACGAATTACCGTTTATTCTTGAAAATCCTGCTTTAATTAAAAACTTGGGAGAGGAATATCGAAAAAGTAAAAACTCTTTCGATGATGTCTATTCTATTAACAAAATCATTAAAAATTTAAAAATCTTGAAATAACAATTCACAAAGGAAATAAAAATGTCAATGCTTTATGTACCCAAAATTAAAAATATCGGTCGATACAGTTATTCTGCTCCCGATATTATGATTGCCAATCCTCGTGAAACAACCATCGGATCATTTGTTTCAATCGGAAATAAAGTTTCAATCGGGCATGGGATACATCCTCAAAATTATTTATCAACTTCACCGTATCTGTATTTAGATCGATTAAAATACAAACGTTCGAAAACGGTTTCTCATAACGAATGGGAAGAATTACCGCCTGTTCATATCGGAAATGATGTTTGGATCGGTAATGAAGTTATGATTAAAAACGGTATAACCATCGGCGATGGAGCTATCATCGGAAGTAAAACACTCATCACAAAAGATGTTCCGCCTTATGCCATTGTATACGGCATTCCCGGAGAAGTGAAACGATACCGATTTTCGGCAGAAATTATTGAAGCATTATGCCAACTCAAATGGTGGGAATTATCGGATAAAATTATTCGAAAGCTACCGTATGACGACATAGAAGCTTGTCTTAAAGAACTCAAAAAAATCAGAAATTTATAAATATATTTACACCAACCTTGCCTCAAATAGACCGTGATCTAATTGGGACAGATTTTTGTAAAAAAGATTCGATAATTAATTGATTATAACACTTTCTTGTTTAGGTTCATTGCTTGCATTTCAAAAAACAATCCGCCGAGTTGTTTTTCTCAAAAAGGAAAGAGCCAGCGACACCATTAAAAAAAACGCCCTTTTAAGGCGTTTTTTTTAATGGTGCCGCTGGTGAGAATCGGACTCACGACCCCTCCCTTACCAAGGGAGTGCTCTACCACTGAGCCACAGCGGCGGACGTTTTTCCACTTATACTTTCTTTTGCGCGCCTTGTCAAGATGTTTTTTTAGGCGCTTTAAAAATATCTTGCCCTGCCACACAACAGTCGTTTTGCCTTTTTTTGAGCGCCGTCAGTCAAAAGTCGCTATGTATAACCAAACCACCGCCCCGACGCATTTTTTTTGCGTATCAACCTTTACGCACCTGTTTTGCCTGTTTTCGGCGCTCAATTTCGGCATTTGCCTTTGCGTATTCGATTTTATGCGTTTAATTTTGATAAAATCAACTCGACCATTTCGCCCACGTTATGCAATCCGACAATTTCTTTCATCACGAAGCGAATGCCGAATTGTTGTTCGATAGCGGCAATCAAGCCGATATGTGCCAACGAATCCCACCCTTCAATATCATCGGCGGTTGTTGAAGCCGTTAAATTCACTTCATCCAAATCCAAATTTTCTTTAAAGATTTCATTTAATTGTTGATAAACTTCTGCTTGATTCATTTTAATCCTCCACTTTAATAATTGATTGTAAATTTTGATACTTTTCAATGTTTAAACACCAAATTGTATCGGCATTTTCGGTTTTAACGAGTTCAAAGCCGAAATCCTGATATAAGTGAGCCACCATTGCATTTTTAGCGGTTTGATAATAATATCCGTAAATGCTTCTGATACCTCTTTCTTTTGCTTTTTTAACAAGCTCATCCATCATAGCCTGCTCCATACCGCGTTTCAAGACACGGCAACTCATTAAGAACAAGTCGATATGAATGTTTTTCTCTTGCTGATGTCCGATTAAAACACTGACAACGCCGTTATCGCCGAACTTATCAATCAGTTTGCCGTAAAGACAAATATATTCCGAATTTTCCGCTACGGCTTCAATTTCGCTTTGGGCATAGCGTTTTGTCGTTAAGTTAAACTGGTTTGATTTATTTGTCAGCTGGGCAATACGCTGCATATAAACGGCGGAAAACGGTTTAATTTCGGCTTTCATTTCCAAAGAGCGCAAATAATCGTCATAATTGCCGAACGATTGTTCCGCTTTGACCCGCTGGGCATTGGCTTTATACATTTCCGTTCGAGCCAAATCATCTTTTGAGAAAGCAGTCACTTCAAAATAGCCTGCCCGATCAATTTCCCGAATATAATTTTCGGGTTGCGAAACGGCAGCCACACAAGCATTGGGAATTTGCGTTTTGACGATTTCCCGTTCTGCGGGATTATCATCAACAAACACCAGACTTTCGGGCAACAGATTCAGTTCGTGGGCAATTTCCGACATATTTTGACTTTTCGGATTCCAGTTAGCTTTAATCACAATCATATCTTCGGGCTTTAACACGCCTTCGGGGTGATTTAATCCTGCCAAAGCGTTAACTTCTTCATTTTTCGAGTTGACGTTTAACAAAATGCCCAACCCCAAATGCGCTTTCAAATATGTTTGAAACTCTTGAAATGCCTGTGCCGTTGCAGTTTCCGAACCGATTTCCAAATTTTGAACGCCGTCATCGCCGACAACACCGCCCCAAAGGGTATTATCCAAATCAAGCACAAACCCTTTTTTGTTTTTGCCGTAAAGTGACTTGACAATTCGCGCGACACTCTGCGCCAAATAAGGAATAGCCTCAATTTTGCAGCAATATTTATATAAATACCACGCGGATAAATCATGCCAGGCGGATAAGCCGTAATCGGCGGCAATATAGTTTAAATCGTTCAAATAAAAATTATTGTGTTGCGCGGCAAAATCGGCAAAAGCCGTATTTAATCGCGTGATAAAGTTTGTTAATCCCCGATAATCGGAAGCATCTTTATTTCCCAACAACCGATAGAACGGATATTCAAAATTGTTTTGTATAACGGTGCATTCCAATTCTTGAAAACATTTTTCCCACATTTGCGAAAAGCGATAACATTCACCCGAAAGTTTTTTTGCCACCTCCTCAGGCGTATCGTGAATATCGGGAACATTTTTAATGTTGCGAAACGAGGTGTGAAACCAAACAATATCAGGCTTAAAGGCTTTTAACGCCTCATTATTAAACATAATTTCTTCATAATACTGATTATATTCGCATTCATAGAAATCGACCTCAATGCCGTGATACAATAAAAACAAATCAAGCATGACACAAATATCGTGCGTGGTTGAGCCGCCCAGCACGGCAATTTTCTTTTTGATTCGTTTTTCTTGCGATGCCAAAAGCATTTTTCGAACGGTATTTTTTTTACGCATTAACAAAGCGGCATCGGTCGGATAATTTAATTGTTCTAAAAGCGGTTCAGTCATAGTGTGACTCCTTTTCAAATTTAACTAATTCGGGAAATAAAATATCTTCCGCATCAGCAGCATCAACGGGCAACAATGTTTGTGTTTGTGCCGTTTTAATGCGCGGAAAACGAGGCATATATACAAAAAATTTTTGCTTTTCAAATACCCCCCCCCCAGTATTCCATTGTTGCCTTTGCGAAAGCATATTCCACCATATCTTTGGGTAATTCCGTAATGGCGATTGATGAGGGGGTGAAAATATTTTTCAACCCTGATGTTTTTAATTGATGGCTTAAATTATGAAGAGCAAAAATATAATAATGACAAAATAACTGAAACCGTTCTTCATTTAATGTTTTAACATCGGAGCTGATTTTCGGCGTTGCGAAATAATAAAGATGAGTCGGGGCAAAGGCTTTAATTTTTTCTAATGTTTCCTCATCTTGATTATTAATGTCAAAATAAATGCAAGACGATGAAAATCCGTGCCGTTTCAAATCATCTGCAATCTCATCTGCCTCTTGTTGGGGCTTATAATAGGTAAACATGGTTTGAGCGCCGCCCAAACTTAACAACCTTAAACATTGTAATCCGATTCCCCGTGTAGCGCCCACAATTAACGCCCGTTGTCTTGAAAAATCAGCGTGCATATTTTTATTCATTAAAACTTCAAAGGTGTTTTGATGAACAATTTCAGGACGGAAAAACGCGCATAACTGCCCTTCTGCAAAAGGTGCCGAAACATGAACAACGCATTCACCGAACAATGATTCTTTGGGCATTCCTTCGCAAGATATATATTCCCCTACTTGAAGCGAAAACTTTAAATCAATCGATTTGAATATGGAATTTAACCCGGGATATTTCATACCGATAATGCGTGTTGAAGTTAACAGAACGCCTAAATTTAAAGTATGAACATATTGCGTGGCATGCGGAAACAGCATTTTGCATAATTTTTCGTGAAACCTGATTGATTCTTTCCACTGTAACCGCGTTTCCCGATTCGGAACGGCAGGCTTTGTTTCAAAATCTTCAATCGGCGATAAGAATCCGACGTTCGGAACGTTTTCATAAGAAAAAACAACTTTTGATAAAACAGATTCCCCTTTCACATAAGCCGTTACCTTTTTATCATTTATTTCCGTTTCAATTTCAAACGATTGATTAACCGAAAGCGCCCTTTTAAATTCAGCTTTAACAGTTGAAATAAAAAACGGAACTTTTAATTCTTTGGCAACGGCATCTAAACAAAGCATTACCTGATAAACGCCATAAACAATTTGACTTCCGAACATTGTTTTTGAAGCATATTCTTCATTTAAATGTACGGGATTAAAATCACCGCTTATTTTAGAAAAATCCTCTAATTCCTGCTGTGTAACTTTCATTTTATTCTCCTAGAATCTGAAATAAATAAACGGATTGTAAGTTGAAGCGGCAATATATGATGTTGATACAACAAATAAAACCAACAACCACACATCAATCAGAATATTCAAAACTTTATGCTTTTCATTTAAGGAGAGCATTTTGGCAAAAACAGGCGTTGCGCAGAAAATACCGACAATCAACGCAATAATTTCCAAGCGATCAACATAATACGCCATTTTATATATCACTTCGCCGCCCTGCTTTATGCCGAACATTGTTAACAAATAATCCCACGCATAAGAAAGCGTATTCGAACGGAAAATAACAAAACTGAGAACAAAAACCAATATCGTATAAAGATGCTGGGCAATGCGTCCGCCAATACTTTTTTGATCTTTATTCCACCCCGTTAAAATTTCAACAAAAATAAAGAATCCGTTATATAAACCCCAAACGATAAACGTCCATGCGGCGCCGTGCCAAAAACCTGTGGCAAACCACACAATAAATAACGCTATAAACGTCAATAAAATATTTGCTCTTTTCCGCCCGATAGCGTGCATGGCTTTACCATACGTTTTTGAAAGCGAAAAAGCGCGTGATAACGGCAAAAACATATAGTCCCTGAACCAACTTCCCAATGAAATATGCCACCGCCGCCAATATTCGGAAATAGATTTTGATATAAAGGGATAATTGAAGTTTTCAAGGAATTTAAAGCCGAAAATCGAGCCTAAACCGATTGCCATATCGGAATAACCCGAAAAATCATAGTAAATTTGAAGCGTATAACAAACCGCTCCCAGCCAGCTGATTGCCACATCAAGCTGTTCCGTCGGCTGCGTAAATATTTTATCCGCCACAGCCCCCATTGTGTTTGCCAGCAACATTTTTTTCGCCAAACCCACAATAAACCGCCGAACACCGTAATATACTTTATCAAAATCAACCGTCCGATTTTCTATCTGATCCGCCACATCGTGATATTTCACAATCGGCCCTGCAACCAGCTGCGGAAATAAGGAGATATAAAGCGCTAATTTATATATATCTTTTTGCGCTTTCACTTCTTCTCGATACACATCAACCACATAGCTGATGGCTTGAAACGTGTAAAACGAAATCCCGATCGGCATAATCACTTTTATAAAATCAATATGCCCGCCGATTAAGGCGTTTATGTTTTCCACAAAAAAGTTAAAATATTTAAAGTAAAATAAAAAGCTTAAATCGCCGATAACCGTTAAAAACAGCATTGTTTTTTTGTATTTCGTTTCCGAAATTAAAATGCCGCCCAACCAGTTGATAACAATGGTTGCCAACATAATGGCAACATACCGCGGTTCACCCCACGCATAAAACAAAATACTAGCCGCAAGCAAAACAAAATTTTTCAATTCCTTTCGCACCAGCAAATAGAGTGTGCAAACGATCGGCAAAAACATAAACACAAACGTCATTGATGAAAACAGCATTTTTTACTCCTTTATTTTTTAACTTTTTTTTCTTTTTCCCTTACTTTTTTAACTTTTTTTCTTTCCCTTTGTTTTTTTTGACTTTTCCCCTTATTTTTCCTTACCTTGTTTTGACTTTTTTATCTTTCCTTTGCTTTCCTTTTATTTTTTCTGACTTTATTTTGACTTTTCCTTATTTTTCAATTACTTTTCCTTACTTTTTCTTTCATTCCTGCCCCAACTAGACCTTGGTCTAATTGTGACAAATTTTTCCATATTATAATCATATATAAAAATAAGTCAAGTTAAAATTTTATCATTATATATTTTTCATAAAAAACAACACATTATTTTAATTTTTATTTCATTTCCTCATTCAAAATATTTCCCTTTCTTTCCCTGCTCCAATTAGACCAACGTTTATTTGGCATACCTCCGCCATGGTTTCTCACTTAAAGTTAATTATCAGATAAACCCGAAAGCTTCCATGATATGTTATCTGTGAACGACAAAATAAGAATATCCGGTTTAAAAGCTAAAATATCTTTTTTGTATAACTTCATTATTTTCCATTGTTCCGCCTCATCGGATTGCTTCCTGAGATTCACACGAATAAACTTTAATTCATTCGCTGAATAGGGTATAAACAGCATTAAATGATCATTTGTAGAATCGCCAATAACCATGATTCTGTATTTTTCTGAGGGATATGAAAAATCTTTTATATATTGCCCGCTTTTTATTTGTAAAAGATTCTTATTTTTATGATCGTAATAGGTATAATTAACGCTGTTTGCTTCATCGTTTTTCAGGTGAAAAAAGGGTTCAAGATATCCCTTCCAATAAACCATATTCCAACCCTCTCGAATAAGCTTATTTTGCGATTTATTGTAATCGTTTAAAGTCATAACGGGAATATCCGAAAAATCTTTTTGAATTTCTTTCATCAAGCCTTGATAAGCAATATAAGCACCCCAATCCGTCCAGTGATGCGACAATTTAAAAAAAACATAATCTTTTTGCTTTGCCTGTTGCAGTTCCTTTAACGGATAAACAAACGGTATATTTATTTTTTGAGCTTCTTTTTGCATTATGCGATATACCTGTTCGGCTTGATCACTCTTTTTTTTATCAAATCCGTAATTATATAACCATTCCTGATAAATCTCTTCTTTTCGGGGACGCATTAAAACATATAATTTGATATTGTTTTCTTGACAAAACGCATTAAACTTTTTCAAATTTTGAATAATCGGATTAATCATATTTTGAGAACAATTTACAACGAAAGGAAAGTTAAACATCCAATGATTGTTTTTAAAATAAATTGCTTTGTTGTTTTTAATAATTTTATTTACTTTATTTCTGATTTCATCATGAATAATCATCATTTGATTACGTCCGAAAAAATGATCGTTAAACCAATTTTCAAATGCTTTCCCGTATTCCGATTTTTCTTTAAGTATTTCACGGATACTGATAGTCGGCTTTTTTGCCAAACTTCTGTTTTCCCAATCAGACACTGTTTCATTTGAAATTTTCATCATCGGAATAAAGAGACTTCCGAAAAAACATGAAATAAATATTAAACCGAAATAATTTATCTTCCCTTTTTTTATATTCAATAAATATTTTATTATCCCGTTTAACGTGAAATACACAAGAATTAATAAAATGGAAAATAAATAGCAATTTATTTGATAAACGGGCTTTATGTTCAAATTTTTCGGAAAAATCACAAACGGATCACCCTCGCGCGAATAAATTGTTAATTGATTATTTGTTATTTCATGCTTTTCAATTTGATGATAATTAATAATATTTTTAAATTCTAATGCTTTAATTTCTTTGCCGTTCACTCTTAAATGACTAATCGAAGCTTTTTCGGGTACTTGTCCGAAATCTATGCGCAACTGCTCCATGTTTTGTGTCGGAACAGAAAACTTAACCGACTGTTTTCCTGCCTTAACCTGTTGTTGCAAACTTTTTTGCCCGTTAAACTTTTCATTAGGCATTGATGTATAAAAAAGCTGATAGGTAATATTTTTGTTCGCCTGACTTTCAAACGTTACCTCTATGACTTCTTGCCCGATAATCGGAAGCAATAACTTTATAACGATGATTGTTATTCCGATTGTGATAATATTTCCGATAATAACTTTATTTTTAAGCTTTTTTATTATTTCTTTCATCAACTTTTTCTCCTGCTCCCTGCCCCAACTAGACGATGGTCTAATTGGGGCAATAAAAAAATAAAAGAAAGAAATTTTAATGTTTTATTCTGTTTAATAAAAAAACTATATTTTTCATTATATTGTAATGAAAATATAATTTTAACTTGACTTATTATTTTTGTTTGTTATAATGCTGAAAACTGTCACAATTAAACGGTGGTCTAATTGGTGCAAGCGGTTAAATTAAAATGCAACCTCTTTCGAATTGCAAAGATACCTTGAAAATCGTGATAATAAAAATAAATAAAAGTTTATTTAGAACAGCAGGGCTGTTTTATTCCGTGTTTTATACATAAACCTTTTTTCTCTACACACGCTCTTAAACTTAAAAAAACAATCAGGTATTATCGATACATATCTTCCTGAGTTAAATAATTTTGCACATAAGCGAAAACGCCGTCTTCCAACGATGTCATCGACGCGGTATATCCGATTGAACGCAGATTGCTTAAATCGGCTTTTGTGTAATATTGATATTTA
>CANQKV010000025.1 GCA_947624545.1 uncultured Alphaproteobacteria bacterium | reverse complement strand
TATTCTGTTTAATAAAAAAACTATATTTTTCATTATATTGTAATGAAAATATAATTTTAACTTGACTTATTATTTTTATTCGTTATAATGCTGAAAACTGTACCAATTAGACCAAGGTCTAATTGGTGCAGTTTTTTATGAAAAATCTTCGATAATTAATTGATTATAAAACGCTTTTTCGTTTAAATCAATTAAAAGCAAATCAAAATCAATTCGATTATTTCTAAAAAATAAAAAAACAGACACTGGCAAAGTATCTGTTTTTTGGTGCGGTTAAGAAGACTCGAACTTCCACGGATATTCTCCACAGCGACCTCAACGCTGAGCGTCTACCAATTCCGCCATAACCGCATAAAGCAAATGTAATGTATCAGATACCGTTACAAATTGCAAGCTTTTTTTGCATATTCATAACTTTTTTTCATCTCGCATTCTTTTTATCTTGTCATTATCTTTAAAATGAGTATAATCATTTTTTAAAAGGAGGCACTATGACCATTCAATTACAAAATCTGCCGTATGCGGAAAATGCGCTTGCACCCGTTATCAGTGAAAAAACCGTTGAATTTCATTATCATAAGCATCATGCCGGCTATGTGCAAAAAACAAATGAACTCATTTATAACACCGATTTGGAAAATAAATCGTTGGAAGAAATTATTTTAACAACGGCAAACAATTCGACTTATCAAACTCTTTTTAACAATGCCGCGCAAGCGTGGAATCATCAGTTTTATTGGCAAAGCTTAAAACCGTACGCCGAAACATCTGTCGTTCCCGAAAAATTAAAAATGTTAATCGAACGCGATTTCGGCACGGTTGAAGCATTAAAAAATCAGCTTCAAGCCAAAGGATTGGCTCAATTCGGCAGTGGTTGGGTCTGGCTGGTTACGGAAAATGACAAACTTTCGGTTCTTTCTTCATCGAATGCGCAAACGCCCCTCACAAACAAAGCTCAAAAGCCGCTGCTGACGATTGATGTGTGGGAACACGCCTATTATTTGGATTGCCAAAACAACAGAGCCGCTTATCTGCAAAACGTGATAAATCATCTTTTAAATTGGGAGTTTGCCGCTCAAAACTTAACAGGAGAATAATTGAATGAAAATCTTGGTAGTCGGTGGTGCCGGATATATCGGCGCGCATGTTGTAAAAGCCCTCTTGAATGCGGGTATTTCCGTTCGCGTGTATGATGATTTATCCTCAGGACAAAAAATTAATCTTTTTAAGCAGACGGAATTTATTGAAAACACCATTTTAAACGAAAAAGCCCTCGAAGAAGCTTTGACCGATGTTGACGGCGTTATTCATTTGGCAGCCAAAAAAGCTGTCGGTGAATCAATGATAAATCCCGAAAAATATGCGCTGAACAATATAACCGGCACTTTAAATCTGTTAAACGCCATGGCGAAAAAAAACGTGAAAAATATTGTATTTTCCTCATCAGCCGCTGTTTACGGCACGCCGCAATATGCAAAAGTCGATGAAAATCATCCTTTAAACCCCATTAATTTTTACGGCTTTACAAAATTGGAAATTGAGCGCTTTTTGGATTGGTATGATCGCTTAAAAGGCATTAAGTTTATCGCTTTGCGCTATTTTAATGCCGTCGGATATGATGAAAGCGGCGCCGTTCAAGGATTGGAAAAAAATCCGCAAAACTTACTGCCTATTATTATGGAAACCATTGTCGGTATTCGGAAAAAAATGCTTATTTACGGCACCGATTACGCAACACCCGACGGTACGTGCATTCGTGATTATATTCATGTTTCCGATTTGGCAACCGCTCATGTTCTGGCATTAACCTATTTGTCAAAAGAACATAAAAGTCAAGTGTTAAACTTGGGAACAGAAAACGGACACAGCGTTTTGGAAATGGTTAAGCGCGCCGAAGCTCTGATTAAGCCTTTTCCTTATGAAACTTCGTCTCGGCGGGCAGGTGATCCGGCACAATTAACCGCCGTTGCGAATAAAGCACGCGAACTGCTCGGTTGGATACCGACACACAGCGAGTTAGACAACATTATTTTATCTACTTGGGCGCTTTATCAAAAACATTTTTCCCAAAATTAACAGATATTCTGCTCTTTACAGATAAAAACAAAACTTTTTTTTACCGTTGCCGTTGCGAATCTAAATATTCATTAAAGCGGCAGCGATAATAATAAGGATCAAAATTTTTCTTAACCTGATTTTTTAAGTGATTTATCATCATTTGATTGATTTTATTCGACAAAGCAAAATGAATTAAAGCGTTACGCGGATTGTTTTTGGATTGTTGAATATAAACCGTCAGTGCATCTAACCGCGGCATTAAATCTTTCGCCTTTAAAAAGCCCAAATAACGAGCTTCCATAAGTTTCGCGTAAGCATTGAATTGATCACTGTTTTTCTTATTGAACTGTCGCCGAAAATTAACTTCATCAATTTGAGAAATAAAATATTGATAAGCTTCTTCAACCGACATTTTTTCGGCAAAACGCGACTGCCGAAACTTTGCAAACAAACCGCTGAATAAAAAGCTGTTGGCTCGGGACTGATATGCCCATAAATCAAATATTTTTCCGATTAACTCCGCCGTTTTTCCCAACTGCATATCCGTCAGATTCATTTCTTTTATTTGATCAAAACATAAATGCGCGGCGATTTTGGAAGATTTATCCAAGCGCGCCGTTACGGCTTTCGGCATTTGCCGAATATAAAACGAATAAGGTTTTAAAAGCCGTTTTATATATTCTGCCTGAGCATTTAACGAGGCATAATAAAGCGCTCGAATTTTACGCTCTCTTTCAACCTCCAACGGCGAACAATGATCGAACGATAAATTTTGAAACGCCTTTAAATAATGGAAAAAAGCCTTTTGAAACAAGGGTGTATAAATATGAGCGCTCTGAACTTCGGCATCGGCTTCAAAAGCAATTTGTGCGCTCAAAGCCGCTTTTTCCGCTTCCTCAATCAAGAAAAATCGAATGATTTGATTTTCCGACATCTCTTGATAATCGTAATAAGCGGACGGCGTACCCGCGTTAATCGGTTCAAACGGATACGGCGATAACGGCGTGAATTGTTTTCGATCAACGACATGTGCCAATTCATGTATAAAAGTTGTTACAAAAACTCTTTGAGGCTTTTTCAATGTGTTTTGAGAAAAGATAACTTCATTTCCGTCGGTAGCGCCGTTCATATTTTTTAAATTGGCGCATGAAAACGTAATTCCGACGGGAATTAAGCGCAACCAAAGCCGCGCTGTCGGCAAACGATTAGCAAACACAAGTGTTTCCCGAATAATTTGCGCAAAGCTTTTTTTCTCAAACTCATCAACCGACACTTGTTGTCGAATTTCTTTATTTTGATTTTGAATTTGAAATGACCGATACAATGCTTCGATTTCTTCATCCGTCAACAGGGGATTAAACACCTTTCGTCTTTCAAGCGAAACGTTTTCAATCGGATTTAAGCGATAAAAAACACTGTCAATCGGCGGATAAATCATAAAATATACCTTTTTGAAAATCTTATTTAAAATATCTTGTTTTTTCTCTTTTGTCAATCATATTTTTATCTTTTCGTTTTCTTTGAAAGACACAGAAATCAACAGATACCTGTTTTTATTTATTTTTTCGCAACTTTTTCAGAAAAAATTAAAAAAACGGCATTTTTTTATTGCTTTTTTCATTCAAATGATATATTATTTTATGCAAATTGAATTCTATTGACTTTTTTAAGGGTTACAAATGAAAGATTTAAATGTCATAATCGATTTTTCCGATGTGCCGCCGCAATATCGCGCCGCCGCATTCGGTATATTTCAACAACATCGAATGGCTATTAAACCCTTAGGCGGACAAGAATCGTTAAAATATGTTTTTTCACCTGAAATATTATCGAATTCGATGATGATTTCTTATTTTAATTTCCTCATTCCGAATTTGACAAATATAGGCGTTAAATTAATATATCCCGAAAAAGAAAAACAAAAAATTGATTTTCCGAAGTTTCAACTGCCGAAAGACGACGCGATTGACTTTGATTTTTCCGATGTGCCGCCTCAAAACAGATCAGATATCGTTCAAGCATTTCGAAATAAAAACATTCATTTAATACCGTTGGAAAAGGAAGATCATTTCGGCGCACTGTTCTATCGGGCGGAAAAAGAAGCCGCTGCTTTGTTTTATCAAGATCAGTCTTTGCAAGATATGGTAAATAAAAATAATATTCAATATGTTTTAGCGCCCAAATATGTTCCCGCATTGAAAACAACTTTACCCAAAGCTTTCGTGAATCAAAAAGAGCAAGCCCGACAAAAGATTTTAGAAACGAAAACTTGCTATTTGTATCAGAAAACCATGGAAAAAATAAAGCCGACACCGTTGAGAAAATTAAAAAACATTGCTTGCGCAGGTGTTTCTACTCTTGTTTTATCCGCTTTAATCAATCCGAACGGTACAACAAACTTCAATAATGCCCTCATTCAGGGACGTCCCGACAAAATTATCAATCAAATCAACAATGAACTCATACAAACGGGCAAAAATATTATCAACGGCATTCAACATCCGAAAGAAACATGGAAATACATCGGCAATCACGTTGCATATCAAACAAAAAAAACCGCGCAATATCTTCAAAATCGTTCTCTTCTTCAAACGGGAGAAGATGTTTTAACGAAAGGAATGCTTAATATCGGTTCCACAACCTTTAACGCCGCTGCCGCCGTTGTGAATGATTTATGGAATATTTATGAATTATTTCCGCAATCCGATGAATATTTTATTCAAATCGGCGACTTGTCATACAAGGCTTTTGCCAAAAATCCCGATCAATATTTAACCGATGCGTTTGTTCGTATCGATAAAAAAACAACCTTAAAAAGCAATGACACCATTTTTTCCATTATCGATGACGGGCGGATAAAGGCTGCCAAAGCCTATATTTCACAAGGCTTATTATATCAAAATACAACCAATCAAAAGTACCTCGGCATAACACCGTTGCGATATGCCATTGAAAAAAATCAACCGCAAATCGCACAACTGATTTTAGAGGCTTCGACAGATTATTTGTATCAAAACACACCTGACGGCAAATCAGATCTGATGCGTGCCATTGAAATGAACGCTTTGTTCGAAAATGAACTGTCGGACGGCGAAATCCATACGGATGAGCGTTCATCGGACAACGTGCAAAAATATAAAGAAATGCAGCATTTAATTTTTAATATGGCAAAAAATCGGTTTGTTAATATTAATGCTGTTTGTCCCAACGGAAAAAGCGTTCTGGAATCGGCGGTTGAAAGCGGTAACTGCGAAATTGTTTCGTATTTGATGAATCAAGGCGTTACCGTTACATACCGAAACATATCAAGCGGGGATTACAATCTGATGCATCTTGCCGGAAACAATCCCAAAATGATTCATTTGCTGCATGAACACGCCATTCCTCTGCACGAATTAAATTCAAAAGGCAACACGCCGTTTGTGGAAATATTAACTTATTCGGATAGTTATCCCGGTAAAAACGATAAAGCCATTGCCGCGTTTTTATCGTGTTTAACGCCTGAATGGCGGAAAGAGCTGCATATGGCGCCGTTTTACGGTTATTATATCGATAAATGGGCAGAACGCAATAAAAAGCAGGCTTTAACTTTATTGGAATTACCGCAGGAAAAAGAACTCTCGCTGATAAATGAGGCGATGAAATTCATCTGCAATGAGAAAAAGCTTAACGGCATTCAAAATATTTTCAATGCCAAAAATAACTTTTCCAAAGTGCAATCGTTTTTAATCACAAAAATACGAGAATTGCAAAAATAAGCGCTCGAAATGAATATTCACGAAAAAGAAATTGTTTTTTTTCAATAAAATAAAAAAAATAAAGAAAAGCCAAAAAAAACACTTGACTTTTATAAAAAAAACAAGTATAAAAAGCTACCTTTAATGTGAAATGCAACTGGTAAAATGATAACCGTTATAAATGGAGAAAGACAATGAAACGTACATATCAACCGAGTAAACTCGTTCGCACGCGTCGGCACGGCTTTCGCGCCAGAATGGCAACATTGGGCGGACAAAAAGTTTTAAATGCCCGTCGGCGGAAAGGTCGGAAAGTTTTAAGCGCTTAAATGACAAAAGCGTGCAAGAATATTTAAAAAGGGACGCGATATTATACGCCGTTCCTTTTTTTCATAAAGGCGAAAAAGGCACTTTTAATTTTTGAGAAACAAATGACCGTTCAATCATTTTCATTACCCGCGCGCATTCGCAACCGCAAAGAATTCTTACGAGCCGCCAATAACGGACGGAAGTTTCGAGCGGAGGGATTGTTGTTTCAAGCCGTTCCGAACAATCTCAACAGAACGCGTGTCGGCTTTACAACAACAAAAAAGCTGGGGAAAGCAGTCATTCGCAATCGCATTCGACGGCGTATGCGGGAAATCGCCCGTTTGTTTTTCATTCCTACTGCCCCCAAAGGATACGATTATGTTTTCATCGGACGAAGGACAACCCTTGACAGACCTTTTGATTTATTAAAAAATGATATGACATATATTTTAAATCAATTTTTGAAATCGCGGGAAATTCCCAAAAAATCGAAAAAAGGGAAAAAGAAAGAATGAAAAAATTATTTTCTCAAAATCACTCGTTTTTATCGTTTTTTCGGCATCTGATACACAAATGCCTTTTAGGAACAGCCTTTGCGCTCATTTGGGTGTATCAAAAAGTGTTATCGCCGCTTAAACCCGCCTGTTGTCGCTATACGCCGACTTGTTCTGCCTATGCCCGTGAAGCTTTTTTGTTGCATGGAATACGAAAAGGTGCTATCTTAACAGTCAAACGTATTTTAAGCTGTCACCCGTGGGGCGGATTCGGCTATGATCCCGTTCCACCGAAACAAAAGGAAAATAAATGAAACAAGAAACAGATGTTATGGATAAACGCAATTTATTTATCGCCGCTTTATTAACAATACTCATTTTATTCGGAATGGACGCGCTTTTTCCGTCTGCAAAAAATGAAACGCCGATTGCGACAGAAAATGTCGTGATACCGACACAAGAATCGCCGAACACCGATTCGATTGTCGCCCCCGTTTCCGAAACAAACACGCCAACCGCGCCTGTCCAACAGCCTGACATCTCGCAAACGTTAAAAATTCAAAACGCGGCATTAAAGGGAACGTTTGATGTTCAAAAAGGGCGCATTTCCGATGTCGAATTGTTAAAATACAAAGAAACGACCGAAAAAGACAGTCCTTTTGTAACGTTACTTAATCAGAATTATTACGCACAAACACAGTGGAACAGCACCCAAGTGCCGTTACCGAAACTTTATTTGCAATTTGAAGAACAAACATTAACACCCAATCAGCCGATTGTTTTAACGGGCGAAAACGAATTTGTGAAAATCGAGCGTCAATTAACGCTGGATGAAAACTATATGCTTTCTTTTTTCGATAAAATCACAAATTTAACAAACACACCGATTTCTGTTTATTTCAGCGGAGAAATTACGCGCAAGCTGGAAGAATTGCCGAAAATGACAAACGTGCATGAAGGCTTTATCGCCGTTGTGAAAGATAAACTGATTGAAGAAAAATATACCGATGTCGAAAAAGAACGAAAATCTCATCTTGCCAAAGGCGGTTGGTTCGGCATTACCGATAAATATTGGCAAACGGCGCTTATTTTGGATACGAAAGAAAAAGGTATGATTCATTTTGAAAAGCCGCAAGACAATCTTTATAAAGCCGTTTTTACGGGAGATACCGTTACCGTTAATCCGACACAAACTTACACGCATACCTCTCGAACGTTTACGGGCGCCAAAACCATTGACTTGTTAAATGAATATCAAAATCGCTATCAAATACCGAAATTTGACTTAACCATTGATTTCGGTTGGTTTTACTTTTTGACAAAGCCGTTCTTATATATTTTGAATTGGCTCTATGCCTTTTTGGGAAATATGGGCATTGCCATTATTGTTTTTGCAACGCTCATTCGGGCGTTATTATTGCCGATTGCCACAAAATCATATGAAAGTATGGCAAAAATGCGCAAACTGCAACCGCAAATGCAATCTCTGCAAAAACGGTATAAAGATGATAAGCAACGCTTACAAATTGAAATGATGAATTTATATAAACGTGAAAAAGTCAATCCTGCTTCGGGCTGTTTACCGATGTTTTTACAGATTCCCGTTTTTTATGCTTTGTATAAAGTGTTATCCGTTTCCATTGATATGCGTCAGGCACCGTTTTACGGTTGGATTACCGATTTATCCGTTCCCGACCCGACTTCCGTTTTTACGGGCCTCGGTTATTTTGATTGGTCGGTACCTGCTCTTTTCAATATTGGCATTTTACCGATTTTAATGGGCTTAACCATGGTTATTCAACAAAAATTAAGTCCGGCGCCTGCCGATCCGACACAAGCCAAAGTGCTGAAATGGATGCCCGTTATTTTTACGTTTATGTTGGGCGGATTTGCCGCCGGTCTGGTACTTTACTGGACATGGAGCAATATTCTCTCCATCTTGCAACAAAAATATATTATACATAAAGTGGGAACAAAATAATGTCGGACATTTCATTACCCCCCCAAGAATTAACAAACACGCTTTTAAAAGCGGGCAAAACTTTATTTCAAACCAAACCGACTTTTCGATTAAGCGTAAATACCGTACAAGACCTGCCGCGCGGTAACAAAAAAGAAATTGCTTTTGCGGGGCGCTCAAATGTGGGAAAATCAAGTTTAATCAACGCCGTTACGGGTGTTAAAGGGCTGGCGCGCGCTTCCGATACGCCCGGGCGAACACAATCATTAAACTTTTTCGAAGCCGATTCGTTTTTTTTGGTAGATCTGCCCGGCTACGGCTATGCGGCGGCTCCCGAAAAAACCGTTCAAAGCTGGACACGTCTGATTCACGATTATTTGCGCGGACGCGTGCAACTGGCGCGTGTTTTTTTGTTGATTGATATTCGGCACGGCATTAAAAAAGTTGATTTAAATATTATGAAAATGCTCGACAGTGCCGCCGTCAGTTATCAGCTTATTTTAACGAAAGCCGATAAAGTTTCAACGCAACATGCCGAAAATATTTTCAAAAAAACCGCCGAAATTGCCTCATCTCATGTGGCGGCTTATCCCGAAATTATTTTAACAAGCGCCGAAAGCGGTCTGGGCATTGACAAAATGCGCGCACAATTCGTCAAACTCTTAAAAAGGCTTTAAAAATGAGTTATTGTTTAACCGATACGATTTATGCTCTTTCTTCGGGTGTCGGCAAAGGCGGTGTCGCCGTTATTCGCGTATCGGGAAAAGAAGTTCGCTTCATTTTAAAAGAAGTGGCACATCTGGAAAATCCGCGCCCCCGTCATGCTTACTTTAAATCGCTTCACAATGAATCGAATGACATCATCGATCAGGCGCTCGTGTTGTTTTTTGAAGCTCCGCACAGTTTTACGGGCGAAGATACCGTCGAGTTTCAGGTTCACGGGGGTATGAGTGTGCTGAACGCTCTTTTTAAGCGTCTCGGACAATTTCAAAATGTGCGCCCTGCCGAAAGAGGAGAGTTTTCCCGTCGCGCCGTCATTAACGGGAAAATGGATTTAACGCAGGCGGAAGGCATTATGGATTTGGTTGAGGCGCAAACCGATCGGCAACGGCGACAAGCCTTGTCGCAAATGCAAGGGAATTTGGGCAAACTTTATGAAAGCTGGCGTCAAGATTTGATAAGAATAATGGCTTATTGCGAAGCCTTTATCGACTTTCCCGAAGAAGATATTCCGCCCGAAAAAGAAAAAGAAATTCAATTAAAAATTCAATCGCTTATTCAAGAAATTGATACGCATTTAAATGACAACAAGTGCGGGCAAAAGCTGCGCGCGGGCTTTCAAATTGCCTTAATCGGTGAGCCGAACGTCGGAAAATCAAGCTTAATGAACGCTCTTACCCGAAAAGAAACTGCCATCGTCACACCGATTGCCGGCACAACGCGTGATGTGATTGAAGCGCATTTGGACGTGAGCGGTTTTCCCGTTATTTTGGCAGATACCGCCGGTTTGCACGAAGGACAAGGTATCATTGAAAAAGAAGGTATCTCGCGCGCCATTCGTCGAGCAGCGGAATCTGATTTGATTTTACATATTCACAGTTTAGAAAATTACCCGAACACGCAAAATCTGCCCGATTCGTTACAATTAATTCCACGGAAAATTATTTGGAACAAGTCGGATTTATTTACTTGCAAAACCGTTTCAAACGGCATTCAAATCAGCGCCAAAACGGGCGCCGGCATTGATGTTGTATGGACGGAAATCATTGATTATTTAAAAGCGCACTTCAATGAAAGTTCCGCAAACGTTATTACGCGGGAACGCTATCGCGTTGCATTATCGGAAGCGCGTGAGCGGTTGTGTAATGCCTTAAAGACATCGGCGTTGGAATTATTGGCGGAAGATTTACGACTGGCTGCACGCGCAATCGGGCGTATAACGGGGCGTATTGAAACGGAAGAATTGCTGGACGTTATTTTCCGCGATTTTTGTATCGGAAAATAAGAAACGATTATTTTTCAAAGATTATTTTTTCCGAAATCGGAAAAAGCTTTTCACTTTTTGTTGTCCTTTTTTCATTTCACGCAACAAATATCCGCTTAAAATGGCATACACGTCCCGTTTTTTAATATGCAGATAATCAATATCGGCATAAGGCTTTGTAAAATCACATCGATGAGCCTTTGAAAGAGGCTGACGAAAAATGGAATCGAAAAAAGACAAAACGGTTTCGGTACTATATTTTTCAGGTATTTTATCATTCGGAAAAATCGGCTCTTTCAGCATAGCCAAATAAGCTTCATCATCCGAATCCAATCGACGTATCGCCTCAATTACGTCGTCAATCGAGTTATAATCATGGCAATTAATAAAGGCTTTGGCATTAAAATCCTGCGCAACACTCGGATCACCGTAATAAATCGGAATTGTACCGGCTTGAAATGCGTCCATTAATTTTTCGGTGCAATATCCCAAAGATGATGTATTTTCAAATGCTAATGAAAATTTATAATTTTTCAAAAAAGCTTTTTTATCCGAAACGGGACCTCCCACGTTATTCTTATATCGCCCGCCCGAATCCACCGTTTTATAACGCGATAATTTTTCAAAAAACGCTTCCCGAATACCGTCAGTTTGCTTCATATTCGATACAACCATGGCACAAAACTTTCGGCGTAACGCCGCTTGATTACTCATTTTCGGGCGCATAACTTTTTGAGCGTTCGGCTCTAACCCCAAACGCCACAGCGGCAAACGCAAATATCGATCCCCGAACGAAATATAATGAAATCCCAACGCATAATCACAACAGTTAAAATTCGGAACCGTATTTTCACCGGTAAAGAAAATTTTGATACAGTTATAGGCATGATGTTTATTGCCGAAAAGACCGTAAATCAAATAATCGGGCGAATCGGAAATCTCAATCTGATATTTTTGTGATAACAGTTTATAAAACCAGTCTTTTTTCGGGTTAAGCGTTCGACTGATATCAACATAACCCAATTTAATGATTTGTTTTTTCATTTACGTATCCCTTAAAAAATAATACCTCTTTTATGACATAAAATCAGCATCATTGCAACACTTTTTTTCAATCAATCGATTGTCAACAGTAACGACTCATTGAAACCAATGACGGGCATATATCATAAAAAAACACAAAACTCGAAAACTTGTTAAATGCCCGATCGGCAGATTTTTTAAGACACGAAAAATGAACACCCTTTAATCGAATTAATATATGAAAACAATGTATAATTTCCAAACTGCCGATTATCTCGTTTGTTAGCGAAAAACCATCAACAAAAGAGAAATATGAATGATTATCAATAATAAATAGCAAAAACGATAAAACAAGCATTTTTATACCAGTCATTTTTAAAATGCTTGCAATTTTTAAAAGAACGTGATATAAAAATTTGAACAAAAAAATCGGGGTGTAGCTCAGCCTGGTAGAGTACTTGGTTTGGGACCAAGGCGTCGCATGTTCGAATCATGTCACCCCGACCACTTAGAAAAAATAAAACCGGATACTGAAAAGTATCCGCTTTTTTTATATCCTTTTATCGCCCAAGAACAGCCACTCTTCCGCTCTGTTCGTTTTTAATGCAGCAAGATATCAACCGGACATTTTTCAGCCGGATAGTATACCTTTCGCCAAAAAGTATACCCCGAGCATTTGGTCAACTTGATTTGTCCTCTTGCTTTTTAATTTATTGAATTTATTGGATTTATGTAATTTGTTATGTTGCTTACATTTCAAATCCAATGAGGATACCCTTAATGAGGATACCAGCCAAGTGATTTTTATTATTGTAAATCAATGATATATACTGTCAACGTGCTTTTTATAAATTTTTTTGAGGGGATTTTCTGCTCTTTGGGATTTTTACCTTTCGAAAGGAGGGCAAAATGTCTCAAATAGAAAAGTTAATTAAAATTATAATGCCTGATTTGCTCAAGTATTTAAAAATGAAAGAAAGTGGCGAATTAGCTCAAAAAAGACTGGATAATCTTTCAAATCCAAGCATGTATTGTGTCAATAGCGAAGAACGACTTGACAATGATGGAGGTTAAATATGCAAGTAGCGATACAAATAGCACTTTTAGAAAAGCAAACACTTTCCCAACTACAAGGAATGTGGCAAAAATATTTTAACACACCGCCAATATCCAAAAATAAAGAATTTTATGTTTCCAGATTGGCCTATAGAATACAGGAACTGGCATATGGCGGACTTTCAAGCCATCAACAGCAACTTATTGCAAATATGTATATTCCACCAGAAAAACGCAATAAATTGCTGCCAACGGGGACTCGACTTGTACGCGAGTATTTAGGCGTAGATCATATAGTCATTGTTCTAAGAGACGGATTTGAATTTAATGGTATGAAGTATCAAACCCTATCTGCTGTGGCAAAGAAAATAACCGGACGCAAAATTTCTGGTAGGTATTTCTTTGGCTTAGATAAACAAGAAAAATAAAGGAGATCTCAATGGAAATCATCAATCCAATTAGATGCGCTATTTATACACGTAAATCAACAGACGAAGGTCTTGAAAAAGAATTTAATACTTTAGAGGCCCAACGCGAGGCCGGCGAAAATTATATCAGAAGTATGAAGCATCAAGGTTGGGTTGTTCTTCCGGATCATTATGATGATGGAGGTTTTAGTGGTGGAAATTTAAAAAGACCTGCTCTAAAACAATTATTATCTGATGTAGAAGCTGGCAAAGTTGACATGATTGTTGTTTATAAAATTGACCGTCTGACGCGCTCTTTGCTTGATTTTGCACAATTAGTCCAAACATTCGAAAAACACCATTGCTCTTTTGTCTCTGTTACACAACATTTTAATACCTGTGATTCTATGGGAAAGCTTACATTAAATATACTGTTGTCATTTGCACAATTTGAACGTGAACTTAGTGCAGAGCGAGTTCGGGATAAAATAGCAGCAAGTAAAAAGAAAGGAATGTGGACCGGCGGTCCTGTTCCTTTGGGATATGATACAAAAGATAAAAAACTGATCATTAATGAGGAAGAAGCAGAAATTGTGCGCTTTATTTTTGAAGACTATAAACGTACCCGATCTCAATTCCAAACGGTCCGTGATGTAAACGAAAAAGGATACAAACCGAAAAAACGCATAACGAAGACGGGAAAAGATATTTCAAAAGGACGGTTCAATCATGCCATGATCAGCAATATCTTGAACAATCCTGTCTATTTGGGAAAAGTCGTTTATAAAGGCGAATGGTACACTGGTCAACATAAAGCTATTATTTCACAAGATCTGTGGGATGAAACCAAGAGCCTGTGTAAGGTAAATTTAGGTGAAGCATTTCGACCATCACGTGTTATTAAGCACTCTTTGTTAAAAGGGTTGATAGAATGTGAATGTTGTGGCCCCATGACACCAACGCGCAGTAAACATGGCAATAAGTATTATGAGTATTATACGCCATTGAAGACTGTTAAAGAAGGTGCAAAAATTGCAAATTGTAAAGTCGGAAGTATTCCGGCCGGGGAAATAGAGTCATTTGTAATTGATAAAATCAAAAATGTTTTTCAAGCACCTGAATTTCAACAAGAAATATTAAAAGAATTTGAAAGACAAGGACAAAATTATAATGCGGCTGATGTTCACAAAATTATCCAGGATATCGGTGATGCATTCAAATACTTTGAACCAGTAACAATACATGATTTTATATCAGAAATTGTCCAAAAAGTCATAATCTGCAATGATCACATTGAAATTAAACTGAAACCTTTAGCCGCCACATTGTATGAAAATGGACTTATAACCTCAGATCCAGCTTTTGACAATAAAATTCTTGAATTAAAATATCCGGTACGATTTGGGCAAAAACGCGGGCGGACAATTATTGTTGAGGCCCTATCTTCGGAAAAAATTATACCGGAACGTGATGAAAAGTTATTTAACGCTGTAACACAAGCATTCTATTGGAAGCAGATAATGGAAGAAAAACATTTATCTTTAACGGAATTGGCAAAACGGGAAAATATAGACCGTGGCTATATGGGGCAAGTTATCCGACTGACAACTCTTGCTCCTGAGATTATTATGGCAATAATTGACGGCAAACAACCCAGACTTCTGAATTTAAGAAGATTGTTGCGAGGACACTTCCCCTACTTGTGGGAAGAGCAAAAACGAGAATTAGGTTTTATATAATTACGCTCTTTCATGCTTTATTTTTGCTAAATAGAAATAAATATTTCTTATTCTTCTAAATTCAACCCTTCATTGAAAAAAATAGAACTTATGCATATATGGCCTTTTGTTTAAATTATTAACAAAAGGTTAAAATATGGCACAAAATTTATTCAATGAGTTACCGCCCAATGTTGCGACATATATCAAGATACATTTGCGGTATATTTTTTCGACAGGACTTTTTAGTCATCAGGAACGAGAGGACTTAATTCAAGAATTAGTCCTCTTTTATTTAGAGCAATTTTACAGAAAAAAGGAGGTCTCTGATGAATACTTATTCATTGCAATAAAAACAAAAGCACAGAAAATTTTACGGGCACGATTGCGAAAAACGCAATCGTTTTTTTTCGCTACAGAGTCATTAAATGATTTGTCAGAAACTGGTTTCGAACCCGCTTCTGACTTTTCTTTAAGTGACTTAGAAAATGAAATTTCGATCCGCGAATTAAGATCCTTTGTTTCAGAAAAGGAATGGCAATTTGTGAAGTTCATTTTGCTTGGATTTACAAATGATGAAGCAACAACACTGGCACATGTATCAAAGAATGTTTTAGAAAACATCAGGAGAAAAATAAAACGAAAAGCACAAAAATAAAAAAATTGATTTTTTTGAGGGGATTTTTCGCTTTCCGGGATTTTTAGCTTTTGTATCAACCAGTCAAAAAGGAGGAAAAATGGTTAAGCATACAAAAAGCGTATATGAAATAATCCAAACAATC
>CANQKV010000024.1 GCA_947624545.1 uncultured Alphaproteobacteria bacterium | reverse complement strand
AGACGAATCCGACGCCGAAGCCGTCGGCAGAGCAGACAAATCCGACGCAGCCGAAAAATCCAGGGATTACAAGTGCGCAACAGACGCACGAAGGCTCTATCAGCTCAGGCGGCGCAACAAATGAAAGACATGATACGTCGGCACCACAAGCGGCAGCGTCTGCAGATACGAGTCCAAAGCCGTCGGCAGAGCAGACGAATCCGACGCCGAAGCCGTCGGCAGAGCAGACGAATCCGACGCCGAAGCCGTCGGCAGAGCAGACAAATCCGACGCAGCCGAAAAATCCAGGGATTACAAGTGCGTCAGAGATGAAGAAATCCACATACTCACCAACAGAAGATCATATTGCATCCGGGGGTTCTTCGCCAACACCGCCGAATACGCCGACAACATATGCAGCAGAAGCAAGCGTAGTTTCGCCGACAACTCCAAGTGGATCGACAAACCGACAAACACTTACGTCGAAGATAGGTGAAAGTAGTCAAGGGAAGGTACCAAAAGAAGAAGAACAAACCAGACTCCAAACAAGACCTGGAATAACCCCCTATATCTATTAAATGGCTAAAAATACAAAAAAGCACCCGAGTCGAGAACCGATTCGGGTGTTTTTTTAAAAAAATATGCTTGGAAAACCGCCTTTTTTCAAAAAATTAATAAAAAGTTAATAAAAAGTTATTTTTTTTCTTGCTTTTTGTTTTTAAGCGTGTTAATATAATCTTAATCGTCGAAAAAACGATCAATGAGCAATCTGTTTAATGGAGGATAATATGAGCTCACATAAATTTGCACTTGTTTTACTCAGTACAACGGTTTTCGGTTTGTTGCCCATGACTGCTGCTGCTGCTGATGTAACACTTGATAAGGATGCCATTCAAAAGGCGCAAACTTCCGATAACACTTTTAAGGCAACTAACGGGCAAAATGTAAATATTACCGATGGTACAACGCTTTCATCAGGAGAGTTAACGGTTACGGCAGATAATGCAAACTCTGTGTTTAAAGGCACATTAACTGCTTACGGGGATAATACTCCGAAATTAACTATAACGGGAATCGGAAATTTCCCATGGAGTGAGGTTGATGAGAAGGGTAACTATTTGTGGCAAAATTGGACAGCTCAAAATACAACCGGTTGGACAAATTTGAACGGTTCTTCATCAACAAAGGCGGCTGTTGAAGCGCAAAATGCTATTTTGGATGTGAGTAATAGTGTTTTTGCAAATTCCAATAACACGATTAGTGAAGGAGCAAGGGGTGGTGCTCTTTTTGTGAGTACGGATACTGTTTTCTCATCAAATGCGAATGTTTATTTTAACAATCAAACCACGACAGATGGTGGCGCCATTGTTGTGAACAGTAATAAAAACAACACCTTAGTCAATGATTGGTTTGTGAAAAATAAAGCTGGTGGAGCAGGCGGTGCCATTGATATTCTTGGAAATGTAGGTAGTATACATCATACGGTTTTTGGTAAAAATGAGTCAGGAACGGCGGGTGGCGCTATTTATGTAGGAAATGACGGAACTGTTGGTACAATTACACAAGGAATTTTTGAACAAAACACAGCAGGAACTTCCGGTGGCGCTATTTATAACAGAGGTAAAATTTCTTCTATTGAAAACAGCAGGTTTACAAGTAATGCTGCAGAGGACGGCGGTGCCATTTTTATGCAGGAAGGTTCTTCTGCCAAGGTTTCTGGTTCTACCTTTACGGGAAATACGGCAACAGCAAATCCCCAATACGCCGGAACAGGATTCGGCGGTGCGATTGCCGTGTTTACCAATGCAGACTTAACAACCGAAGGAAATACTTTTACGGGTAATAAGGTTTTAGGTGATGCGTCTGTTGCCGGCGGTGCCGTCCATAACGATAACGGTACATGGACATCTACAGATGATGTCTTTACGGGTAACTCCTCATCAACAGACGGTGGTGCTATCGGCACGAACGGTAACACGACACTGAAGAATGCCCAAATTACCGATAATACGGCAAATGTCGGACGGGGCGGCGGTATTGTTGCCCGCAGTTCAAACGGTCCGGCACAACTTAACATTGAGGGCGGTATAATTTCTCAAAATACGGCAGCCGTCGGCGGCGGTTTGGCAAATATAAATTTAGAGGGATATAACGCTCAAAGAAGTAATGTCACCATTAACGGTACGGAAATTTCCGGCAATAAAGCCATTGAAAACGGCTCTAACGCTCAAAGCGGCCATGGCGGCGGTATTTATAACGCGCAAGACTTAACCGTTACTAATGCAACAG
The DNA here is from genome assembly GCA_947624545.1 of uncultured Alphaproteobacteria bacterium. Lineage (GTDB taxonomy): Bacteria > Pseudomonadota > Alphaproteobacteria > CAAHEQ01 > UBA3637 > RGIG4140. The sequence continues at coordinate 14,682 of CANQKV010000024.1, read as the reverse complement.
TGAGTAATAACACGGCTGTTTCCGGCGCCGGTATTTATAACGATCAAGGCGGTACGACAACCATTGACGGCACAGTTACCATTTCCGGCAATACGGCAAGCGGTAACGGCGGCGCTATTTATAATAACGGTCAATTAACCGTTAAAGGCAGCGGCGTGACCATTAAAGGCAATAATGCCGTGCTCGGTCAAAACCTTTATAATGATGAAAACGGTATTGTAAATATTGAAAATGCCGATGATCAGATTGACTTGAACTATATGCCTTATCCCGACAGCACAACACCGCGTCCGACAGGAGAATTGCATACCTTGTTCGATCAAACGCAAGATATTTACAATCGCGGTACAATGAATATTACCGACAGTAACTTGCAATTACATCAAGGTATTAACACAAGCTCTACATTAACCGATGATTCCGAACGCAAAGTCGGTAAAGTGAATATCACCAATTCAACGGTTGACTTGGGCGGCAGTGATGTGCCCGGTGCCGGTGTGATGTATGGCGATCAAGTCAACATTAACGCCAATTCCACCATTAAAACACACGTGAACAAAGATCCCGACGGAAAACACGGTCAAATTACCGCAAACAATATTTACGTTGCTCCAGATAACACAACGTTAGATGTTGTTGTCAGCTCGGGTACTCTGGGAAAAGGTGAGAAAAAACAATATCAAGTCTTGAACGGAGCAGTTAACGGCGATTTCACCGATTTCGGTAAACACGCTAACTATGAAACAAGAGCGCTGGGTAACGGTAATTATGAAGTTTATCGGAAAGGCGAAAATGCTTGCCCGGGTTGCGATGAAAATGAAGTGAATACCAATAACGGCTGGCTTGACGGCTCTGATATGACGCAAAACAGCGATGCTTATGATATTCAACAACAATTGTTTGAAGCCGGAGAAGGGCAACGAGAGGCTTTGGACGGCTTGGCGCCCGATGTGTCGCCGCTCGTTCAAGCCCATGCAACCGAAATTACACAACGGTTAGCTTCCATTGTGAACGATCGCTTCTACGAATCCATGGAACGCACGGGTTATATCCATCGGGGCAAACGCTTCTATCGTTTCCCGCGGCATGACTCCAATTTGTGGGTCCAAGGCTTGTACGGTAAATCAAAATATGATGTCCGGAAAGGCTGGGATATGGATAATCGCGGTATTTCCGTCGGCTTTGACGGTCATGTCAGCGATGCCGTTCGCTTGGGTGTTGCTTATGCTTACACAAAGTCAAGCGGCGAATCGGTGCAACGCGATACGGATATTAAATCGCATACAGGTATGATTTACGGAAATTATAATCCGAATCGCTTCTATGCAAACTGGTTAGCCATGTACACACGGTCGAAATATGATGAAGACAAAAAAGTGTTCAATCATAACGTGAAAGCCAGCTATGATGTCGATGCTTTCGGCGCTCAATTAATGCTCGGTCGTAAAATGGGTCCCTATGTCAGCGGTGATTGGGCAACAGGTGTGATTAAGCCCGAAATCGGCGCACGGTATGTCTATACAAAACAACATGCCTACACCGATACGGTCGGTCAAAGCGTCGGTTCGGCTGACGGCAATACGTTAACGGGTATCTTGGGTGCTCAATACACTATCGGATACACCTTGTCGCCGACATTGTCATGGTATCCCGAATTGAGAGCTGCTTTAACGTATGACTTCGTTGAACCCGATACCAAAATGCGTGTCAATCTGCTGAACGGCAGTGTCTATGAAGTGAAAACCGAAAATATGGATCGCTTCGGCATTGAAGTCGGCGCCCGCATCGGGTTGGATATCAATCGGAAAGCGGAAGTCGCTCTCGAATACGAAGGTTTGTTCAAAGGCGATTACACCAATCATACAGGACTTGCCAACTTGAAATACAAGTTCTAGTATGAACCGAACCAAAAGAAAGGCGGAGATAATTCATCCGCCTTTTTTTGTTGCCCGAAATAAATAAAAACAGTCAAATGAAACTTCTGCGACAAAAAATAACGCAGAAGAGGGAAAAAATGCTTTTCGAACTTATTTTTCGTTAAAAAAACTTGTATTTTTCTTCATTTTTCGTTATGATGAATGCAAGAGGATTTCATGAAAAACTTTTTACGAAAATTATTTGCTTTATTGTTGATTTTGTTCGGCTTATTTGCTTTTGTCGCGTGTGTGACATATCAGGTAACCGATTCATCGTTAAATGCTGCCGGCACATTCGGCATTAAAAATTGGTGCGGGGCGTTCGGCGCCTTAACGGCTGATTTATTATTGCAACTGTTCGGCGTAATGGCTTTTGTTGTGCCGATTGCTTTCATTGTGTTCGGATTGTTCTTATGGCGCCGCACAAAATGGGTGGCTTTTCGGTTTTTGATGTTTTTATGCGCCTTTTTAACGGCCGTTTGGCTGTTGAGTGATTTGCAAACATCGTTGGATTCCGCGTGGTTTAAAGCAGGTAAGGGCGGTTATGTCGGATATTTCTTTAATCGCTTTTTTGTGTTGCAATCAAGTGTTTATCGCTTTATTGCTTACGGTGTTGTGGTACTGTGCCTGATTTTCTCTTTAAAAGTGCCGGTGATGTTATTATCGCGAAAAGCGGCAGCAACCGTGCGTGCCGTTCCGACGGATAAATTAAAGAAAATGGTGAAAAATGTTCATATAAAACAAAAAGCGCCCGTAACGGCGTCTGTGTCGCCTGCCGTTATCGAAAAAGTGTCGGATGAGGCGGAAACATCAAAAGCACAACCCGAAGAAAAACGCCGTTTCTTGTTTAAAAAGAAAGAAAAAACGAAGTCTGTTGAACGCGTGGAACCCTCGTTCGCCTTTTTGAACGGCGAGCATGAAACGCCGATATCAAAAACATCGGAAATCAAGCCGACGGAACCCGTCAGTCTTCAAAAAACGCGCGCCGATTCGAATCGAACTTCGCAAAGAGCGGAAATTGATGAAGAAGCGAATGAAAAAAATGTGGTGGAATTACCGTCATCCGATTTGTTGGATCCCGTTAAGATCAGTAATGTTCAAGGGCTTTCCAAAGAGGCAATGGACACTGTTTCCCGTGCGTTGGAAAAAGTGTTGGCGCAGTTTAACGTGAGAGGAAAGGTGGAGCAGGCGCATCCCGGGCCGGTGGTAACGCTTTACGAATTTTTGCCGGCTGATGGGATTAAAGCCTCGCGCGTGATTTCATTGGCGGACGATATTGCCATGAAAATGAGTGTGGAATCGGTGCGAATAGCCGTTATTCCGGGAACGTGTTACATCGGTATCGAAATGCCGAATAAACAACGGGAAACGGTTTATATTCGGGAAATGATAGAAAACGTGAATTTTCAAACAAACAGCGGCGCTTTGCCCATTATCTTGGGGAAAAATATCGGCGGGGCGCCCGTTTTTGCCGATTTGGCAAAAATGCCGCACTTGTTGGTTGCCGGTACCACGGGTTCGGGTAAATCGGTTGCCATTAACACCATGGTGCTGTCGCTGTTATATCGGTTTACGCCGGCGGAATGCCGCATGATTATGGTTGATCCGAAAATGGTTGAATTATCGGTTTATAATCGCATACCGCATTTGTTAACGCCGGTGGTTGTCGAGCCGGAAAAAGCCGTTGTGGCGTTAAAGTGGGCAGTGCGCGAAATGGAAGACAGATATCGTTCCATGAGTCAGTTGGGGGTGCGTAATATTTTCGGTTATAATCAAAAATTGGCGGAAGCGGCGCGTGAAGGCAAAGAATTAACACGGAGGGTGCAAACAGGGTTTGAGTCCGAAACGGGGCGTCCGATTTTTGAAGAACAGCAGTTTGATTTAACGCCGTTTCCGTATATTGTGATTATAGTTGATGAAATGGCAGATTTAATGGGCAGATGCGGGAAAGAAGTTGATCCTTTAATTCAACGATTGGCGCAAATGGCGCGTGCGGTCGGCATTCACTTGATTTTGGCAACGCAACGACCGTCGGTTGATGTGATTACGGGAACAATTAAATCGAATTTCCCGTCACGTATGTCTTTCCAAGTGCGCAGTAAAATTGATTCACGCACCATTTTGGATGAGCCGGGTGCCGAGCGATTGCTTGGTAAGGGCGATATGCTCTTTATGCCTGCCGGTTCCGCACCGCAGCGCATTCACGGACCGTTTGTCAGTGATAATGATGTGGAACGCGTGGTGCATCATTGGGAAATGCAGGCAGAGCCTGAATATGTGGAAGCCGTAACCGTTGATCCCGATGCCGAGAGCGATTTGGCAGATATCGGCTTTAACGGGACTGGCGAATCGGAATCGGGTGATTTATATGATAAGGCGGTGGCTGTTGTTTTGCGTGACAGAAAGCCGACCATCAGTTATGTGCAACGTGTTTTGCGAATCGGGTATAATAAAGCTGCCGATTTAATTGACAGAATGGAAGCGGAAGGGATTGTATCCAAACCGAACATTTCCGGTAAACGGGAAATTATTGTGCCGACGGATAACGCATAGAGTTAAAGGAGAATCAATGAAAAAAAGTTTTTTATACGGCTTATTGATGGCAAGTTTTGTTTTCGGCGTGCCTTTTTCGGCACGGGCAGATGTTGATAAACGAATTGATACACCGCAAAATCGCGAAATTTTGCAAAAAGTCGAATCGGCTTATAATAAAATTAAAACTTTAAAAGCCAAGTTTGCACAATTTAACTCGAAAATGCAGGATGATTTGCAAACCGGAGAGCTTTATTTATCGCGTCCGGGCGAAATGCGGCTGGTTTATGAAAAAGGGTCGCCGTTGGAATTTTATGCGCATAACGGCTATTTGATTTATCATGACAAAGATTTAAAAGAAGTGAATTATTTTCGTTTGCAGCAAACGCCCGTCAGCCTGATTTTAAAAGAAAAACTCAAATTCAGCGATCCCGAATTTCTGGTTACCGATGTCAGAACCGTATTAGATGAATATTATGTGACGGCTATTAAAAAAGATGCGCGGGAATTAGGCAGCTTAACGCTTATTATTGATAAAGACAGCATGCAATTAAAACAATGGGATGTTGTAGATATGGAGGGAGTTAAGTCAACCGTTTCACTTTTTGATACACAATTTAACGTTCCTATTGACAAAAAAACATTTTTATTTCATAATCCCTATAAAAAGAAATAAGGAGTGATCCATGAGTAAAATATCAATGTTTGTTTTGGCAGCCGCGTGTTTTGTGAATACGGTTGCTTTCGGCGCCGTTAAAGAGTGTTCTTATTCGCCGTTGCAACAAGTGATTCGAACGGCTCGTTCCGAAGAAGATATTATGAAATTAATTAATAATAACGTTAATTTAAATATTCGTCCCAAATGCGGGGGAAATGTTTATCAGTTGGCAGTTTTGCGAGGAAATGCCTCCATTGTGAAAACATTACTTGAAAACTCTAAATTGCCGTTAGACGTGTCGGTGCCGAATACGGATTATCCGATTGCAGGAGCGCCCAAAGAAATTCCGTTGGCGTTTTTTGTTGCTTATCACGCGCCGAGCATTGATATTATGCGCTTGTTTATAGATGCCGGAACGGATATTATGACAACCGATTCGCGCGGTGAAACCATTTTGTGGTATTTAAATCAAAATCCGATTTTGTTAAATACCGATTTGGTCGATGAAATAACCAATAAACTGATTATGGGCGCTTCGGCGGCGGCAAATGCGGCAGCGGAAGCAGAAGCAAAAGCTGCTTCTCAAGCCAAAGAAGAAAAAGAAGAGAAGAAAGAAGTTAAAAAAGAGGCAAAAGAAAGTAAGGCAAAAAGTAAGTCTGTCGATAAAGAAAGCAAGGATAAAAAAGAATCATCGGGTGAAGTAGTTGAAGCGGAACCTGATGAGCCGTTTAAACCCGCCGAAGCGTTAAGTCAAAGCGAATTTTAAGAGTTAAAAATGGATGAAACTGTTACAAAAAAGTTGTTTGATGTTTTTCGGTTGACAACTTTTCTTAAAGCGCGTTATCCGCAATGGAATGAAACGGCAGAAGGGGTCAAATCCATTATTACAGGACAAAAAGAGCAATATGCCGATCAATCCGTTGCCGTTTTAAACGAGTTGTTTAATCCGCTGTTGCGGTATGAAAAAACAACACAGGTATATCGGGAAAATTATCAAAAATTAACTCCCGAGGAGCAGGAAAAAATCAATGCGAGTAAAGAAAAAATCAAAAAATATGCCCTTGTGTTTTTTAAAGATGATATTGAAACGCATTTCAATCGAATTTTAACCGCCGTTGAAGAAAACAATATGTTGGAAAAAACTGATTCGTTTTTAAATGATGAGGAAAAAAATTGGGCGCAAATTTATGGGCAGGTATTCGGAAAAGAAGCTCTTTCCGATGTTTACGGATTATATAATCGCAAGGAACCGAATATTGTTTTGTCAGAACGCGCTTTCCCCGAGTATTCTTCTCCGGAAGTTGATTATGAGCGCGCAAAGCTGTTGGCGGAAAGATGTGAAACAAATAAAATATATTTACAGTCTTTTTATCCGACATGGAACGAAAAGGAAGAAGCAGTCAATCATTTGAACGGGAATGAAACCGAAATTCATCGAGAATATATACGCCAACAAACCGAAATAAATCAACTTTATGAAAAAATGACAGCGTTTCAAAAGTTTTCTTTCGATGTCGAACGTAAAATAATTGCCAAAAAATGTAATCAGCTTTTTCAAAAACAATTAGAAGAAATGATTACCGATGAATATGCGGAATATAAAGAACAGGAAGCAGTTAACGGTATTTGGGATTTTTCTTTTTTTAACAAATGTGCCGATATTTATCAGCAAAGATACGGAACGGAAGCTTTAATGAAGATTCCTGCTGTACAGGAAGTGACAAAAGAATTTCACATTCAAGAGAAAACGCAACAAAATTTGCCTGCCGAACAAAAAAAGAATAATGAAAAAGAAAACATCAATCAACAAGGAGAACAGGGGCTTTCATTTGTTTTAACAAAGGTTTCCTCCTCGAATCATCAAGAATCGAACCCTTTATCGGACAGAACGGAACCTGCTCCGAGCGCTCTTTTTTTACAATCGAATAAGCATCTCTCATAAAAAAGATTGTTAAAAATGCGGTAAATTAAAAAAAACGCTTGCTTTTTGAAAAAATATTGTGTATAAAAGTCAAACAGTGCCGATTTAGCTCAGTTGGTAGAGCAGTTGATTTGTAATCATCAGGTCGTCTGTTCGAGTCAGACAATCGGCACCATTTTTTTATGTTGTTGCCTTTAAACACACAAAGTTGTTTTTTATTTTCACTCATTTTCTTCAAAATCAGACTTGCTTTCCCTTTAAAAAAATGGTAAGTTTTAATCCTGCTGTTTAAGGATGCGGTTTAATGAATAAAAATTTGATTTTGGCAATAGATACATCGAGCGAATGCTTGTCAGTGGCATTAGCCGAAGGACAACGAATTTTAGCTTCTTATCATGCGCAAGTTTTGCGCGGACAAAGTGAAGTGTTAATGCCGTGTATTCAAGGATTGTTTGAAAAAAGTCATCGAAAAATTAATGAATTATCCGAACTTGTGGCAGCGGTCGGACCCGGATCGTTTACCGGTGTTCGAATCGGGCTTGCGGCAGCCAAAGGGTTGGCGTTGGCGCTTGATGTTCCGCTTTGGGGTGTTTCATGCTTTCATATAGCGGCGGCGGATATTCAAACACCTTGTCTGGTGGCGTTGGATACACGTCGCGGTGATTTTTATACGCAAATATTTAATTTTAATCAGGCAAGCACGCCTCAAATTTTAAATTCGGAAGAAATTATCAAAACAAATTTGCCGATTATAACGAATCGCGCGGAAGCGTTTTTAAACACGTCGGCGCGATTGTTGCCGTTTCCCGAATCGCCTGCCGAGAATATGATTTTAATTTATCATACGCACAAAACGGTTTTATTACCCCCCGTTGCTTATTATATGCGCGATGCCGAGGTGACGCTTGCTTCAAAAAAATAACATATTATCGTTAACGCCCGTTGTATTGACATCGGCTTTTTGCGAAGCTGCCGCCGCTTTGCATCGGACAAGTTTTGATTTTCCGTGGACGAAAGAAGCATTTGACTCTTTGTTGTCTTTGCCGACCACGATTGGGTGGATTGATGAAAAAGCCTTGTTGGTTTGCTCACAAGTCGCTGATGAAATGGAAATTTTAACGCTGTGTGTTGCGCCCGATTTTCGACGAACGGGATTGGCTGATAAGTTTTTGGATTATTTGTTTCGCTATGCCCTTGAAAAGGGAATTCATCGCCTGTTTTTGGAAGTTTCCGTTCAAAATACGGCAGCGCGAAATTTGTATGATAAAAAAGGCTTTCGTTCCATCGGGTATCGCAAAAATTATTATAAAACAAAATCGGGTTTCCGTGACGCCGTTTGCATGGAAAAAACTTTTTAAGATTTAATACGGCTTTTTATCGGCTTTGGCAAACCATTCATCCATAATTTTACGTGCCTCTTTTAAGTCAATGCGATTCAAAGAAACAACTGTTTTTTCATAAAACACTCTGTCCCGAAAACCGATAGCGTCGGCATCATCACGAGATGCCGCGTAAAAAATTTGCGTGATGTTTGCCCATTTGGCGGCGTTTAGGCACATGGGGCATGGCTCGCATGACGTATATAAAACACAACCGCTTAAATCGTGTGTTTTGAGTTTGCGGCAGGCTTTGCGAATGCAGGAAACTTCCGCATGCGCCGTCGGATCTTGACGAGAGACAACCTGATTATGTGCTTTGGCGATTATAACGCCGTCTTTAACGATAACTGCCCCGAAAGGCGAACAACCGATTCGAACGGCGTGTGCGCTTTCCGTAACGGCTTTTTGTAAAAAATAAGTATGATTTTTCATTTTTTTTCCCTTTCCGCTTTTCCCTATTTTATAAAAATTTATTTGAAATGCAATAAAAACTTGCAATTCATGGCAATATATGTTTATATGCACTTGTTAATCAATTAGTCAATGAGGTATGAAATGAATTTAAAACTTTTAAGTACGGGAGCGCTTGTGTGCGGTTTGTTGGTGGCACAAGCGGCTTTCGCAGCCGATGAAACGACAAATGAATCGGAAGCCGTTTCTGTTGTGACGGCGCCCCAATGGCGGGCAAATATGCGCAGATTAGGGTTACAAATATCTTCAACGGAAGTCGATAATGCCGGAGAATATCAGAATTCGCCTGTTTCGGCATTAAACTCTGACAGTCAGACTTTAATTAACGGTATTTTTGATTTTGTTTTAGAGCATGAGCGGGAAAATATGCGTTGGGATAACAGCATCTTCCTGAATTACGGTAAAACAAAAATCAAGCCTTATAATCAGCCGACCGAAACAACAGAAAACGAAGACGAAATTTTGTTAACCAGTGATTATATGTATAAGTTAATGAAAGTTCGGGATATGGATTTCGGTCCCTTTGCCAGTATTGCTTATCAAACCGAGTTTACCAGCAATGACGGCGCGCCGCGAATGAAAGTTTTTCGGGGCAAAACGGGTCCGAAACTGTTCAGCGGAGATATTGTCAAAGAATTATATTTGGCGGCAGTCGGCGAATATGATATTACTTATTCCAAAGAGCGCACAACGAAATTCGGACTTGAAACCGGTTGGCGTTTGGAATATGATATTCGCGAAGGAGTTAAAATGTCAACAGACGGTTATTTCAGAAAATATTTGGCGTACAGTGATTATGTCGGTACGGATTTAAAATATGATTTGAACTTAACGGCACGAATGGATGTTGATATGACAACAAACTTCACATTCGGTCCGTATATCTCTTACAGACAGGCAAAAGCTCGCGAAGCTCATAAAAAGGGCAGTAATTTTATGATCGGACTTTCTTTGGCTTACAAAGAACTGTTCCATTTGTTTAACTAATTTGTGAAAGGAAGAAAAAAATGAACTTTTTAATGGAATTTAAAAAATTTGCCATGCGCGGCAATGTGCTGGATATGGCAGTCGGTATTATCATTGGTGCCGCTTTCGGAAAAATTGTCGATTCGTTGGTAAAAGATGTGATTATGCCGCCGATCGGCTGGTTGCTCGGTAATGTTGATTTTTCTAATTTGTTCGTGGTGATTAAAGATGGTCCGAATGCCGCGGCTCCTTACGATTCGTTAGCTGCCGCTCAAGCGGCCGGTGCGGTTACCGTTAATTTCGGATTGTTTATCAATACGATTATCAGCTTTATTATTGTTGCTTTTGCCGTATTTATGTTAATTAAAGCCATGAATACGGTTCAAGAAAAACTGGATAAAAGCGAAAAAAATGCGGAACCGAAAACAAAAACTTGCCCGTATTGCTGCTCGGAAATTAATGCGGCTGCCATTAAATGCCCGAATTGTACGGCAGATTTAGCAAAAGGCAAGAAATAAAAAAATGTTAAGTAAAGCCTGAAAAAAATCAGGCTTTACTTCTTTTCGGCAAATTAAAAGAGTGTTTTGAAAATGAAAAAAATAGCTTTCTTCTTTATTGGAATATTCTTTATCGTTGGCTTTTCCCCTTTTGTTTACGGGGAAGCATTCACGTTTGAAAATGTGGAAAAAGCCGCGCAAGCTTTGGCGCAAGAACCTTATCGACAGGAAAAATTAAATCTGCCCAAAGAATTAACGGAAATGGATTATGATACTTTTCGTTCTTTAAGGTATGATCGAAAAGAGGGACCTTGGTATCATCAGAACATTCCTTTTGAATTGCAATTTTTTCATATCGGATCGATTTATAAAAATGCCGTTCGTGTTCATCAGATTGTCGGAAACGAAGCCGTTTACATTCCGTATGTTTCCAAAGCTTTTACCAAAGCCGATGCGCCGTTATCCGATATGCCCGATGTTGTCGATTATGCAGGGTTTCGGTTACATTATCCGCTCAATCGCGACAGTTACTATGATGAGCTGATTTCCTTTTTGGGTGCCAGTTATTTTCGCGCTTTGGGCAAGAATCAAAAATACGGTTTATCGGCGCGCGGGCTTGCCATTGATACGGGAGAAGCCATTGGAGAAGAGTTTCCGATTTTCCGTGAATTTTGGATTAAAAAGCCCATGAAGCGGCAAAGAAATATAACCGTTTATGCCTTGTTGGACAGCCCGCGTGTAACGGGTGCTTATGCGTTTTTCATTCAGCCGGGTGCCGATACAAAAATTGATGTGACAGCCGTTTTGTTTGCGCGTGATACAATTCAAAAATTAGGTATTGCGCCCTTAACAAGTATGTTTTTATTTGGAGAAAATACGAAAAATCGATTTTTTGATTATCGGCTTGAAGTACATGACAGTGACGGTTTGCTGATTCATAATAAAAACGGCGAATGGCTATGGCGTCCGTTAGATAACGCGCCGCAACTGCGGTTGAGTTCGTTTTCGGACAGTGATGCCCGAGGATTTGGCTTAATGCAGCGTGATCGAAACGCCGATCATTATCAAGATTTAGAAGCGCATTATCAAGAGCGTCCGAGTGTTTGGATTGAGCCGTTAGAGGGTTTCGGCAGCGGTCGTGTGCATTTGGTGGAAATTCCGTCCGACAAAGAAATTCACGATAATATTGTGGTTTTTTGGTGGCCGGATGAAGCCTTGAAAAAAAATCAAAAACGCACGTTTAAATATCGGATGCACTGGATTTTAAATGAAGAAAACACTCTTTTCCCGAAAGCCAAAGTCATTGCAACGCGCAGCGGGGTAGGGGGGGTATCCGGCGTACCCGATGAAAAGTGGGTTAAGTTTGTTATTGATTTTAAAGGAACGCTTTTGGATCAAGTTAAAAATATTTCCGATTTGAAGCCCGATGTGAGTGTTGATTTCGGGCAAATCAGAAATGTGATTGTGCAGAAAAACGATATTGATCAATCGGTACGCTTGTTTTTCGATTTCCGTCCGGAGAACAAAACAGCGGAATTGCGGGCATTATTGAAGAAGGAAAATCAGAAAACAAAAGAAACGGAAACGCTCACGGAAGTTTGGTCTTATCAATATATTCCATAGGAAAAGTATGAGTACGATTAAGTTTTATACGATTGAAGATTGGGTGTCGGCCTATTTAAAAGAATGGGGTTACGATAATCCGGCGTTGGCGGAGCGGTTAAGTGATGACTTAACGAAACAAAAAAAGTCTTTGCAGCCCGATGAAATTGTTATGTTGTTAAATCAGCAGATTATGGATAAAATAGGCGATTATTTGCAAGGGGATCGCTTAAATGATTTGCAAAAACTCAATTATTTTAAAATGATTTTTTTAACACATCGTCTTTTTTTGAAGTATTCTTTGTTTGAAACTCTTTCTGATACGGCAAAAGAAGAGCTTTCGCATTATTTTCATCAATTTTTGGCGGTGCCGGATTTAATTTTATCCGATATGCGTCGTCAAAGCATTAAAACATATCATCCGCTGTGGCGTTTAAAGAAAACGTTTGCCAAAGGCGTTAAGGCGGTTGTTCATTCGGTGAAGAAGAAATAAAATGGCAGAAAATTATATTGTTATATCACAAATTAATAAGCGACAAATAGTTTTTCGGCGTGTTAAGCTGTTCGGATTGGTTTTAATGAGTGTTTTTTTTGCCACGATGAAGTGGGCTGATTTTATGCCGACGGATATGTCGCCTGTTGCCCGTTACGGAATGATTTTTCTGTTCTGTATTACTTTTGCGTGGATTTCTCTTTATTTTTGGTCGAGCTTATTTGGTTTTTGGGAGATGATTTGTCATCGGAAAATGCCCGCCATTAAGCGGGTTCCGTTTGAAACGAAGCTCACGACAAAAACGGCAATTTTAATGCCTGTTTATAATGAAGATCCGACGAGTGTTTATGCTAATTTATTGGCAATGGCGCGTGATTTAAGTAAAACGGGGCAGGAAGAAGCTTTTGACTTTTTTGTGTTGAGTGATACAACCAATCCGCGCGTATGGATTCAAGAGGAAGCGCTTTGGATGCAAACGCAAAAGCTGTTTCCCGAAAATATGCGGCTGTATTATCGCCATCGTCCGAAAAATACGGCGCGGAAAAGCGGTAATATTGAAGATTTTTGTGTGCGTTGGGGTGCCAATTATGATCATATGATTGTGTTGGATGCCGATAGTTTAATGGCAGCCGAAACTGTTGTCACCATGGCGCAACTGATGGAAGCAAACGAAACAACGGGCATTATTCAAGCGCCGCCGATTATTATTAATCGTCACTCTTTTTTCGCACGGGTGCAACAGTTTGCCGGACGTGTATACGGTCCGATTGTCAGTGCCGGTTTGGCTTATTGGCAGGTGTGGGACAGTAATTATTGGGGGCATAATGCCATTATTCGCACGCATGCTTTTACGGAATGTTGCGGATTGCCTGTTTTCCCCGGGCAAGCGCCGTTCGGCGGACATATTTTAAGTCATGATTTTGTGGAAGCCGCATTGATTCGGCGGGCAGGTTGGTTAGCGTGGATGTTACCCGAATTAAAAGGCAGTTATGAAGAGTGTCCGCCGTCAATGCTTGATTTTGCCATTCGCGACAGGCGGTGGTGTCAAGGTAATTTGCAACATTTGCGCATTTTGTTTTCACAAAAGCTTCACCCTGTTTCGCGGTTACATTTTTTATTGGGCATTATGTCTTATTTATCATCGCCGTTGTGGTTTTTGTTTTTGTTGGGCGGGCTGACGTTTGCCTTATGGCGTGAATTTTTTCCGCCGGAATATTTTGCCGAAACCAAAACCCTGTTTCCGACATGGCCTGTTTTTGATTTAATCGGCACATTGGCGTTATTTGCTTTATCAATGGGAATGTTATTCGTTCCGAAAATTTTAGGGGGATTAATTGCCTTTATTCAACACAGACCGTTAAAAGAATTCGGCGGCTTTTTCGGTTTGTCGATTACATTGATTGTTGAATTTATTTTCAGTGCGTTAACGGCACCGATTATGATGTTATTTCAAACAAAAATCGTGTTTGATATTTTGGTGGGAAACGATGCCGGTTGGAAAGCGCAAAATCGGGATGAAGCGGGAACACCGTGGCGGCTTGCCTTTCAGCGTCATTTTTGGCATACGGTGTTGGGAATTGCCGTAACAGCGCTTGTTTATGTGTATATTCCGTCCTTGTTTTATTGGATTTTGCCGATTACCGTCGGTTTAATTTTATCTGTACCGCTTTCGGTTTTTTCATCGCGTGAAAGCGTAGGGTTATGGGCAAGGAAACATCATTTATTTATCACGCCCGAAGAATATAATCCGCCCGTTATTTTAAAAATGGCAAAACAGGCATTGGCTGAATTGGAACAGGCGGCACCGAGCGAAACGGGACTTGCATTGCTTATTCATGAGCCGATGTATCAGGCAATGCACGTTTATTTGCTTTCGGTTAACGGTCCGACGCCTGATTTTGAATTAAAAACAATTCGCGGGGTGGAGCAAAAAATACAAGGTGTAGCGCAACAGGGAACAGCGCTTTTAACCCCCGATGAAGAAAAATATTGCTTGTATTATCCGCAAATTATATCAGAATTGTCCTTATTGTGTATCATTCATCAAAAACAAAGTGAAAACGAAGAGTAATCTTTCGTAAAAAAGTCAATAAAGTCAAAAAGATATAAAAAAAGAGACAAAAAAACAAAAAAACACTTGCTTTTTTGAAAGAAAAAGAGTATAAGGAAAAAATCCGTGAATGACCCCATCGTCTAGTGGCCCAGGACATCGCCCTTTCACGGCGGTAACGCGAGTTCGACTCTCGC
>CANQKV010000023.1 GCA_947624545.1 uncultured Alphaproteobacteria bacterium | reverse complement strand
CTTTTTAAATAAGCGAAACGATTGAATTAAGGCTTCATCGCTCAAGCGCATGTTAATAAAACCGGGTCCGTCAACCGATACGCTAGAAAAAAACGAATCCGTCTTTAAAACATCGGCAATTCGCGCGGCAATTTCACGCGGATTTTTCTTTTCTTTTTTGGCCAGCTGCAATGCCCCGTTTGATTGATAATCGCTGATATCCGGCCGATCGGAAAGCCCTGTTAAAGTGGGCGCTTTATCATATCCGCAAGTTTTAAAGGCGTTATGAACTTTTTTCTCGACAATCGCAAGTAAACTCATTTTCTTCTCCTCATCAAAAAATTTATTTGATTATAGCCTTAAAAAATCACTGATTGCAAGATTTTTTTGTTGACAGATGCAAAAAAGAATGAGATACTTTTCTTGAAGGATGCGGGTGTTTTTCGTTAACAGCCGGTCAGGTTCGGAAGAAAGCAGCCGATTATCGTTAAGACAGGTCGTGTCCTTCGCCTTTGAAAAGCGCGATTTTTTCGGGCTTTTTTTATTATTTTAATAACAATAACATTAATGTTAGGCGATAAAAACCTTTATCAAGGCATCTTAAAACAAGTCGTTGATAAAACGTAAAATATTCCTCCTTTAAAGCATTTATTTCAAACAAATGTCGCATCAAATTTTGTGCCTCTTTAAAGAATTGTTGACGTTTGGAAACCCATTGCGGCGAATGTCTTGAACGGCGAAGCGGTTTTAATACAATCATGCGAAAAGCATCTTGGGCTAAAATGATATTGAAAATTGATTCGAGCTTCGCAGGAATTCTGTTTTCTTTCACAAACCAATTATAAGATAATTCAATACGTCGGGCGCCCGCCTCTTGATATTTTTTCCAATGAACATTTCCGGTAACGCTTTCATTATGTTTACGATAATAATAAAGCGGCAATTCAACAACAACTTTGGAACGAATGAAGTAATGGAGTTGTGTATTGTAAAAATAATCTTCTTCATATGGTAAAGATTCATCAAATTTCAAAGATTTTATTTTGTCCCATCTGTATAATTTGTTGATTTTCAAAAACCACGAATAACTGTAAGGATTATCTTTCTTTTCAAAGATAATTTTAAAAGGATTCACAACAGAAGTTGTTTTATAATCTCCTTTTTTGAATCGTTGCAAATCAATTATCGGCTTTTCGTTTTGCATTGAAGTGACAAAACATTCGGCGACATCAGCTTGTGTTTCAATTAAATTTTCTTTTAAAATCTCATACATTTGCGGATGAATAACATCATCTGCGTCAAGAATGGCAACATATTGCGCCGAATCGGGAATTTTATCAAGCAATCGATTTAAAGTGGCACCTACCCCTTTATTTTCTTGATGAAAAACAAAAAAACGCCTGTCTTCTTCGGCATATTCCGATATAATTCGTAACGTATGATCCGTTGAACCGTCATCACAAAGAAAACAAAACCAATTTTGTTCCGTTTGTTGAATTAACGAATCCAGCGTTCGAGCAATATACTTTTCGGCATTATATACCGGTATTATCACATAAATTGAATTATCTTTCATTTTCATATCCTCATCATTATATTCATTCCAAAAAAGAGTATATAAAAAAGGAACCTTTAATGAAACGTTTTTTTCGACACTTTTTGTGCTATTCCCGTTCTTCTTCAATGAGGTTAAAAAACAATAATAATCAATCGATTATAAAAAAATGCGTCAAACTTCAAAAAAAGGTTGCATTAAACGTTCCTTTTTTGTCAACAGTTTTTATTTAAATAACATATTGATATACAATAAAAATTACAGATTTAAAAAACGTTTCGTTTCAACCTTCTTTTGATAAAAAAAATGAAGAGATTTCTTTTAAAAAAAATAAAATTTTTAAAAAGTTTTTTTAGTTTAATCAATTATTTGAAAGAATATATTCAACTCTTTCTTTAAAAGATAATCCTTTGGGATAATTCTTCTCGATATGCTTTAACACGTTTTCCAATCCGCATTGATTGGCAATCTGAATGGCAAGTCCCGGACGGGCGTTTAATTCCAACACCATCGGTCCTTTATCTTTATCCAACACAATATCGGCACCCAAATATCCTAATTTTGTCATCTCATATCCTTGTGCGGCAATCAGTAAATGCTCATGCCAAAAGGGAACGGTAAGCTGCATTAAATCAGCCTTTGTATCCGGATGAAAACGAACGGGTTTGTTGTGTTGAACGGCAGAAATTGCCCTGCCCGTTTTGATGTCAATGCCCACACCGACAGCGCCTTGATGCAAATTCGCCCGACCGGCGGATTCTTTTGTTGCCAATCGCATCATTGCCAAAACGGGATAGCCTTCGTAAATAATAATGCGCACATCGGGAATACCCTGATAACTGTAATTTTTAAAAACATCACTGAAATGAACCATTTCTTCAAACAAAGCGGTATCATATCGTCCGCCCAAGCTGTATAATCCGCTTAAAATATTTGAAATATGCTGATAAACTTCGCGATACCTCAACACGCGACCGGAAGGCAACCGAAAATGATTTTGCGTATAAGATTGAATAACCAACACGCCTTTTCCGCCACTGCCATGCGCCGGTTTAATCACAAAACTTTTATAATCTTTAACAAGCTTCAAAAAGTTTTTTACCTCATATTGCGCGCTGACAGAAGCTATTAAATGCGGTGTTGTCAAGCCGATTTCATTGGCTAATTGCTTTGTTTTAACCTTATCATCAACCAACGGATACAAGCGGCGCCGATTATGTCGGGCTATTACTTCGTAATTGCGGCGATTCATACTCAAAACGCCGGCTTCTTTTAATTTTTTGGGACTGACAAATCCTAAAAACTTCATTTCTTATCCTTATTTCTGACAAGCGGTGCAAAACGCTTTAATTCCGTTAATCGATAACCGGTATAAGTTCCCAACAACATAACAATAAACAAAATGACCAAATTTAACTCGTTAAAAGCAAACATAATATGTTGAACGGTGGGATTAACAATAACAAAATAAGTGATAACGGCAACAACAACACTTGAAAAAACTTCATTTAAAGCGCTTTTAAACCCTTCTTCTTCCCAAATAATCGAAGCCCGTTCAATAATCCACGCCAAAATAATAATCGGGAAAAACAAAACGGCAGAAGCCACTTTAAAATCAAACCTGTATCCGATAATCGTACACATTTGAATAATGAAAATCACAAATATCACAACGGCAGAAATTCTCGGCACCAATAATAAATTTAATCGCGACAATACGGCACGAACAGCCAATCCGATACCCGTCACAATCACAAATGCCGTCAACCCTGCCCAAAAGCCCGTTTCAATCAGCGCCATTGAAATAAGCATGGGCGTAAAAGTTCCCATTGTTTTTAATCCGACAACGTTACGCAATAAAACAACGATTAAAATTGCCAACGGAAATATCATCAACCATTTTAACGCATTTTGTTCGGCTATGGGCAAGCTGTATATCGAATAGGCAAACGATTGTTTTTCTTCCGCCGATTGCGCACGATATTTCGCCATACTGAATGAAGAGTTTAATGATTTTAAAACAGAATATTTTGTTTGCGAATCAACACCGCCCACAACATCAACCAACGAATCATCACCCCGACGCAACACAATAAACGATTCGGGAATGCCATATTCCCCCGTACGAACATGATATGTCAGCCAACGCTTGCTTTCGGCGTTATAAGCCTCTAAAAGCACATCGGTTTTACTTGTTTTTTTTCCTTCTGCCAAAACAATACCGCGAATAAGACGTGCCGGAATCCCTTCCAGAGCCAATAAATCAACAATAATTTGAGCCGTTTCCAATGTATTTTTTCGCTCGGGGCTGAAAGCTAAAACGGCTTCGTTCGGTTCGGAAGCATTCAACAGATGAATTAAATTTTGAACAACATCGCCCTTTTCTTCTTTGGCTTTCAATAAAACTTCTTTTGCCAAAATCAAATCATTATCGGAAAAAGCGGGAAGCGACGGCTTTTCGGGCTTATTAACGGCTTTTGTTTTACCTTTGCTTTTTACGGTATCGTAAACTAAAATACGATAATAAATGTTTTGTTGCTTCTTTTTATCCTTTCCTTTGATGATAAACTTATTTTTTTCTTTTTCGATTTCATAACCTTTGGCAATAACCGTTTCATCCAAAATTTTATAATTTTCCGTTCCCTCCGGTCGGGCAAAAGAAACTTTTATCGGCTTTCCCGTCGGCTGAAACGTTAAATGCGATTCGATTGTCCATACGGGTGTTTTTTTGTTGGGATGCAAATTAAAGCCCCAATCCTGTGTTTTATAATAAATGCTCCACGCCGAAAAAAGAACGGAAAAGAAAAGTCCTAAACTTAAAAAAAAGCGGACGGATAAAAATCTGCGTTTCATTTAAGTCTCCTTAATGCTAATAAAGTGTTCTTGATA
Organism: uncultured Alphaproteobacteria bacterium; assembly: GCA_947624545.1. GTDB lineage: Bacteria > Pseudomonadota > Alphaproteobacteria > CAAHEQ01 > UBA3637 > RGIG4140. The sequence continues at coordinate 12,709 of CANQKV010000023.1, read as the reverse complement.
AACTCGGGTCAACAATCGCCCGCCCTTTAATAATGTTACGTCCGATTAAAACGGGATAGTCGAAGCGCTCGCGGTTTGCCAAAGAAAACGGAATGTTCAGTTTTTCTTTTCCGATATGAACCATCATTAACACAACATAACGCTCTTCCTTTTTGACTTGACGTTTGATACTGATTTGCTTATAGAGTCGTTTTTCGAAAAGATGCTTTTCGCCCGTTTTGGGATTGACAACCTCAAATGAAATCCATTTTTTCCCCTCCCGTTCAAATTCTTGAATATTTTGCGCATTGATGGAAGAACCGGCAGCCCCCGTATCAATTCGCGCCAACAAAGCCCCTTTCAAGGGCGGAAAACGAACAGGTTCCACTTCACCGATAATACCCAAAGAATAATTTTCTTTGGCTTTTTGAGATAATGTCAATTCTTTTTTAACGGGCGGACACGTAATCGGCTCTGTTTTTTCGATTTTCGGTGCCGAATCAGGCGTTACGATAATCGGCTGCTGCGCACAACCGCTGACAATAAAAGAAAAAATAATTACAAATAAACTTTTTAAACGCATATTTATCCTTTACAGATTATTTTTTATATTTTAATATAATTTTTATAAATAGCAAGAAAAAAGCATTATGGTTTACAAAAAAGATTTGAAATTGATTTGATGACTGCCCATATAAAAACGAAAGGGAAAGATTAAATGAAAAATATGTCTTTTACACATCTTTACGGTAATCTCAAAAACGCTTTATCCGGTTTAAAAGAGACCTATCAAACACAATGTTCGTTCCGAACGGAAATATGCCTCGGCTTTCCGTTATTTTTAACGGCGCTTTTAATGCCGATTAACGCTCTTGATAAAGTTTTGTTAATTTTTCCGATTTTCTTTGTCTGGGCATGTGAATTAATCAATACCGCCGTCGAAACAACCGTCGACAGAATTTCAAAAGATTGGAATCCTTTATCCAAACGCGCAAAAGATATATCGAGCGCCCTTGTTTTCATTGCTTTGATTCAAGCCGTTTTCATCTGGGCTTTCATTTTATGGCATATTTTCGCAAACGCGTGATAAAAGCATTATTTTAAGCATTTCATAACTTTTTTCATCAAAGTTGAAAAAGGATATTTTTTAAAATCTTTCAGCGCGATAAAACTTCCCGTTTTTAAAGGACAATCAAGCGTTTTTATTTTTAATTGAACAATCTTTAAAGTTAAATGAAAATGTGTAAACGTGTGGGAAACGGTTTGCGGCAAAATATGCCAATCATTTGATGGGAACAGCGGATATTGCGCTTCATTATCCTGCCATGGAAATTCATACAAACCGTTTAAAAGTCCTTTTGTCGTGCGTTTTTCAATATAATATGCCCCTTGTTCGTTTTCGATAATATAAACATATCCTTTTTTAATTTTCTTTTCGGGTTTATGAAGAAAAGGAATTTTATCCGTCAGATTTTTTATATTCGCCACACATATTTTTTGCCACGGACAAATTGAACAGGAGGGATGTTGCGGTGTGCAGACAAGTGCGCCCAAATCCATAATGGCGGAAGCATAATCGGCTCCCTGCTCTTGCGGTGTTAATTTTTGGGCATATTCATAGATTTCTTCCTTTGTAACGGCATGAGTCAAACCGTATAATCGGGCAATAACCCGAATAACGTTTCCGTCAACAACCGTTTCGGGCTGATTAAACGCAAAGGCGCAAATACTTGAAGCGCTGTAAGGACCGATACCGGGCAATTTTAACAATAAACTTCTGTCCGAGGGTAATTTTCCCTCGTAATCGCGCATTAAAACAAGAGCGCATTCATATATTTTTCGAGCGCGCGTATAATAGCCCAATCCTTGCCAATAAAGCAAAACTTCCTGCAAATCAGCCGATGCCAAAGATTGAATATTCGGAAAACGTTTCATCCAGCGGAGAAAATAACTTTCAACGGTTTTAACCGTTGTTTGTTGCAACATAATTTCAGAAATCCAAACGGCATACGGATTATCGTGCGCCCCGCCGATAACGCGCCACGGCATTTTTCGCCCGTTTTGATAAAACCACTTCAAAAGTGCTTTGGCTATCGCATCCGTTTGTTTTCGACTCGATACGCCCTTCTTTTCCTTTTTTTGATTAAAAATAACCAAAGGAAGCGAATCGTTTGTTTTTAATTGTTTCATTTGGCGGATTTAGCCGATGATTTTTCCCGTTTACCGCTTTCATTATTAAACTTTGCAGCGGATTTTCCCGATTTTTCAATCGGTTTTTCAGTATTTTCCGCTTTATCCCGAACTGTTTCGTCAGCACTCGGAATGGCACTTTTGGTGTAAATTTGCAATTTACGCCCTGTTTTATCCACATTCAGGAAAACTTCCTGTCCCTGACGAATCTTATCTTGCATAATTAAGAACGAAAGCGGATTTTCAACCTGATTTTGAATTAAACGCTTTAAGGCACGTACACCGAACTTTGATGTAAACACTTCATCGACAAACCAATCTTTTGCCGTATCGGCAACAATAATGGTATAACCGGCAATTTGCGCCCGTTTGAGCAGCTTATTCAAGTGAATATCAACAATTTTCCGTAAATCTTCTTCATTTAACTGATGGAAAGAAACAATATCATCCAAACGGTTCAGAAATTCGGGTCTAAAATATTCGCTTAACTTTTCAACACGTTGATAACTCGGCAAATTCGCCCCCACGTTTGACGTTAAAATAATGATGGTGTTTCTAAAATCAACCGTTACCCCTTTACTGTCGGTTAAACGCCCTTCGTCAAGCAACTGCAACATCAGGTTTAAAATATCCAAATGTGCTTTTTCAATTTCATCAAACAACACCACTTGGAACGGTTTTAATCGAACGGATTCCGTTAACAAACCGCCCGCTTCAAACCCGGGCATACCCGGAGCCGGTCCGATCATACGGGCAACGGAAGAACGTTCCATATATTCCGACATATCCAACCGCATTAACGCCGTTTCATCATTAAACATAAAATCTGCCAATGATTTGGCTAACTCCGTTTTACCGACACCGGTCGTACCGATAAATAAAAACGATCCGATGGGGCGATTGGGGTCTTGCAAGCCTGATCGCGCCCGCCGCAAAGCATTCGCAACAACGCCGACGGCAGCGTCTTGTCCGATAACTCTTTGTTTCAGGTAAGTTTCGGCATTTGCCAATCGTTTTTTATCTTCCGCATCAACTTTTTCAACGGGAATACCCGTCCAATCGGCAATGGTTTTAAAGCAATATGTCGGCGTAACAACCAGTTCTTGCGCTTGCGGCGCGCCTTTTTCGTGATCCATTACCAACTGACTGGCAGCATCATCCAACAAATCCAACGCTTTGGACGGAAAAGACCGCTGTTTGATATACCGATGTGTTAATTGACAGGCGGCACGCACGGTTTCATCGGGAATGGATACTTCATAATGTCGCTCAAACTTGCGTCGCTGTCCGCGAACAATGGCAATACTTTCATCAAGAGTCGGCTCTTCCAAAAACAAAGGCTGAATACGTGACATAACCGTACTGTCTTTTTCCACATAAGAAACATAAGCAATACGATTAGCTTCAATAATACAACCGATTTCATCGGCAGACAAACAAAGCTTTAAAAACTTTGCAACATCTTTATTTTCAGGATTTGTATCAACATTTACCAATAAGCTGATATCTTTTAAATAAAGAATTTTTTGTTTTTGACTGTCCACAATAACTTGAATCAGCTGTTTAATTAATTCGCTGTACTCCAAATCATTTTTGGTATCGAGCATAACTTGCGGAACGTTAATGCCGTAAACTTCTTTTTCTTGCAGGTACGCCGGTGCGTCTTCGGTGGACATAAATTGAATGAGTCCTTCAATCAAAGCCGTTTTACCGACACCGTTCGCCCCCACAACAACGGGATTGCTTTTCGTGCTGCGCATTAAAATATGAATGAGTCTGTCCAATTCCTCATGCCGCCCGACCAAATTAATCAAACGCCCTTCCCGAGCCATTTGTGTATAGTTAATTAAATATTTGCTTGTATTAATTCCATCAATCATTGTTTCACCTTTTTATTATTCTTCATTTTCCTCCGGCTCTTCCCCTGTTAAAGTGAAAGCGGTCGGTTTTTTAATTGTTTTGAAATCACTTTGAGCTGCTTCATAATCATTATCTTGAATAATTTTATCTTCCATGACTACATAAGCGTTATAAGCCGATCCTTGCATAAAAGCTCTTAAATAACGGGTATTTTCATCACCCCATAATTTTTTATCGCTTTCATCGGGCAATCCGTACATATTAAAGATTAAATCCCAGAAATCATCACGACGCTGAAATTTTTTCGCCAAGTTGATACGACTGGAATTTAAAGAATTATCTCCTTTGTTTTCATAAATAATTTTATAAGCCACATTATCCGTTTCGGGAGAAGAATAATAAATTTGTATGGTTTCTCGCGATTCGGGACGGGTATATGTTTCTCGGGAAACATAATGTACTTCATCAAGTTCGGCCAATTCCAAAATGCAATCGTTAATATCTGATAAGATTTTCAAACCTCTTTGTTCCCGACAAATATTGTTATAATGTGTTGTGCGATATAAAGGAATTGATTTTTCAACTTTTTGAAGAGAATAGCCGATATCGGTCAGTTCATCGTAAACCGTTTCGGTATCATCGCCCAAGCCGATACCCGCAATTTTATAGAGTGAAACATCATGACGCTGTAAATCGGAAGCATCAATATTTCCGATTTTAGTATCTAAAATTGAATTTTTTTTGTCGCCCGATTCGGTAATATTTAATGATTCCGAACGCCGAATAACATTCGAATCGTCCGTTTCTTTTTCCTGAAACTTCGGAGCGGGTGCCGCAGATGCCTTATCTTTATCAAACAAATCAACGTCAAAAGACAAATTCGGCAACGGTTCGACAACCAAATTCGTAACCGGAGAGGCACCTCTGCCTAATCGAGGCATATTCGAATTGGAAATATTTCCCTGAGATTGATCAGGTGTTTTCGCCTCATTTTTAGTCTCTTGAAGTGCGCCTTGCGGTGCCTGTGATGTCTGTTCCTTTGCTGATGAAACAAAAGAATCATCAAACAACGGAATATCTTCCGACAAAGCGTTCGGCGAAAAAAACAAAGCCGAAAAAAATGTCGAATAAACAATAATCACAAACTTTTTCATATCAGTTCCTAACACTTTTAACTTGACCTTTTCAGATTATACGATATTATATATATATCATATTTAAATATCATATTAAAGAATTAAACAAGGAAAAGCAAGGAAAAAATTAATGAATGTTGTGAATTCTGTCGCAGTTTTTTGCGGAAGCAGCCCCGGACGCAAGGCAATTTATATGCAGGAAGCCCATCGAATGGGAGAAATTTTGGCTCAAAATGAAATAAAATTAATTTACGGTGCCGGCACAACCGGACTGATGGGAGCTGTTGCCGACGGAGCATTTTCGGAAAACGGCTATGTTATCGGCGCAACGATTCGTGAGTTGTACGATATTGAAAAACCGCAAGAAATTGTTGAACGGGCAACAAAATTCGAAGTTTGGGATTTAATGGCAGACAGAAAAGTTTCCATGGTGCGCCAAGCCGATGCCATTTGCATTTTGCCGGGCGGATTCGGTTCCATGGATGAATTATTTGAAGTCTTGACTTTGCGACAGTTAAATATTATTAAAGCACCGATAATCGTTGTAAATATCGATGGTTTTTATAACACGCTGGAACAATTTATCTTTGAAATGATCGGGGAAGGTTTTGCAAAACCTTATCAGTTAAAATTGTTGCGGTTTGTTAAATCCGTTGATGAAGTTTTACCGGCGATTGAAGAAGAAATGGCTCTGATTAATCAATCTGAGAGAAAACGAATCGAATCGTCTCAAAAGGAATAAAAATGAAAAAAACAGTCAAATTATTAACTTTATTTTTCGGCAGTATCTTTTTATTTTCGGGATGTGCCTGCGAATCGGTGTCCGAACAAAAAAACGAATCGCAATCGACAAATGATCCCTACGAATCATTCAATCGCGGTGTTTTTGCCTTTAATATGTTATTCGATACGGCAATTTTAAAACCTGTTGCCGAAGGGTATCGTGCCGTTACAACGCCAACCATTCGTGAAGGCGTTTCTAATTTTTATAAAAACTTAAAAGAAACCAGAAACATTGCCAACGGCGCTTTGCAGGGAAACGGCGAAAAAACGGGAAATGCCGCAAAACGATTACTGGCAAACACGTTTTGGGGATTTTTCGGTTTATATGATGTGGCATCGGATATGAACATTCCGGCTTATGATAACGATTTTGGGCAAACATTGGCGGTTTGGGGTTGGGAACACAGTGAAACTTACATCGTATTGCCCTTCTTCGGATCTTCCAATCCGCGCGATATCGGCGGTACAATCGGTGATTTTGCCACACCGCCCAGTTTGTTTATCACGTTAACCACACCGTGGACAGCCTATCCGCTTTCAATCGGCAATTATGTGCAGCAACGAGAACAATCTATTGAATTTATTGAAAATCTTCATCGTTCTTCAACTGATTTTTATGCAACCGTTCGTACAATGACACAACAAAATCGTCAAAAAGTTATCAATGAAGCGTTGGGAAAAACATCTTCCGATGACGTTTCCGACTACAACTTTGATATGGATTTCGGCGATATAGAAGAGTAAAGGAGAAAATCATGAAAAAATTATTATCTTTCTTATGCGGTCTGTTTTTAATGGCGCAAACGGCTTTTGGCGCAAACACCGATCCCGCCGTTGAATATGTGAATAAACTCACCGATGACGTCATTCAAAATGTTTTGGCTTCACCCGCACCGATGACGGAAAAGCTCAGTTTGTTTCGGGAAAAGTTTCAAGAAGCGCTTGATTTAAAATATATCGGACAATTTGTTTTAGGTGTTTATTGGAGAAAAGCAAATCAGGCTCAACGCGATGCTTTTTTAAAGGCATTTATGGATTTTACGACAAAATCTTGGGCGGATAAGTTTAATATGTATACCGGACAAACCATTGTTTTTAAAGGCTCTCAAAATGCTCAAAAAGGACAGATTTTTGTTAACAGCACCGTTCAAAACAATCCGCCGGCAAGCGTTATCTGGCGTTTACGCGAAAAAGACGGACAATATAAAATTATTGACATTATTGTCGAAGGCGTCAGTATGGCAATGAGTTATCGAAATGAATATTCTTCCTTTATGCAAACAAATAACGGTGATTTAAACAAACTGACGCAAACGCTGAATGAGAAAAGCGCTACCTTTAAGTTTGCCGACGAAAAGAAATAATTCAACCGAACAGTTGTTTGTGATTTGACTGAAAAATATTTGACAAATCAATTCATTTCCTTTATACTATAAGAGGAAACGGGTTTGTGATATGGTTACAAAAGAATTTTTAAAAACTTTCAAAGACGAGGTTAACCGACTACTTGTCGAGCAGGAATATCAGAAAAAGAAAGATGAAATTAACACTACTTTTCAAAATACCTCCTCGGAAGCGGAAAACGCATATTTACAAGCTTTAATTGATTTGGAATCCGACAGAAGTCATTATTTAAACTCTTATGATTACTTTTTACCCGAAAATAATTACGCTTTACCCGATTTTAACACGCATTTTCTTTCTTCCACTTTTTATTCAACCCCGACAAGTTATACCTATCCTGTTTCGGAGTATGAAAATGATTTAACCATACCAAGCGTTTCTTTTTCAAATTCACTTGATAATCCCCTTTCACAGTATTGCAATCAATTTGAACAAAATGATGTTCTCTCTTTCGATACAACCGATACAAATGATAACAGTTTGTCGGAAGATGAATCCCCCCTTGCATCCGATTCGTTTCTTTCTTCAAAAAATACGGAGGAGTCGCTTGAAAATGAGCCACTCTTTGAAGAAGAATTTCCTTTAAGCGATATTTCTTCACTCGCGGAAAACGCGGCAGAGATAAACATTGAAGAAGATGAAAACGCGCAAGAGACAAATACGGAAGAAGATGAAAATACAGAAGATAATTACAATAATAATCAAATATTTATAACAAGAAATTCAGCTATTAGTGAAGGCAATGTTTCCGCTCATGAAACACCTCAATCCCTATCGGAGGAGCCGATTGAACTCGTTCGTCCGACAATTCTCACGCAAAACACGCAACCGCTTCTTTCAAGCATTCCCGTTTTAAAAGAATCAAAAGAAGAAACGCAAGAGCCAATACAAACACAAGCGTCAATACAAACGCAAGAGGCAATACAAACACAACCGTCAGGTATGCAGCAAACACTTGCCGATTTATCGCAGCCGACAACCTTTTATAAAACGGATATATTGCCTCAACAGAAAAAAACCGATCAAACGGATGCTTTTATTTATGAACAAAAAAAGAATATGATGGTTCGAATTGCCGAATGGATTCAAAACAATGTTTTTAATATGATCGGTGATCATATTCCCATTCTGGGTACCGTTATTAAAATGATTGGAAATGTTTTTACGGGTCTTTTTAAAACAATCGGTAATCTGTTTGACGGAAACTTTAAAAATGCCCTTTCCGACGGATTAAGTTGGCTTAAAGATTCGGCAATTATCGGCGGATCGGCATTCGGCATTTACAAACTGGGAAAAGAATTTGATTGGTGGGGCAAAAAAAAGTCATCATCAACATCAACATTAATCAGTAATCAAAATACGGTTACCGATACGGTTCAAAAAGCCGTAAATAATGCCATTACACAAAATACGCCCGCAACAACTCAAAGTATTATTTCAGGTGTGGCAACTCCCGTTTCCGAAAACACTTCAACAGACGCCTTTCAAAATTTATTGGTCGGAAAAATCAATCAATACGATAAATAACTTTTTATTCCGAATATGCTCGCCGTGCGACAACCTTAAAAGAAAAAGTCATTTCAACCGTCGAATCGCCGCATGAATCCGATGAATTCGGCGTAATATTATCAATGCCTGAATTATTAAACTCTTGTATTTTCTCTAAAACTTTTTTGCAAACGCCGCTCGGCTCTTGCGATGATAACGAAAAAGTTTTTACATTACCGTCGGAAGTCATTTTAGCGCAAGGATGAGCTGACGAACAATTTAAACTTGTTTTTTGGGCATATAATTGCAAAGTACGCGCCGTAGCGCCGTTTTTATTTGTATCAACAACCACTTTTCCTTGCAATACAATATCTTTTAAGGTGTTTGCCCGATAAGAATTATAAGCTTCGCGATAACCATAAATACCGCCGATACTGAAAAGTCCCATTAAAGCAATAACGCCAATCATTTCAACCATACTGCGCCCTTGCTGCATTTGTTTTTGAAAAGTTTTCATATTCCCTCCGCTTCAATCAAAATAAATTTCAGATATGTTTATTTTAAATTATTTTTTTTAAAAAATCAATTTTTTTATCTGTGCGACACCTTTTAAGGCAGTTATGCTTCAAAACAGCCCTATTCCGTTTATCATTTCAAAAATTTCAACACATTCGGTTTAAGAGCGTGTAACAGGCTTATACTTAATACGATGCGGTTGATCGGCATCGACACCCAAGCGGCGCTTTTTATCTTGTTCATATTCGGCATAATTGCCTTCAAAAAACACGACTTGACTATTGCCTTCAAAAGCTAAAATATGTGTTGCCAAACGATCTAAAAACCAGCGATCGTGCGAAGTTATGACGGCACACCCCGGAAAATCCATTAATGCTTCTTCCAAGGCACGCAAGGTATCAACATCCAAATCGTTCGTCGGCTCATCAAGCAACAGAACATTCGCCCCCGATTTTAACATTTTTGCCAAATGAACCCGATTGCGTTCACCGCCCGACAACATTCCCACCTTTTTTTGCTGATCGGCTCCTTTGAAATTAAATTGAGCGGCATAAGCCCGTGAGTTAATTTCCCGCTTGCCGAGCGTTAATATATCTTGTCCGCCCGATATTTCCTGCCAAACGGTTTTATTGTTATCCAACGCGTCACGTGATTGATCCACATAGCCGAGTTGCACCGTTTCGCCCAAACGAAAACTGCCGCTGTCCGGCTTTTCGGCACCCGTAATAATTTTCATAAGCGTTGTTTTACCGGCACCGTTCGGTCCGATAATGCCGACAATACCGCCGGCAGGCAAATGAAAGGATAAGTTTTCGAACAAAAGCTTATCACCGAATGCTTTGGAAAGCGAATCGGCTTCCAAAACAACCTGCCCCAATCTCGGACCTGCCGGAATGACAATTTGCGCCACATCGGGTACTTTTTCCGTTGATTTTTTCAACAATTCTTCATAAGCCGTTATGCGCGCTTTGGATTTTGCTTGTCGGGCTTTCGGCGACTGACGCACCCATTCCAACTCTTCTTTTAATGTTTTTTGCCGATTGCTTTCTGCCGTTTGTTCTTGTGCCAAACGCTTTTCTTTTTGCTCCAACCAGCTTGTATAATTGCCTTCAAAGGGAATCCCTTCGCCGCGATCCATTTCCAAAATCCAGCCGGTCACATTATCAAGAAAGTATCTGTCGTGCGTGACCATAACAACCGTTCCTTCATAATTTTTCAAAAAGATTTGCAACCATGCGACCGATTCGGCATCTAAATGATTGGTCGGCTCATCAAGCAATAACATATCGGGCTTAGATAATAACAGCCGACATAAAGCCACACGCCGTTTTTCCCCGCCCGACAATTTTGTGACATCTGCCTCCGATGGCGGACAACGTAACGCATCCATGGCAATTTCAACCGTTCGTTCGATTTCCCAACCGTTACAGGCATCAATTTTTTCCTGCAATTCCGCTTGTTCGGCTAAAAGAGCCTCCATATCGGCATCGGGATCGGCAAATTTCATATTCACTTCTTCAAACCGCTTCATTAAATCTCGTACGGGAGCCACACCGTCCATAATGTTTTCCATAACGTTTTTGTTCGGATCCAGTTGCGGTTCCTGCGGTAAATAACCGACTTTAACACCCTCTGCGGCAAAGGCTTCGCCCGAAAAATCTTCATCAAGACCTGCCATAATTTTCATGAGCGTTGATTTACCGGCACCGTTCGGTCCGATAACGCCAATCTTGGCACCCGGGAAAAAGGAGAGCCAAATATGCTTTAAAACCTCTTTTCCGCCCGGGAAAGTTTTACATAAATCTTTCATAACATAAATATATTGATACGATGCCATCTTTTTTTTCCTTTTGATGAAAAAGCCCGCCTTTTTTATTTTCAAAAAGCGGGCAATCGGTTTACAATTTTAAATCTTCACTTTTTGCCATTCGATCTTTAATTTCTTTCATGGCGTTTTTAATGGGAGCTGCTACACCGGGTCCGCCGACACAACCGCCCGTACATGCCATTACTTCAACCAAATTACCGTCTGCCTTTCGATTTTTGGCATACATTTTCAGCTGACGAACCGACTCTTTATTTAACCCGTTAACGGCAACCGGGCAGACTTCGCACGTTTTCAATGAAACGACGGCTTCCGCCACACCGCCCGTTAACGCAAAGCCGCGTCCTTGCTTTGAAGCATTATCATCTTGTTTTTCTTCCGGTAAATCTTTCGGAACGATATTCAACACTTCAAACAGCGCTTCCACTTCTTTATTATTCAAAACAAAGTCGGTATATTCATCATGAAACCCTTCCACACGCTTTGCCATACAAGGTCCGATGAAAACCGTTACGCATTCGGGATCACGTTTCTTTAACAGGCGTGCCGTATATTGCATGGGCGTTAAGGTATGCGAAACGAATTCTTGCATTTCGGGAATGTGCTTGCGAACGGCATTATAATAGGCGGGGCAACAAGACGTTGTCATAAAAGGCGCACCGTTTTCCATGCGTTCCGCCAACTCTACCGCTTCGTTTCGGGTAGTAATATCGGCACCGACCGCCACTTCAATGGCATCGGTGAAACCGGCTTTCAAAAATGCCGATAAAATCTGCGCAATGGATGCCATTCCGAACTGTCCCATAATAGCAGGCGCCGGCATGGCTATTACTTTTTTACCTGCTTTGATGGCTTTTAAAACATCAATAATTTCACTGCGTGCCATAATGGCGCCGAACGGACAAGCCGCTGCACATTGTCCGCAGGAAATACATTTTTCCTCATTAATATCGGCACAACCGCTTTGTGTTTTTTCAACGGCATCAACGGGACAAACCGCCGCACAGGGCATTGTGCGCTTAATAATGGCACCATAAGGACACGATTTTGCACAAATACCGCATCGTTTGCACTTTTCTTTATTAATGTGCGATTTTCCGTTAATAAACTCAATGGCACCGAACGGGCAATTCGTGCAGGGACGCGCCAAACACCCTTGACATTGATCGGTTACCACAAACTCGTTATGCGCACATTTATTGCATGTTCCGCAGGAAATGCTGAGCGCAGGCATATGCAGCTCTCTGCGTTCCAAAGCTTCTTTGGCATACGAAGCCGTATCTTTTTTATCCGTTTCGTTAACCATAAAGCCCATGTCGGCAATTAACCGATCCTTAAAAGCCGATACACATTGCTCTTTCGTAAGCTTGATTTGTTCCGAATCGGGATTCGGGGTTTGTTGAACGGCATTTGCAACATTTTCGACGAACTGATCCGATAAAAAAGCTTTAATAACGGTTACAAGCGATTCGTGTTCGTTTTGCGCGGCGTAATTTTGTCGTGCCATATTTTTCTCCTTATGATTCTT
>CANQKV010000022.1 GCA_947624545.1 uncultured Alphaproteobacteria bacterium | reverse complement strand
TTTTTAAACGTTAAAAAGGCAGGACCGTCTATACCGCTCGGCATAACAAGACGAGCAGTTTCATTTAATTCTTCATCAGACCAATTTTCACCACAGGCAGGCAAAACGCCTTTTTTTTGCCATTCTTGAATGGTCATTTTATTATTTTCGGGAATTGTTTCCCAATCAATTTTTTGTGTGAATTTCACTTCTTTTCCCCACAGCTGATTTGATTTCCACCCCATTTGATGCAAATAGTTGGCTGCCGATTCAAAAGCATCGGGCAGGGAATTAATAATGTCTTTTTTCCCGTCACCCGTCGCATCGACAGCGTAAGCGGCATAAGTTGTCGGCATAAACTGAAATTGTCCGAAAGCCCCCGCCCATGAGCCTTTAAAGTGTGTTTTTTCGCCGTTTTGAATCAATTTTAACAATGTCAGTAATTCGTTGGTAAAGAAAGCGCGGCGCCGTTTGTCGAAAGAAAGAGTTGCCAGTGCGCTTAACGTGTCGAAATCGCCTTTACGGGCACCGTAATTTGTTTCCAACCCCCAAAAGGCAAGAATGTATTTTTGATGTACGTTATATTTTTCGGAAACCTGTTTTAAAAGAGTATGGTATTTTTTTGCGTTTTCTTTGCCTTCTTGAATGCGCTTTTGTGTTATAACTTTATCGGTATAACGCCAAAACGTGAGCAGAAATTCGCTTTGTTTTTTATCGGCTTTGAGTACTTCGGGCAAATATTTTAAGCGGGGAAGTAAAACATGTATAAATTGTGCGGAAATACCTTTTTTAAGGGCTTCTTGTTTCAATGTTTGTTGTTTCCAATTTTCAAAAGCAATAAGTTCGCTTTGGGGTAAAGTATCGGCAAAAGCAAACGAATTTAAGAATAACAGATTGAAAAATATAACGTTAATAAGTAAAACTTTGAACATTGAATATCCTTTAAATAAATCGATTAAGAACAATATAATATATTTTTAAAAAAAAATCACTTGATTTTTTATTTTTTTTATGAGATAAAGAACGAGCCGAACAAAGACATTCCGGATGGGTGGTCGAGTGGTTTAAGGCTCCGGTCTTGAAAACCGGCGTGGGGGTAACCCCACCGTGAGTTCGAATCTCACCCCATCCGCCATTTAAGAGTATTGCTTGAAATTGACAAAAGCCCCTTGAAACAGAGGGCTTTTTTAATGTGCGGGGAGGGAGAATCGGTACTTTTTTAATTTTCGGCAGATGATAATTTTTTTAGCGGGCATATTCGATTTTTTTTATTTTCGGCGGAAAGTGGTTGCGCGTAGAACAAAACAGGTTATCATGACAAGGCAAGATTAATTTAATTTTCGGCAGATGATAAATTGTTTTTCTTTCAGGTTTGAGGACAAAGGTTATTTTCTCTCTTCTTTTCGGCGGAAAGTGCCGTCTTGTGGAACGTAAGACGGCGCAGTGTGTCGAAAGTTAAAAAAGGCAGAAAGCAAAAAAAAACGGTTATAATAATTGTGTCTCTGTCTCTCATTCTCGGCGGGTGTGGAGTGGCGCAAAATGTGCCGTTCCGCTATGTGCCGAGAATGAGAAAGAGAGGGGGCGATGGTATTTTCTCAAAAGCCGACCTTACTTATCAATACACAAAGGCTTACAAGTATTATCAAAACCGTATTGTTTCCCTGTTGCTGCCCAGGATGCAGTGTAATATCCTATACGACCATCAGAAGTTTCAACCCGTAACGCAGTTAAGCTATATGTATCCCCTAACCAAAAATCGCCGCCCCCAACATTAGATGCTAATTCTTTTATTGTATCTGAAACATTAGAATATCCATATTTCTCTCCCGTTTTTTTGCAATACCCAACCCCCTTGTAACCTTTTGTCGGATCAGGCACCTTATCAGTATTATCTTCTCCATTATAACATTTCCAATCAAGATCACTCCATTTTAACATTCTTTTTCCTAAAGCATCACAAAACCGCTCAGCAGCCCACCATGTCATATACTTTTCTGAAGTATATAATGTCTTGCCGTTTACAGTTCCGCTTTTTTTATCACTTTCTGCATTTCGGCATTCACTCTTCTGGTTTAATTCTCCGGATCCAAAGCCTTCGCTCTTATGAAACTCAGAAGTAGAACGATATCCATAGCGCAAATAGCAATACTCACCACTCCCACAATCATCATTACTTTCACATTCACCAATTTTACATCCGTGCTCTGCATCCCAACCATTAGGACATTCTATACATACACCATATTCACTGTTAAGCTTTGTTTCACAATAATAATTATTTCCGTCATCTTTTTGACAATGATTATTATTTAAACACTCAGCACACACTTTTTGTGGTGTATTTAAATATGGTTTTTCCGGCGGACAGGCAGTACATTCATTTCCGTTCCAATATGCTGTTTCTTGACCTGCAACAGTATAGCAATAATCACAAGATTTCTTTGTTTCATTCCAAACGGCATTATACTGTGAAGTGCCGCATACTAGACAGTAACCTGAGTTTGTACAATGTCCATTCTCTCCACATTGTGAATCTTCCGTACAGGCACTACATACACCTTCTATGCAAGCAGGTTTACTTGAGCTGCAATGGCTGTTATTGCCGCACGCCGCACACGCTTGTATCTCATCATTCCAGTGTTTTTTCCCAGACTCGGTACATTGAACACATCTACCATCACTTGTGCATTCGCCGTCACAAGCTTCCGAATCACATTTTTTTTCACCGCCTGAAACGCCTATGTCTTCGGTCGAAAAGGCTACAAATACTTCATTTTCTGTCTCAGAACAAGGGTTTTCTACCGTCTCATAATCTTTACCGTTAATTTCTAATACGACCGTGTCGTCCATGCCGTCCAATAAGGTTGCTAATGGCTGGCAAACCCCAGCAGGTATGTTTGATAACGTAAATGAATAGCCTTTTTCCGTTTTACCCGGCGTTTCTGTTTCTATTTCTTCAAATCCAACCTCAACGCCATAATTTGCATTAAAATTCAAATGCTTTTCATCATCGTACGGCGAGCCGAGCATTAATTCTTCCGCTCCTTGCGCAATTTTTATTTGTGCATCGGTGCGCATGAGGTTAATTTCATTCGCTATTTGATTCGCTTGATATCGATTCATTGCCATTCTATACCCGGCAATCCCGCCGAGTGAAATAACCCCAATAACGACCAACACCCCGAGCATTTCGACCATGCTCCGCCCTTGTTGGTTTTGATTTTCTGTTTGTTTTAATTGATTTTTTTCCATTTGTTTTTCCATGTTCAAACCTCCCGTTGTTCTCTATATAAATTGTATAAATTAAACGTACGTTTTTTGCAACGCGAATTCAGGAGTAAAATTACCTCCTTAAACACGCAAAACAGCCTTTTTATAACCATTTGATATTGCATTAAATTTACCTTGAATTAAATTTTTTTTGAAAAAATGCAAAAAAAGTGTTGCAAAAAACGTACGTTTAATTAGTGCAATTTTTCTTGCATATTCAAAAAAAATCGCCTTGATGAGAGGCGACCGGAAGTTGGAAACTACTTAAGCGAAATAGTGCAGTATATTGACCAAAAGGTTTATTTTACTACCTTCCGGTCACTTGACCTGTTCCTCTTTTAAGATGCAGTTAAAAGAGAATAATTTATCCTTGTTTCAAGGATTCGCTTAAAGAGGCTTCCATACCTCGGGGCATACATCACTTGCCTTGCCTTTGAGTATAAAGATACTCAAAACCAATGTCAAGCAGAAAAAGTTGCATTATTTATTTTTTTCATTCTCGGCACATAGCGGAACGGCACATTTTGCGCCGCCCCACACCCGCCGACAGAGGGAAAATATTGTCAACAACATTGTAAAAGACTTATTTTCAGCGGTCTGTTTCGCCTCATTTTCGGCACTCCGCGCCGTTCCACGTTCTACACGCAAGCACTTTCTGCCGAATAAACAAGCACTTTTCGCCGAAAATAAAATAAATTAACATTCTCTAAAAAATAAAATTAACTTCTCTATAAAAAAATACTTCCCGTTGATAAATATTATCAGTCATTCAATATTAAACGTCAATAAATGAAAAAAATTGTCAGGAATATAGCTATCAATCGGGTAAATTATCCCGTTATATTTTCAGCTCCAAACCCAAAATGCCGAACAGATGTTTTTGAGAGCCGAAATGTTTGCGATAAAACTCAATGGTGCCGCCCGATAAATAGCCCTCTAAATAAGGCGTAAAGGTATATTTGTTTGATAACATAACATGATTGTATTTATTTTTTTCAATGAATGTCGCTTGCGAATGCAGCCAGCTGATTGAAATACCGTAAGCGCCTTTATTGAAAGCGACTCCCGTACCGAATGCGGAAGAATCTTGAAGCGCTGCTTTATCGGGGAACAACAATCGTTTGTAAGAAGTGCCGAATGTCAGGTGATTTAAGTTGATTTTAAGTCCCAAACTGTATTCGCGATGATTTGCCGTCACATTTTCCCCTGCTTTTATAAAATGATTGTGTCGATAAAACGCCAATCCGCCCGAAACGGCTGCCCATACCTTGTTATTGAAATCATATTTATATTGCGCTCCCAAAACAGAGCCTCTGCCATGGTTTATTTGCGTGCCGAGCGGCAAAACGATATCGGGTTCGGTTGTTTCGCGTTGCACAACGGTTATCCCCGAGATAAACCCGTTGACGGACGGTAATGTATAAGTTATTTTCGGATCACGCGAATCGGTGTTTAAATAAGTAAGTGTCGGAGCATAAAATCCTTTGGGACGCTTGTAAAAATAAGAAATATCCGAATCGTCTACGTCCAAACAAGACACGTCAACCGACCCTTGATGCAATAAATAGGCAATGTTGCGCCGTTTGCCGATGTCCGCCGTTCCGTACTGATTTGATTGAAGCGTGACATACGCATCGTATGTTTTTGAGAGATTTTTACTTTCAAGTTTATCATCTCGCACGATTCGATAAGCATATTTTCCTTTAAGGCTTAAATCATCGGTCAAGCGATAAGCGCCCGATAAGCGAAGTTCCGTTTTAAAAACCGAATTATATTTGTAATTTTCAAGCTTTCCCGTATAAAAACGCGCATAACCGCCCGCATTTAATTGTATTTTCCCCTTTTTGTATATCAGCTGATCGCCTCGTGCCGAAACGGAAACAAGGAAAAGGCATAAAATCAGATAAAAGGGAAAACGTACGGGCATAAAAAATCCTGTCTGTTAATTCGCGTAACATACAGGAATATGCAATAAAATGCAACAAAAAAACAGCAACCGTTGCTGATTGCCGTTTTTTCGGTTTAAAAAGCTTTAATAAAACGCGTTAATTCCAAACCGCCGTAAATAATTAAGTAAAGTCCGATGACAACGGTAATGGTCACAACGCCGATGACGGGCATAACAAAAATTAAAAGTGAGAAAAGAACGCCTAAAATTCCGCCCCAGAAAAATATTTTCCACATTGAATTTTGATCGGCGCGCATTTCCCAACCCATAACAATTTCGGCAATGCTGTTGAATAAAATCCATAGCCCGAGAATAATCGGCATATTGGCGGCACTGATACCGATATTGCTTAAAAAAAGAACACCGATAATCAAATCTAAAATACCGAGCGCCAAAAACATAGATGACTTTCTTTCTTGAAAAGCCATTAAATAGCCGACGCCCAATAAAATAAAAACAACACCGACAATCATCGCCGAAGCGACTAACGCCGTTATCGGATTGAATAAAATATAGATACCGCTTAAAATCAGAATAAGACTGATGAGTAAAAGCCAGAAGCTTTTGCCGTTTTGAACGGTTTTCGGCATAATTGTTGATTCCATTTTTCCCCTCCTTACAATTATTTCTTTTTTTATATAGATTGTTTTTATCGCGTTTCAAGTTAATAACTCTTTATTTTATTTTTTGATGAAAAAAATAAGGAAATTTGCTTGACAAAAGCAGTTAAAAGATATATAATTCCAGCTTCAAAAAGAGATAGATGAATGAAAGGGGTAAAAAAATGATAAATACGCAACCAATTAAAGATGAACAATCCGTCGCGGTTAAAAATTCCTTATGTGAGAGTCCGACCAATCAGCTTGCTTTTGAAATGGTTAATGAGGGCGCTGTCGAAAGATTAAAAGCTTTGTCTTTGGACGCCGTTATTGAAAAAGAAGTTGATCATTTGGGCAACACATTGCTGCATAGAGCCGTAAGACAAGAAAATATGCAAATGATTCAAACCGTTTTGAAAATGAATATTGACGTGAACGCCAAAAATAATATGGGCGAAACACCGTTGCATGTTGCCGCGAAATTTAATAATGTATCGGCAATTAAAGAGTTGTTGCAACATAAAGCCGATGTGAACGCCGAAGATAACAATAAGTTAACACCGCTGCATCTTGCCGCGGCTCATACCGATGTGGACGGGTTAAGATTGCTTATTGCACACGGCGCTGCCGTTCATGCACGTGATAAATGGGGTACAACGCCTTTGTTTCGCGCGGCAACGGCGGCAAATGTTTCCGAGTTGATTCATACCGGAAAAGCAAATGTGAACGAACAAGACTTTTTGGGCAACACCCCCTTGTTCTATGCCGCCTGGCGTAATGACGGCAACGGCGAAGTTGTCGGTACGCTGTGTTTGTACGGTGCCGATCCGATGAAGAAAAACAAGCGCGGATTTTCGGCTTTGGATATTGCCCAAGAAGAAAAACATTTCGAACTTGTTGAAAAAATGCAACATTATATTGTAACGGATACTTTAAAATCGCTCGCCGTTCAAATTGAACAAAAAGCAAAAAATATTCAACAATGTTTGAAAGATACGCATATTACGCAAACGGAAAACAGCGATTTAAAATATAATCTGATGCGTTCTTTAATTCGCTTGAAAACGGTTGAATTGTTCTTAAAACGTGCAGATTATCAAGAACAAATCAGAAAAACAATTACGGAACCGCAAGTAATTTCCGCTCAAAAACCCGTTTCTTTGCCCAAACATGCAAGAACGAGAGAAAATTAATCAAAAGATAATCAAATAAAAAAGTCGCCGAATTTTTACCTCGGCGGCTTTCTTGTATAAAAATCAGTTCATTAAAATTGCGGCAACTTTTAAAGTTGTCCGATTAATTCGGATAACTTCTGACAGCTTACCGAAAGGCTTGTCTTAAAGTACGCGCTGCTTGAGATATGCTTCGCGTTGAATCTGATACATCACGAACGGCTCTTGTATAATCGCGAAGAGAACCGCCGTAACTTTGTTTTACTTTACGCCCGTCAAGCGTAACATAACTGACGGTCGTTGCGTTATAGGAATGGTATTCCGAACAGGAGGTAATGCCACAGGTTACACCGGCAGCAGCTATAATAGCCAACGGACGAATGCGCCGTTTTGCAAATTCTTTGACAGCTTTAATTTTTTGTTCCGTTTCTGTAAAGAAATCCATAACATGCCTCCTTTTTTCTCAGATAAATACAGTTTAACACGTTTTTTTCGCTTTGTCAAGCATTTTTTTTATTTGACATATCCTTGATTTCTGGTAATGGAGGGATATTGTTGTCCGTATATTACCAAAGGTTCTTCGGTAGAACGGTTTTGGGCTCCCATTTTCAACCCCAAATGGTGGATAAGCCGATCTTCACGAGTAAGGTGTAAGTTATCCGGTTCATCGGGTAAATATTTTTTGTAACTTGCCGGATTATTCTCAATTTCCAATAGAATTTCAAGCAATTTTCTTGACACGCAAATTGTTGGACCGAGCCAATCGGAAGTGTTGGGAACAATATGCGTTGTATCAATATCTTCCCATAATCTGTATATGAGCCCTCCGAAAGTAATATTGACTTCTTTCTTTGTGCTGTTCAAACTGTTATTAATGCTTTCCAAATATTCGGGTGCGTACCAGTCATCATCGTCAATTTTACAAAAATAATCATAATTATTTAAATTAATGTTTCGCACCGTATCCAACAAATTGGATAACTGAGCTCTGTTGCGATCGTATCTTAAAAACAAACGCTTTTTTTCTATCAGCGGACGCCATTCTTTTTCAAATGTCATCAAGCTTTTATCCGGTTCAACCCCTTTCACGGAAACGGAAATGTCAAAATTCTGGTAAGTTTGATTCATCAATCGGAATATTTGTCCCGATAAAAACATAGGTCTTTTAAATGAGGAACACATGAGCAAAAAGCGATGATTATGTTTTATTTGATAAACATAACCGGCACTGCCGACCAATAAAAGAATGATAAAAAATTTAAGAATTAGTTTTTTCATTTGTTAATAATGTGGCGGCGGTGTTTCTTCGGACAGGGGTTTTACATCGGTTTTATCAACAGAATCAACGATTCGTTTCATTTGTTTTTCCAATTCAGTCACTTGCTTGGAGAGTCGAAAAACTTCATCACTTAATTCTTCGATGGTTTTTTCCTGTGAAGCGACATATATTTCCAAATCGGTTATTCTGTTTGTCATACAATTCCCCTTACATTTATCTTTAAATGAAAAGAAAACGATTGTCAATTAAAAAAATAAAATTATTTTCTTGACAAATGATTTTGTCGGGTGTATAAGGCTTACTGTTGATTGAAGAGGCGAGGGTCGTCTTATACGTTGTCTCACAGGCTGCCTCAAAATTGACGTTTTTTTGTAATTTATTGAAAAGAGAGGAAAAATGCCTAAATTGAAATCTAAAAGTGCCGTTAAAAAACGGTTTTCGTTAACGGCGAGCGGCAAAATCAGAGGAACACAATCCTTTAAACGCCACAACTTAATGTGCAAATCACAGAAAATGAAACGTAACGCGCGCGGAAATACCGTGATGAGTGCGGTCATTTCTAAAATCGTCAAAAAATATTTAATCGGTTAAGGAGGTTTGTATGGCAAGAGTTAAACGTGGCACAACCGTTCGTGCAAAACATAATAAAATTTTAAAACTGGCAAAAGGATATCGCGGTCGCAATTCCAAAGTTTATACCGTTGCAAAACAAAAAGTGGAAAAAGGATTGCAATACGCTTATCGGGATCGGCGCGCCAAAAAAACCGAAATCCGTCAAGTTTGGATTGCCCGCATCAATGCGGCTGTCCGTCAAAACGGAATGGTTTATTCGCGCTTTATGAACGGATTAAGCAAAGCCGGTATCGTTCTTGACAGAAAAATGTTGGCTGATATTGCTTTAAATGATGCAAAATCTTTTGAAGCTTTGGTTGAAAAAGCGAAACAATCATTATAAGCAACCGATCGTAAACATAACATACATAAAAGCATGAAAAAAGAACTTTCGATTTTTCGGAAGTTCTTTTTTTTTACTTTTTGACGAAAAAAAGATATTTCTTCCCCAACAATATCGGAAAGATATTTTTGCTTGCTTTTTTTTCTTTTTTATGATAACATAACACAAGTTTTTTTTATTTAAGAGGAGTATTTATGAACATTTCGGCAAATGAATTATTACACAAAGCGGCAGACAAAGAAAATACGGGAGAATTAAAAGCGGCATTTATGAGCGGTGCTGATGTGTCGGCGGCGGATAATAACGGTATGACGGCGTTAATGAAAGCCGTGCAACAAAATAATTTAAAAGCGGTTTGTCTGTTATTATCGGAGCAGGCAGACGTGAATTGCTTAACCACGGGCGGAAATACGGCACTTTCCATGGCTATTTCCAATCACAATACGAAAATTGCCATTCGATTAATGGCGCATGGCGCTTTTTTGAATGAGAATCGTAACTTTATGAAAATGACGCCGTTAATGCAGGCGGTGCATCATAAAAATATTGAAGTAATCAAGCTGCTGATTTACGGAAAGGCAGATGTGAATCAACAAGACAGATACGGCAGTACTGCTTTATCGGAAGCCATATACAACGGTTTTGACGAAGCCGTTGCGCTGTTGATTAAAGCCGGTGCCGATGTGAATAAGCCCGATAAAAACGGTATAACGCCGTTAATGGTTGCCGCTCTCACAAAAAGTCACTGGTTTAAGGTTTTGGCGGCGCATCAAGCAGATTTAACGGCGCGGGATTTATCGGGTGAAACGGTTTTAATGAAAGCGGTTTTGGCTGAAAACGAAAGTGCCGTCAATTATTTGCTTAAAGCGGGTGTTGATATTGAAGCCAAAGATTTAAACGGTAATACGGCATTGATTTTGGCAACGGAACAAGGCGTTTCGATTGACACTTTATTGCAAAACGGTGCCGATGTAAATGCCGTGAATAATCAAAACGAAACGGCGTTAATGAAAGCCGTTCAGCAGAAAAACGGTGAGGAAACCGTTATTAAACTGTGTTTGTGCGGAGCTGATTTAACGCCGCAAGATAAATCCGGTCGAAAAGTTGAAGATTATGTGCCGACAAAACGAATGAAACAGCAGTTGAATGATGTTTTATCTTATATCGATATTGTCAAGCGTGTGCATCATGGCGGTAACGATAAAATGGCGCGACAAGTTTTACGTCATGCCGCCGAAGAATATTATAAAAGTTCCAAAATACGGCAAAAGACGCGCGCATAATTTAAGCAACTTAAAATGAAATAATATGGAAAAACATTCGAACACAAAGATTGTTCGAAAGGTTCTCTTTTTTTGAAAGCTGTTTTTTTAAGATTGATTGTTGAACAGCGTGTTGAAATGTATTAATGAGATGAAAGAACTTGTTTTTAAAGAAAAATCCTTTATTTTCCTTTTGTTTTTTGCGTAAAATGATTTTTTTTGAAAAAAATTATTAAAAAGTTAAAAAAAAAGCTTGTTTTTTGTGTGAAAAAAGGTTAATCTAAACCCGAAAATTAATTTTTTTTAAGAAAGGATTTTAAAATGGCGGGTAGTATGAATAAAGTGATATTGGTCGGTAATTTGGGACGGGATCCCGAAATCAGACACACGAATTCCGGTCAAAAAATTGCCAATATTTCCGTTGCAACGTCGGATGTTTGGCGTGACAAGTCGGGCGAAAGACAAGAAAAAACGGAATGGCACCGTGTTGTCGTGTTTAATTCCAATTTGGCGGATTTTGCCGAACGCTTTTTGAAAAAAGGTTCCAAAGTCTATGTTGAAGGCTCGTTGCAAACCAGAAAGTTTACCGATCAAAACGGACAAGACAAATACACGACGGAAGTTGTTATCGGAACGTATCGCGGAGAGTTGATTGTGTTGGATCAACGTTCGGACAACAATAATTCCGGCAATTTTGTTTCTGCCGATTCCGTTTCGAACGGTGCCGGATGGGATACCACACCTCTTTCGGGCGGCAATACCGAAACGACGGATGACGAAATTCCCTTTTAAGAACAGCAAAATTTTTGATGTTTTGTCCCCCGAAAATGCGGGTAATCATTGATAATGA
The DNA here is from genome assembly GCA_947624545.1 of uncultured Alphaproteobacteria bacterium. GTDB lineage: Bacteria > Pseudomonadota > Alphaproteobacteria > CAAHEQ01 > UBA3637 > RGIG4140. Next base: position 6,005 of record CANQKV010000022.1, on the reverse strand, counting down.
ATAAAAAGAAAGTTGAAGGTAATGACAGAAGAAATCAATTTAAATCAAGAACTTACAAATGTTCCGACAACATCAACGCAAACAACGGACGTGCAACCGACCGCCATTGAAGAGGAAATGCGCAAATCTTATTTGGATTATGCCATGAGTGTGATTGTTTCACGGGCTCTTCCCGATGTACGCGACGGTTTAAAGCCTGTTCATCGGCGTATTTTGTTTTCCATGAATGAAAACGGTTATGATTACAACAAGCCGTTTCGGAAATCGGCACGTATTGTCGGTGATGTCATGGGTAAATATCACCCGCACGGTGACAGCTCCATTTACGAAGCCATGGTGCGTATGGCACAAACGTTTTCCATGCGTGTGCCGCTTATCAGCTCGCAGGGAAATTTCGGCTCCATGGACGGTGATAAAGCAGCCGCCATGCGGTATACCGAAGCGCGGTTGGCGCAAACGGCGCATTGGTTGTTGGAAGATATTGATCAAGATACGGTTGATTTTCGTCCGAACTATGATGAAACCTGTGAAGAACCGGAAGTTTTACCGGCGCGGTTTCCGAATATTTTGGTGAACGGTTCGGGCGGTATTGCCGTGGGTATGGCAACCAATATGCCGCCGCACAATTTGGGCGAAGTGTTATCGGCGTGTATTGCATTGATTGACAATCCCGACTTGACAAGCGAAGAATTGATGGCTTACGTTCCCGCACCCGATTTTCCGACGGGCGGTATTATTTTGGGGCGTGGCGGTGCGCGGTCGGCATATACGACGGGTCGCGGTTCCGTCATTATGCGCGGTCGGTGTTCCATTGAAGAAATTAAAAAAGATAAAACCGCCATTATCATTACGGAAATTCCGTATCAGGTTAATAAAGCGCAAATGATTATGCGCATTGCCGAATTGGTAAAAGATAAAGTGATTGACGGTATTTCCGATTTGCGAGACGAATCCGATCGGCAAGGCGTGCGCGTTGTCATTGAATTAAAGCGCGATGCGCATCCGGAAGTGGTGCTGAATCAGCTTTATAAATTTACGCCGTTGCAAACCAGTTTCGGTATGAATATGTTGGCACTCAATAACGGTCGACCGGAATTAATGACGCTGCAATCCATTTTATCGTCTTTCATTCGCTTTCGGGAAGAAGTGGTGCGTCGGCGTACGGTGTATCAACTGAACAAAGCGCGTGACAGAGCGCATGTGTTGGTCGGGCTTGCCATTGCCGTTGCGAATTTGGATGCCGTGATTGAAATGATTAAAACATCGTCGGATTCCAACGTGGCACGCGAGCGTTTAATCGAAACGAAATGGGATGCCAGCGATGTTGCCGGTTTGATTGAGTTAATTGATGAACCCGGGCGTAAAGTGGTTGACGGACATTACACATTATCCGAAGCGCAGGCGCGGGCGATTCTTGACTTGAAATTGCAGCGCTTGACAGGTTTGGAACGCGATAAAGTACACGGAGAAGTCGGCGAATTGGCGGGGCTGATTAAAGGTTATTTGTCAACATTGGCTTCGCGTGAGAAAATTTATGCCATTATTCGCGAAGAGTTTGAAACATTAAAGGCGCAATATCCCGATGAACGGCGCACCAGTATTGAAGATGCCGAGTTTGAGCAGGATATGGAAGATTTAATCCCGCGGGAAAATATGGTTGTCACGGTTTCCGATAACGGCTATATCAAACGGGTGCCGCTTTCCACATATCGGGCACAACATCGGGGCGGAAAAGGGCGCGCCGGTATGTCCACGCGGGAAGAAGATCAGGTATCGCAATTATTTGTGGCTTGTACGCACAGTCCGTTATTGTTTTTCTCAACGCGCGGTATCGTCTATAAGCTGAAAACATATCGTTTGCCCGAAAGTTCTCCGCAATCGTTGGGTAAAGCACTCATTAACTTATTGCCGTTTCAACAGGGCGAAACAATTTCAACTATTTTAACATTACCCGAAGAAGAATCGGCGTGTGAAAATCAAACGGTTGTGTTTGCTACTTCCAGCGGAAACGTGCGGCGCAATCGCTTAAAAGATTTCTATAACGTCAACGCCAACGGTAAAATTGCCATGAAGCTTGACGAAGGCGATACGTTAATCGGCGTGCAGATTTGCAATGACGGCGATGATGTGTTATTGGCGGGCGCACAAGGTAAATGTGTGCGTTTCCCTGTTGCCGATTTGCGCATTTTCGAATCGCGCGCGTCAACGGGTGTGCGCGGTATGAAGCTTGCCGCAGGCGATCGGGTGATTTCCATGAGTGTTGTCAAACACGCCAAAGCCGATATTGATAAGCGTGATGCTTACTTGAAAGAATCGGCGGCGATTCGACGGGCAGCAGGTCAGGCGGAAGAGGGCGAAAGTCTTGAAACAACGCAGACAACCGTTCAGCTCACGCCCGAAGAATTTGAAAAAATGGCGCGCGAGGAAGAGTTTATCTTAACCGTTACGGATAAAGGTTACGGAAAGCGTTCCAGTGCGTATGAATATCGGATTACGGCACGTGGCACATCGGGAGTTGTCAACATTAAAACCGATGAAGGCAAACGGAAAGCCGAAGTGGTTGCCACAATGCCCGTTCCGAACGATGCCCATGTCATGTTGGTAACGGACGGCGGTAAACTCATTCGCATGAAAGTCAGCGATATTCGCATTGCCGGACGGAGTACCATGGGTGTCATTCTGTTCCGTTTGGATAATGATGAAAAAGTGGTTTCGGCAACGTGCATTACCGATATTGATGAAGATGAAAACGAATTGCCCGCAGTGCCTCAATCAGATGAAAGTGAGCTGATGAAAAGCATTCAAGATTCCGATTCACTTCATGAAGCCGAAGCGGAAGAAGAAGCTGAATCCGATTCGGAAACGGAAGAATAAGCCTTATTCCCTGTCGGTTTCATTAAAATCGGCAGGGAAAATCAAACAACAAAAGGAGGGAAAATGAAAAAGGCGATTTTAAGTTTATTGGCAGGATTATTTTTAACAACAAGCGCAGGAGCACAAGATATGGATAAAGAAAACACACTTTATTTAGATACAAAATACGGTCGTACGGTGATTGAGCTGTTTCCCGATGTGGCACCTAATCATGTGAAACGCATTAAGGAACTCACTCGTCAAGGTTTTTATAACGGCGTGAAATTTCATCGGGTTATTCCCGGATTTATGGCGCAAACGGGTGATCCGACGGGAACGGGAACAGGCGGTTCGGGCAAAAAATTAAATGCCGAGTTTAATGACAAACATCACGGACGCGGAACGGTTTCAATGGCACGCGCCATGGATGAAAACAGTGCCGACAGTCAATTTTTCATTTGCTTTGATGATGCCTCGTTTTTAGACGGTAAATATACGGTTTTCGGACAAGTGACCTCGGGCATGGAATATATTGATGCCTTAAATGCAGGTACTTCCGCCAATAACGGTAAAGTTGCCAATCCCGACATTATCGTTAAAATGCAAGTGGCAGCTGATGAAAAATAAGGTAAAAATCGAACGTTGACAATCACTCCGACAGATTTTTCTCTGTCGGAGTCTTGTTTTTGGGCTTATTTTTATCAATATAAAAATAAAGAACGGTTGTCTTTAAAAAATTAAAACAATAAAAAAAATAAAAAAAGTATATTGCAAAAAATATATTTTTTTTTATAATAAATAAAAATATTTAAGGAGGCAAATAATGAGACGTTTATTTATCAAACAAGACAAGTCACAACACAAAAAAAATCTTGAAAAACAAATGCAAAAAGGGCGTTCAATGGTTGAAATGCTAGGCGTTCTTGCCGTTGTCGGTGTATTAAGTATCGGCGGTATATACGGCTATAAAATGGCAATGAATTATTATCAGGCGAATCAAATTGCCCATGAAGTTAATTTAATCAGTCACGATCTGAAAATTAAAGTGGCGCAAGGAGTGCAACAGTTAACGTTGGGCGAACCTTACGATTCTGTTTCCGAATCGTGGGGACATTTAAAAAATTATGATTATGAAGTTGCGTTTGATTGCCTTTCGCAAAATGATGTTCAAACCTGTTCCGACGGATATTTTATTGAATTGAGATGGTTACAAAAAGATTTATGCTTATCGCTTGATAAACTTTTGAGAAATATGAGTGATGTGAAAAGCGTTTTAATCAATGAAGATAATGTATGTCAAAATGATGACAATTTAATTCATATTGATTTTTCTTCCGAAAACACAAGTGAAAATGTTGAAGAAAGAAAAACGTGTGAAAATTGTCTCGGACATTGCACAAAAGCCGGCGAGTGCATTATATGCGAGAAAGATGAAACGTGGGATAAAAACAATGAAGCGTGTGTGAATAAATGCGAAAAGAACGGCGGCGCGTGTACAAACAATAAGGCATGTTGCGACGGATATTATTGTCATATAGATCCTGTCGGCAACACAGATGGCAGTACGGGTACTTGTAAAGAAATCGGAACCGTCATTCGAGGGAACGTCGGTTCTGCAAAAGTTTACGGCACAAAATCGCTCACTGTCGGAAAAACATGGTGGAATGCCTGTCGCTGGTGTGAAGCGGCGGCATCGGGGCATCAATCAGGTTCGGGTTGCAAGCAAAATCACACCACGCATATGTTGGCTTGGAAAGATCTTGATTGGCAATGTTATCAGGAAGAGGAAATGCCAAATCCTCCTTATACGGGTGAAACGTATTGTAAGGTAAACGAAGGAGCGGAAGGAACATCCAATGTTTCACCCGTTGTTTCGGCATTGGGGAAAATCTTCGGTACGAATATATGGGTTTGGCTGAAAACCATACCGGGTAGTTCTGCTTCGGCTGTTTATTTTGTCAGTCTTTATAACGGTAGGGTGACTTACGGTACGCGAAATCAAGGTAAAGCAGAATATATACCGTTATGTCAGTAAACACTGAAATAAAAAACACCCTTAAAAAGCAATTTTTTGTTTAAAAAAATTGTTTTTTAAGGGGGTTATCCGTTATTTGATAAGAAAATCTCAAAAAAGTTCACGCACTTTATTTTTCTTGAAAGCTTTTTATTCAATGTGTGTGAAATTTTTTGATAGGAATAGGGTTTATACTTTTTGGCGAAACTTGCCCCCCAAAAATACTCAAACCACTGCTCTTATTCGAGTTGGAGGTTATCCCTATTTTTTGGGGAATGGAATCATCCAATATTTTGACAATGGAAACAGATTCCTCTGAAAGTTCTTCATTTGTAACAGGCATGCTGTTTTGTTTGAGTTTCCCGATTAAATCGGTTCCGATAGCATAATCTTTGGCGGTATAACCGCTTTTATCCGTCAGTAAAGCATCGGCACCGGCTTTTATGAGATGTTTTACCGTTTCAATATCACCTCTTTCAGCCGCATACATCAGTGCCGTTTTTCCTTGTTTGTCAGCTTGATTGATATTTGCACCGGCTTTAAGTAATACATTTGTTTCTTCTGCCGTTTGCGCGAGCATTAAAGGCGTTTTGCCCTCATTATCGGCATGATTGACATTGGCGCCCGCTTTAATTAAAGCGTTCATAATCGGAAGTGCTTCTGCCGCCGTCAGGGCGTGTTCTCCGTCAGCACCCGTTATAATAAGCAAAGGCGTTGTTCCGTCACTTTTGCGGGCAATATCGGGATTGGCACCTTGACGCAGCAATTTTTGAACGGTTGTCAAATCTGCTTCTTGACAAGCGTCCATTAAAGGCGTGTTGCCCGCTTCATTAAAACGATTGATTGTGCGATTAGAGTTCATTATTTTTTCCTTCCCGAGTTAATTAAAAAAAACTTTCTGAACGATATTATATCAGAAAACAAAAAGAATGGCAAGCGTTTTGTTTGCTTTTTAATAAGTTGATATTATTGTAAAAAAAAGAATAAAACAAAAAAAATATCTTTTTTTTAAAAAAAAACTTGCTTTTTTTGAAAAGTCAGTGTATAAATCTGTTCATCCTTTCGTGGATGTGTAGCTCAGGTGGTTAGAGTATTACGTTGACATCGTAAGGGTCGCAAGTTCGAGTCTTGCCACATC
>CANQKV010000021.1 GCA_947624545.1 uncultured Alphaproteobacteria bacterium | reverse complement strand
CGGACGGACTCAATGTTTTTGTTGTTTTCATTGTCATAATTTTATCCTTTTGTTAAACAGGGGTTCTTTATACAATAGCTTTTTTTATTTGTCAAGACATTTTTATCTGTTTTTTAAAGATTTTTTTATATGGTATTATAGTACCCCATTTTAAACACCTTTCCGTTCAAGGAAAAATTGAGGCATTTGTTTGGATTAAAGTGCATAGCGGAACGTTACGGTTGCGATATTGCTCACTTGGCAAAAATCAGAGAAAGAATTAAAGGAAAGCAGGCATTATTTCAGTATAAATTAAACGTAGGTCTAGTTGTGACACTTTTCCTCTGTTTTTTTTATGCGAGCATATACCCCGTAAGCCCTCCGATTAACTCTTGAAAACAAAGAAAATAAAAAAAATAATACTTTTTTTTGAAAAAATTCAAAAAAAGTGTTGCAAAAAACCTACGTTTAATTTATACTGATTATTGAGGGAAAAAATCTCTCAATAGGGATAAAAGGCAGTAATGCCTTAAAAAACAATGTTTTTCAGGCTCGGGGAGCTTGAAAAACAACTAAATGAAAGGAAAACAAAATGAAAAGAACAAACGAATCAGGTCGGTCAATGGTTGAAATGCTCGGCGTTTTGGCTATTATCGGCGTTTTATCCATCGGCGGTATTGCAGGTTATTCTATGGCTATGAACCGCTATCGGGCTAACGAAGCGTTAGATACGGCAAGCAAATATGCCGTTATTTTATATGCCGGTTATCAAACCTCAAAAGCAACGGGCGGTAGTTATACCGCACCCTCATTAAAAGATGTCGGTTTAACAGCAAGCAGCACTTCTAATAAAACAGCCGGCGGAGCAACAATAACTGCAGAAACTGTTACTGATACAGGTGTTCCAATAACAATTAACTTTGGTTCAGAGTCCATTAATGTTTGTAAAGCAGCAGCCAGCATTTTAGGTGTTGACGGTACCTGTACGAATGGTTCATTAACGCATACTTTCACGCAAAGCTAACGACTTTTGCTTTGAAAAGTACATCTTTTTAAAGCAAAGAACGGCGGGCAGAACGGTTTTTCTTGAGTTTCCGTTTTTCTGCCCGCTGTTTTTTATGGTTTTTTATAACGCTCTCGGCATCGGGTGTTTCTCTCTGTTTTCTCTGTTTATTTCTTGCGGTTTTCGGGTGTTTTTTGATGAATTTGATTGATTGTTTTAAAAAAACATTATTTATCATATTTTTCCTTTACTTTTGTTTTAAATGTATGTATAATCATTTTCATAATTAATAAAGATTTAAACAAAGGGAAAAAATAATGTCACAGCAAACTCTTTTAAGCAGAATACAAAAAGCCCATGAATTGGAAAAAGAAAATGAAAATGGTGCTTTGTTAAGTGTTACAACGCCCGAACCGATTATGCGTCCGATGTTGCATCAAACAACGCAACATATTACCGAATGGGCTTTCAAAAACGCTGCCGAATCGTGGGAAATTATTGATTCCATTGCGGAAACTTATCCGTTTATTTGCGGAAAAATTGCCGAACATTTATCGCCTTATGATAAAGCCGTTTTTTTGGATATCATGCAATACAGTTATCCCGGCGCTATGATTTGCGCTTTGAGTGCTTCCGATATGGCGGATTTGCTTTGTTATTTCGGCGTGTGGAGCAAACAAACATATTTAGTTTATCAGGTTGCACGCCAACAACTGAAAGATAAAATGCATGAAACGGGTATGGAAGCTTTTAAAGGCTTGCTTCAAAAAAAAGTGTTGCCCTATAAACGCGTTGTCCCTGTTGTTTTGGAAGATGTTTCCTGCGATCGTTTTGATGATGTATGCGCCTATTTAAAAGAAAAAGGTCATTTCATTGAGCCTGATTATCATATCAGGGCGCTTGTCAACGATTTGCGTGATCAATTACGATTAATTCAAGGCTTAAATGTTGTTTATGAAGAAAAAAATTATCGGTTGGATGATTATATACCTCCTGTTACCGATTGGCTTTCATTAGGAAAAAAAGAAGCAGAAAAAACGGCTGTTTATAATACGTTAATGATTATGAATCGCGCCATTGTCGAAGATAAATATCAGTCAATTTATTCAAATGCCATGGATATTGTGAATGATAACTTATTGACAAACGCCGCCGCATTGGCGCGAGTTGCCGTTGAAAAAAATCCCCGAAACGGAATTCGTACGTTTCTGATGACAACGGATTTGGCTTCTCTTTACAACGCTGATTTAACATTAATGAGCGAAAAAGAAAAAAATAAAAAAATGGCGGCAATAATTGATGATACGCGCATGTTTATCAGCAAATATTCCTCAAATGACGAGTGGAATAGGGAATTAGTAAAATGGTACGATTCCTGTTCACTTGCCTTTCGAGGGTCTTTAACGGCGGAACCGAAAAGAATCGCCAAACATAACTTGAAAACAAACGAAAATGATAATCAGAAAGGAAAAAACTATGAATAATCAAGATTCTTCTTTAAAAATAAGCATTCTGGAACTGTATCAGAACATACCGAATACATTGCACATGCTACCGCAAAAAAATGCCGATTTTCCGCGAATGATTGCGACGCTCGGCAAGGCATACAGTGCCTATTTTCTCGGTCTTATGAGCGCCGACGAATCTTTTGAAATTTACACCGTTCAAAAACAACTTGAATTTGAGCGCTTGAATGATGTGATTAATCAAAACATTGTAAAATACCAAATCAAGGGAAGCAGATTACAAAATTTAAAACGCTTTCAAGCAAAATTAAAAGCGGGCAAAGTCCTTACGTTGTCGCCCGAAGAGTTGATATCGATGTCGATTGTACCCGATGATGTTGAAGCTTGTTCGGTTTCTTTGCATGATGCCGTGTGGCAAGTAATAAAAATTAACGCGTTTATCTCACCCGGAAAGTATAATGAGCTTTTAAAAAAGGTAAGAGATGAATACAGGGTGCCTTGGCAACACTTTATTGATTTATCAAACCTGATTTCCGCCCGTTATGACGACGGATTGCACTTCTTGCCCCGACATTTCAACAAAGAGACACAACATCAAAAAATAATCAATGCTTTAAATTATTTCCATAATTTCATGGCATTGGATTATCCCTCAAATAACTTGAATACAATGAATGCCCTTTGGTTTAAAATGGCATATACGATTTACACGAAACAGATTGATGAAATCGGGAAACAGATACAGGAATTTCAAAAAGAGACGTTTCAAAAGCGTAGCGTTGAATTGAAAAAATTATTGCCGGAACCTATGGAGCAAGAAGAGTTTTTGAATTGCATGAAAGAATTATTTGACTTAATGATTGATCATATCAGTGAAAATGCGCCGTCGTTGATTAAGGGCTTTTCCGGATTTTTCAACTCGTTTGCCGAGCTGCAACCGAATATTCGACAAAAGTTGCCGTTAAATGCTCAACAAGCGACGCCCGAAACGTCAAAGCCTCAACAAGCGGCGCCCGAAACATCAAAGCCTCAGCAAACGGCACCCAAACAAAGAAAACAAAACGAATCGATAAAAGATTTGGAAGAAGTGTGGAAAGATCTCATAAAAACTTACGATATGAGGGAGTTTTCAAACCCGAATACCGCGTTTGCAATCTTTCATGATTATGAAATTTTGTTCTTTATGGGCGTTTTGAATAAAGAAGAATATGAGTTCTGTAAAAAATATCGTCAAAAAATACAACCGATTAACAGAAATGAAAGAGAAGAAGAGTATTATAATCTGATGCAAATTATTGATAAAGAACGAACTCCTGATATAATAGACGAGCTTATAAATAATCGTATAAAAGATCATATAGGAGATTATAAGAAGAATTACGGTAAAGACGATGACGATGATGACGATGATGATGACGATAAAGACGATTTTTATGATGATTACGCTAAAGACGATGACGATGATGATGACGATAAAGACGAAGATGACAGAGAGGATTACGACAAAGACGAGGATGACAGAGAGGATTACGACAAAGACGAGGATGAAATCGGCGATATATCGGAATATGAAACGGAAATGGTTTGTGAAGAGAGAACCATGTCCGAACTTTTTGACGTGATTTTGAATTCTCCGGAAACGGGAAACTGTGTGTTGCCGTTGAAAAAGGAATATATAGATGCGGCGAAACAATTAAGATTGGCAGGAACCGTTGCCTATAATTTGTGCGATAATATGGCTTTGCCCAAAGATTTGGAACCGTATGAAACATATTCAACCGTTCAAGAAGTTGAAGGGCATTTTCTGCTCGGCTTAATTACCATTGCGAAAAATTTACCTGTTCATCAAGGCATTATGAACAAATTAACGCTGCTTTCCGACGGCTATTGGACGCAAAGTGTTCTGCAATTAAATGAATTGCCTGTCTATACGAAACGTCCCGAAATGGAAAAACGCATTAAAAAATGCGCGGCGCGTTTGAATAATCTGCCGAAAAATAATTTAACGTCATTTTCAAAGCGACGGCAGGTTTATGTGAAATTATTGCCTGAAATGGATAAGGCGATTGCCATGCAAATGCCGAATACGCCTCAAAATAAATATGCCGAATATCATAAAGATTGGGATCGGTTTCAAAAATATATCAAAGTATTCGGTGAAAAATATTTAAAAATAAGCGATGAAGAATACATGAAGCAAATGATGAAAGATTTGGCGAAAAAAAACGAACGTGTTTAAAACGCCGAAAGTGTATTCTTATGTTATAAAAAATATTTACCCCTCTTCGGAGGGGTAAATAAATTATGTTATAAAAAAAACGAAAAGACTGCATTATTGTCCGCCTCTGTGGGGTCAATAAGTTTATGTTATAAAGAAAACCGAAAGATTGCATTATTGCCCGCCGCTGTGGGGTCAATAAGTTTATGTTATAAAAACCATTTACCCCTCCGAAGAGGGGTAAACGGTGATTCTTCTTTAAGAAAAGGGGCAAATGATGTATAATTACATCATTTTACCATGCTTCAGCGAAAGCATAGTCGTTAAAGAACCTATGCTCTCTAAAACAGCCGTTATTGATTTGGGATTCTTCAAATTGGACAATCCCTCTAACAGACTGTTTATGTATTTATGCGTCGTTTCTTTATCCGTACCGGTAATTTTTGACGCAAATTCTTCTATCAAATCAGGCATTTGGGCTTTAATCGATTCGCTGGGATTTTTAATCAGCTGCGAAAGCATACCCGCTGTGCCTGCGGTTAAACCGATATTGGTTAAATTAATCACATTGTTTTGCGGTAACAAAAACTCATCACGATAAATGTAAAACTTATCATGCGGGCGAGATAACAGCGTAAAATCTTCCCACTGTTTCTTGCTACGTTTTTGATTGATGTTTTTCATAATTTTATCGCGCAACTGTTCGGTTTTATCATAACATTTGTATAAATGTTTAATGAGCGTGTCAACCGCCATGCGATTCGGACTGTCTGCCGAAATATGTGCGGCATAACCCGAAACACCGACCAATTCCAATAAAACTTGGGCTTTGCAATGAATAACATCGTTAATATCTCTCGGCGTTAAATGTTCTTCATTGGCAAGGCGATTTTCAAGCTTTTCAATATAAGCGTAACGCGCGGCTTGTAAGCGAATGGCATTTAAAGCCTCTTCGGAAACATTTCCCGATTCGGTTTTTTGATTTTCCGTTGATTCAACCGCTGCCGATGCTTCGGCTGCTTTTGTTTCTTCAACGGATATGTCTTTTTCTTCTGCCATTTTCAAAAACCTGAAATAAAAATGAAAATCCTATCATTATATTCTCATTATACATCATTTTTCGGGGTTGTCAAGTCCTTTAATATATAAAAAGGATTTTTTTCCCCGCTTTCGGCTTCCCGATATTCAAACGGCTGATTTGTTTTGTGCGGAAAGGGATTTAAATTCAAACCGAACTGCTCGCCCAGTAAGTCGCGAAAGGCAATAATACCGCGCGAACAATATTCAATCGGCTCATCATTCAGCGTTATTTTTTCTTCCTTGGCGGCAGGGGATTTTTCATCACTCAACAATAAAAGAAATTCACCCGATACGGTATTTTCAAAGAGATCAAGCGTTACAACGCATTCTTGCTCGACAAGCGCCGAAAAAGAACCGCTCATTTGAATGATTTTTCCTTGTTTTTCAAGATGAACAACGGCTTGATAATTTTTAACGCGGGGTATGTCAAAACGGCTTGCCAGATTTTGCAACTCTTCTTGCGATGCCGAAAAAGTTAAATCAAGCCCGACAGAGGGAATTTTTCGCATATCCAACGTAAAAGATAAATCTTTTTTGCTCTCGGTTAATTTTTCCATTGACGAATGCCTTTTCTTTTGCTTATATATAAGGTATGTTTAATATATAACAAAGAAGTGAAAAATGTTCAAGAAAATATTTTATGTTTTAGTGGGAAGTACCTTGTTTTTATCAGGCGGTTGCGGCTTGGAAACCTATCAAAGCGGCGATTTGCCGTCGCAAAAGCGTTTGGATATCGTGAAAGTCGGCTTTCCGAAAGAGAAAGTCGTTGAGTTGTTAGGCGAACCCGCTTTTCAAAATCGAATCGTCGGCGATGATTTTTATGTCTATTCGAAAATCATTAAAAAAAGTAAGGCGTTTTTTGAACCCGAAGAAACAGAAAGAGATATTTACGTCATTACTTTCAATCAAATGAATACCGTTCAAAATATTCAACATTTGACGTTGGCTGACGGAAAATCCGTTGCGTTCGATGATGAAACTTCTCCCGTTAAAGGAAAAGACTTGTCTGTTTTCGAACAGCTTGTCAAAAACTTCGGTCGATATGATGCCGGCGGACGCGACAGCTCTGTCAGACGGTAATTTTAAACCGTTTTTTCCCCGAATTTGCCGTTGTGTGCCTGTAAATACCGAAATGTGCAAATAAAAACATCTCTTCTTTTTCCAAAAATATGCTATGATGGGTGTAGAATCATTTAAGAGGTTTTTTAAATGATTTTCGGTGTCTGTTTTTCAGATACCGTTCACGGCAAATAAATTATCTGTTTGCTTGTTTCACGCCCTTTTTTGAAAATTGAAACGTTTTTAAACAGGGTATTGACCAATTAGTGTTTTTTAAAAGGTAAAAGTTTCATATCAGGCTTTAAGAGTTGAAAAGAAGTAAAAATGCTTTTTTTCAAGCCTCTTTATCGCATAAAACAGCTTGGTATTTTTTATTTTTTATAAAAACAATGTTAACGAAAGAGAAAAATAATGGCATTATTATATAATGATATTTTTACATCAACCCTTGAAAGCCGAACAAAAACATTGGCTGACAACGTAACCGAAAACAACGCCTTGTTGTCAAGATTACGGGAAAAAGGGAAAATTCGTCCTCTTTCCGGCGGTTCCAAAATTATTGAAGAATTGGAATACGGGCAGGGCGATGCCGTATGGTATGCCGGTTATGACACCATTAACTATTCGCCGAAGCAATTATTTACGGCGGCGGAATATCAGTTAAAAATGTGTGCCGTTCCCGTAGCTGTTTCCGGTGAAGAAATACTGAAAAACAGCGGTGAAGAAGCCATTATCAATTTGTTTGAAAAACGCATTGATAATGCGATGAAAACCATGACAAACCAAATGGCAAAAGCCGTTTACAGTGACGGTACGGGTTCATCGGGTAAGGAAATCGGCGGATTGAAACTGCTTGTTGCCGATTCTCCCGCAACGGGTACGGTCGGCGGTATCGATCGGGAAGCGTCGGGAAATGAGTTTTGGCGCAATAAGGCAACGCAAGTTGAAATAACGCCTGAAAACATTGCCGCCGAAATGAACAAAATGTACTTGTCTTTGTCGCGCGGTACGGATAAACCCGATTTAATTGTGGCAGACGATACGCTTTATACCATGTATGAGCAAATTTTATTGCCGCAACAACGGTTTGCCGATCCGAAAATTGCCGACAGCGGTTTCGCAACTTTGAAATACAAGGGTGCCGATATCGTGTTTGACGGCGGACAAGGCGGTCATTGTCCCGAAAATCATATGTATTTCTTAAATACGGACTATTTGTATTTACGTCCGCATAAAGACAGAGATATGAAAGTGATTGAAGGCAATCGGTTGGCGGTTAATCAGGACGCTCTGTATAAAATTATCGGTTGGGCAGGAAACTTAACCATGTCCAATGCGGCTTTGCAGGGTGTTTTAATTAACAATAAAGCCTGAAATAAGTAAAATATGTTCTGTTTTTTAAGAAGAATCGACGGTCGGATTTTCGACCGTCGGTTTTTATTTTGAATCATTTGATAAAAGGAGGCAAAAAATGGATTCTGATTTTTTTACATTTAAAAATGTTATTGAAAATGCAAACGTGGAAAAAGATACATTCGCCCGTTTTTACGATCGTTCCGTTAAAACGAACGAAATCAATCCGAAAACGGGGGTTCCGATTTATAAAGATGTGTGTTATGTGGAAATTCGTATTAAAAACAACAATACCGATATTTACGATCAACCGGCAAGTGAAGAAAAAAAAGCCCGTTTTCCGATGGAATATCGGCAGTATTTAAAGGAAAAAGAAAATCGTTCCGAGGGAACGGCGCTTGAAAACTTTTCATTTTTAACGGCTTCTCAAATAAATACGTTAAAATTTCATCAGATTGATACATTGGAAAAATTAAGCGCTCTCACGCCAGAACAGGCGTCGGATTTGGATATTGTCAACGAATATCATCAGGCACAAAATTTTTTGGCAGGTGCAAAAAAACAATTCGATGTGACAAAATGGCAAGAAAAGGTTACTTTTTTAACCCAAAAGATTCAAGAGTTGGAAGCTTCATTGAAAGTGGCACAACAGCAAAAACGCCCCTTCAAAAACACACATAACCATTCCGTAAAGAAGAAACAACACATTTAAAGAAAGGAAATATATGAATGATGTATGGAAGGCGAATTTGATTAAAAATTACTTATCAAAAGAGAATAGAGAATGTATATAAAAAACAGATACACTCTTTGTTTTTTAAGGCTTGTTTTAATGAAAAAAGTTTCATCAATTTATCAAAATTTATTGTTATTGTTATTGTTATGGGATTTGTTCCTGTAAAAAACTTTTCCCAATAATAACGGCTTTTTTGATAAAAAAACATTACCCTAAAAATAAAGAGTGTATCAAAAAAATGATACACTCTTTGATGATGAAAGCAAAAATTTAAAGATTATTTCTTTTTTCTGTCCGACTTTTTCTCGGGTTCATTTTCGGGCTTGTTTTCAGACTTATTTTCAGGTTTATTTTCTTTAAATTTATAGCCGTCTTTTGTTTGGGTAAATTCTTCCGGAGGCCAACCTCTCCACTTAATCAGCAAATCTTTATTATCGTTTGAGAAAATATATTCTCCGCAATCCAATGATCCTTCACGACAGCCGATGGATAAATGTTCATCAAGCCAGAATGTATCTTTCCAATAGGGATGAATAAGTTCTATTTTGCGATCATGAGGCATATAGGTGTAAACGTCTTTTGTCGGATTAAAAACAAAGTTTTCCGGCGGAAAGTTTACCCATTCAACCGTGATTTTGTTATTACCTTTTTTGACAACATTCGCAAAAATATCCGTTTCCAAACGATGCCATTGATTTTCGCCTGTTTTTTCCAGGTAAGATTCCCAATTCGGATGCACTAATTTAATTGTTTCTCCCTTGCCGGACGGACAAATATTCTCATAATATTTTTCCAAATAACTTTGATCAATTACGTGTCTTTTTTTATTGGAAGCCAACATTTTTGACAAAATCGGACATTTTTCAAAAACGGAATATCCGAATTGAATTTCACTTTCTTCGGGGTAGAAAAACATTGAAAAAGCTTCTCTGTGCAAGTTTCTGGAATTTTCATCAAGTGCCTGATAATATTCATCGCTGTTAGTCGAGTGAAAACGGGCATAAGCGACAAAATCATCTAAAGAAGCAAGTTTCCCGCCGTTTTTAACGAATTGAAACCAAAAGTCATAATCTTCGGCAGATTTGTAATCGTACCGATAGGCAATATTGTGTTTTTTTATAAATGAACGACGAAACATGGAGGAAACATTATAGAAGTTATTGTAGAAAAGCAAATCAACTTCATAAAAACCCGGTCCATGTTTTATTTTATATTCATCGTTGGGCATATTTGATTTCGGTGTCGGAAAAGTTTTCATATCCGGTCGAAGAACGGCACAATTTCCCGTCATGGCGGCGACATCCGAATGTTCTTTCATAAAACGCACGGATTTTGCCAATCGGTCAGGCAAAGAGTAATCATCGCTGTCCATTGTGGCAATGTAAGTACCGCGTGCGGCTTGAATACCCCGATTGCGCGAAAAAGGAATGCCGCGATTTGTTTCATTCCGTATAATTTTAATGCGTTTATCAATGGCGGCATAATCATTTAAAATTTTAGAGGTATTGTCCGTGGAACCGTCATCGACAATAATAAATTCAAAATCGGTAAATGTTTGTGCCAAAATGGATTCAATGGCGCGCGCCACTAAACTTTCTCTGTTATAAACCGGCATAACAACCGATACGGTCGGCGTTATTAAACTGCGAATCGTAAAAAACGATGTAACGACAAGAACTGCTAAAACGCCGATAATATAATAAAGTTTACGGGAATGTTTTTGATTTTCACTCATAAAAAAGTCTCCTTTTACAAAAAAGTTTTTTCCATTATAAACACAAAATATTATTTAATGCAAGAGATTTTTTTAAAAAAAAGAAATTATTTTAATCAATCGGGCAGATTTTTATTCAAAAATACCGAAATATGCCGTTTTTTACCGATAAAAACAGTTTCTTTTTTTTATAAAGAGGCGTATAAAGAAAGTATAATGAGAGTGTAAAGGCGTTTTTTTAATAAAAGACGCTTTTTTTAAATTAACGAACAAATTTTCGGTTTTTCAAAGTGTTTTCTTTGAGAACCGATTTTTTTTACGGAGAAAAGAAAATGAGTACCATTTTAGAAATATGTCAAGACGTTGCTTCTTTGGTTGCGACGCAAAAACCGACGGATTTATTTGACGAAAACGCGCAACAATCCGCCATTTTTTTAAGTCTTGCCAAAGATACGCTGGACGGACTTCGGCGATACGGGGATTGGCAGGAACTGACAAAGGAGGGAAAATTACTTGTCGTACCGCATAAACAAGTTTATTATATTCCCGATTTTTGCCCCGATTTTTTCGCTTTAATGCCCAATACCGTTTATATTCGGGATACGGCGGAAAATATCATCGGTTCCATATCACCCGAACAGTGGCAGCGTGAACGGTTTTTTAACAGCGGCATTCCCGATTTGCAGTTTAAAATTCAAAACAACTGTATTCGTTTTTTGGAAATGCCCCGACATCGGTGTCATATCGTATTTTACTATCGATCGGCGGTTATTGCCTTAAATATGAAAGAACAAGACGAAACGGGTTGCGGATGCGCCTATGAGAAAACAACGCTTACGGATAATGATGATATTCCCGTCTTTGATGAATATTTGGTCAAACTGGGAATTATTTGGCGTTGGTATAAACGCAACGGCTTACCGTACGAAGAAGAGTTCAATGAATATGAAAAGGAAGTCAAGGCCAAATTCGGCAGCGGATTATGTTTAAAAGATATTTCCTTAATCGGCGGGCATTTTCAATCAAGAACGGGAGGCGTGCATGTCATCTCGCATTGTTAACAGAAAAAATAAATCGATTAATTATGTTTTACCGTGTCCGACAAACGGATTAAATGCTCGTGACAGTCGTGATAAAATGGCTCAAACCGATGCGCTTGTCATGGATAATTATTATCCCTTTACAACGCAGGTTTCGTTGCGGCGCGGCTATAAAAAATATATTGAACTTCCTTTTTCGGTTAAAACGTTGGGCGTTTTTAACGCATCCGCTCCAAAAGACAGTCGATTGTTTGCTTTTGGCGGCAAAACGGTGTGGGATATTTCCAATCCGCGTAAACCGTATGATTATCAAAAGAAGTTTACCTCAAACGAATGGCGGATTTGTCAGTTTAAAAATCGCCTGTTTGCCGTCAACGGACTTGATCGACCGCAAGTATATGTTCCGCATGAAAACAGTTTGGGTTCTTGGGAAGACGTTTCTTGGACAGGAGAGGGGTTAAATCCTTGTAAATTAACGGGCATTGCCGCTTCGAAACAAAGATTGTGGCTGATTGAAAATAAAAGTTTAACGGTTTGGTATTCCGAAGGTGCCTCGGAAGTGCAGGGAAAATTAATTCCGTTCGATTTCAGCACTGTTGCCACGCGAGGCGGATATTTGGTTGCCGTCGGTTGCTGGACGCAAGACGGCGGGCAGGGCATTGATGATTTGACGGTTTTCTTAACTTCCGAAGGGGAAGCATTGGTATATGCGGGTTCTAATCCGAACAGTGCCGATGATTGGCACTTAAAAGGCGTGTATCAAATCAGTCGTCCGATCGGACAAAACGCTTTGTTGCAGTATCACGGTGATTTGGTTGTTATCAGTGAAGCGGGATATATTCCGCTTTCGAAAGCGTTGGCGTTACAAAACGCAACCGATGCGCAAATAGCATTCAGTGATCGCATTCAAGAGCTTGTGTTGGATCGCATTCAACGGTATCAAAACAAATACGGTTGGCAAGGCATTATTTATCCTCGCGGCGGATATGCTTTGTTTAACGTGCCGTTGGGAAAAGGATTCGAACAACATATTGTCAATACGACAACGGGTGCCTGGTGTCGTTTTACGGGTATTGATGCCTATACATGGGCGTTATATCAAACGCGTCTGTTTTTCGGGACAAAAAACGCCGTGATGATGTTCGATGAGGGCTATACCGATGACGGCGCTCCGATTGAAGGACATGTCGAGCAGGCTTTTTGTGATTTCGGTTCGCCTTATTTAAAAAAAGTGCAACTGGTCAACATCAGAACGAAATCATCGGGCTATTATGCCTTACAAACGTATTGGAACACCGATTATCAAAATGCGTATATCCTCAACGATGTTACCTTTAACGCGCCGAAACTGTCGCCGTGGAACGGGTTGAAATGGGCAACGCAGGCGCAGAAAACAAAAAGTTACTGGGCAACGCTTGCCGGAAAGATTTTTTCGCAATGGATCGGATGTAACGCAACGGGTTTTAAGTTTAGTTTGGTTTTTCAAACAAAAACAAAAGGCATGGTTATTCATTGGTATGAAACGGGAGTGCGTTATGAGCAAGGAACGGGAATCTTGTAATGCGGCACCGTGTGTCGTTCAAGTGAACAATCGAACAAAGATCGTTTCGGATGTATTGTTTGACAAAAACCTGCTGACAGTGCCGTGGGTCTGTCGGGGATTGGGCATTCCGTCCGATTCGTTACGTGTTTTTATGGCGCTGGCGTTTGTGCGAAACGGCAGGCTTTTGGGCAGTTTGCTCTTTCATGACGGATATGCCGAAAAAGATGTTTGGTGGACTTTATACACCGTTCATCCGCTTTGGTGTTGTCGTTTGTTTTTAACAAAAGCCTTTCGGGCAGCTTTCGTTGATTTAAAGTGTCAGCGAATCGGCGTGCTTGTGCGGGCGGATAATGTCCGATCGCTGAAATTGGTTCGGCGATTAGGTTTTAAAGAAGAAGGGCGTTTACGGCAATTATGTGCGGATAAAACCGACTGTTTGGCTTTCTCGATGTTAAAAGAAGAATGCCGATGGTTGTAAACGAGTTCAAAAATAAACAGAATGCAATGGGGCATTCGCGCGGCGGCGGTACGCAAAAGAATTAAGGAGATAAAATTATGAGTAAAGCAATCGGATCGGTGCTCGGAACAAATGTAAAAGCAGATACAAGCGCCGCTCAAAATTATTACAATTATTTAAACGATATTGATACGTCGGCTGCCGATCAGGCGACCCGATCCATGGCGGATATGGCGCTTCAAATGTCGGAAAATCTTTCTGAATTACCGAATTATCAATTTCATTTGGATACTTCCGATGAAAGCGCAAAACGGGCGGAAAATGCTGTTTTTCAATCATATGTCGATAAATTGCAGCCATTGTATGAAAAACAAACGCTTGATTTGGAAACAAAATTGGCAAATCAGGGATTAAGTGTCGGAAGTCAGGCTTATCAACGCGCGGTCAATGATTTGGCGGAGCAGCAAAACAACGCTTTAAATCAGGCAGCCTATAACAGTGTCACTGCCGGACAGGATGCCTTTAACAACTATCTGAAAAATCAGTTATTGGGGGCGAATTATACCAATACGGCACGACAAGATTATTTGAACGGTATTTATAAATTACTGCAAAATGCACCGACAAATTATGAAAAACAATTAAATATGTACGCCGTTCAAAACGGTATGGCTCAACAACAGGCAAACGCGCGTCAGCAAAGTTTTAACAACACAATGGGCGCCGTTTCGGGCTTGTTACAAACGGGCGGCTTTTTGGCGGGAATTTAATGAAAGGAAAAACAATGAAACAATATACATCGACGAGTGATATTATCAATATCGGCAAAATGGCGCCGACGCCTTTGAATATGACGGCTTACGCGGGATTACCCCAAGCATTTATCAGCGGTTTTCTGCAAGGACGGCGCGCCGATTTGAATCAACAAAAAGCGCAACCCGTATTGCAAGATTCGTTCCAAAAAAAGCTTGATCAAAACATAAAAAAAACATATGAAATCTCTGACGGAAATGAAAAAACAGATACAAGCGCTTATCAACCGCTTTTTCAAAGAAAACAGCCGTTAAATTCGGCATCCCGAGAGCTGCTTGATAATTTGTCCGTAAATCTGTCGGAAGCTTCAAGGTACTTTTCGCCGATAACCGATAACGGAAACGCTTCTTTCACATCGACGCCGTTTTTAACGGGAAATCAAAACAGTGATTTTCTGCAAAACGGTCTGCCTGATTTTGAAGATAAGGCGTCAAGCGAGGCTGATTTTCTGCAAACGATATTAAGCCCCGGCATGAATATGACAGATGATCAACGGCGGGCAAAATTGCTGCAAGACAGCGGTTTTCTTTCGTTGTAACGAGTCTGAAAATTCATCGCATGGGTTGTGAAGGGAGAAAAAATGCCAAAATCAACGGATAGATTTTATGAACTCTTACATAAAACAATTACGGGTATTTTAATTCCGATTGTTGTTTATTTGTTGGGAGAAATTCACGAGCTTCAAAAAGAGGTTTCAATTTTTGAACTGCGCGTTGCGAAAGAGTCGGTGCAATACGCCATGCGATCGGATATTGTTCGGGTCGAAAGCAAGATTGATGAACTAAAAACACTTATTATTCAGGAGATTAAGAAAAAATGACATCTGCCGTAACAGCTGCTTTGAAACAACGCGTTTTACGTCATGAAGGATTGCGCTTAAAGGTTTATACCTGTCCGCGCGGGAAATTGACAATCGGTATCGGGCGTAATTTGGAAGAGAACGGAATTACACGTGCGGAAGCCTTTTATTTGCTCGAAAACGATTTAAAGCGTGCCGAATGTGATTGTCAAAATGCTTTTCAATGGTTTGAAAAATTAGATATTGTTCGGCGCGGCATTGTGATTGAAATGGTTTTTAATTTAGGTTTTCAAGGTTTTTTGGGTTTTAAACGATTGATAAAAGCTTTGACAATACAAGATTATGAGGGTGCCGCGCGGGAAATGACAAACAGTCATTGGGCGGTTCAGGTCGGACATCGCGCTCGAAAACTTGCCCAAATGATGCAATCGGGAAAGGAGGTGTGATATGAAAGAACGATTATTGCGTTATTTAAAGAACAATCAAAAGAAAATCATCACTTTTTTGATTGCCGGTATTTTGACCGCTGTCGGAATTGCGTCGGACAGCACGGTTATTGAAACCGCAATCGGTATGATTTTGGGATATTAATTAAAGCGTAATACGGCTTTGTATCGGGGTTATCGAAAAAAAAAGTTTGCTTTTTTTAAGTTTAAGTCTTGTTTTTATAAGATATATCGGGCTGGCAATGAAAAAAGCAAAGCAGTTTGCTTTTTTCAAAAGCGCCCTCTTGCGAGTTCGAGCCTTTGGCTGCACCATAAAAAAAACAGGCATAAAGCCTGTTTTTTTTGGTGGGCGCGCAGAGGCACGCATTGATAAAATCAATGCTTCGTGCAACAGCATCTAAATAAAAACATCGGTTTACATAAAGCAAACCTCGTTTTTATAAGATGATGTTGGGCTGGCAATGAAAAAAGCAAAGCAGTTTGCTTTTTTCAAAAGCGCCCTCTTGCGAGTTCGAGCCTTTGGCTACACCATAAAAAAAACAGGCATAAAGCCTGTTTTTTTTTGGTGGGCGCGCAGAGGCTCGAACTCTGGGCCCGCTGATTAAGAGTCAGCTGCTCTACCAACTGAGCTACGCGCCCCCGTTGAGCCATTTATACGCTTTTTTGTTTTAAATTGCAAGTCTTTTTTCATTTTCCTTCTTTTTTTATGCGCTCTTGATGTTTTTCAAGGTGTCTGTTTTTGAAAAAAAAGGAAAAAAAAGAAGCATTTTTTATATTAATTTAAAACTTTAAGATATTTAAATAACTCTTTGTATATAAATAATTAAAGGATAAATTATGTCGTACATTTCAGAAATGTTTACCCCCTTTCGACTACCCGACGGCAGTGAAGCTGCCTGCACGCGGGATATCGATGCCTATTTACGTCGCACCGGGCTGACGGTGGCATCGGATTATTCGTCCGAAACGCTTCAAGCGATTCGGTTTGCTCGGGAAAAGGCGATGCGAGAATCGCTTTTCGCATCTTTTATTCATCAATATCAAAGGAAAATATGGAATGAAAAATAATCAACTGACACGTGAGCTTTTAAATCAGGCTTTTCAAGAAGCCAATCAAAAGACACAAGGCGAATCTCAATCGTCCGAAACAAGCAAATCGTCAACGACGGATTCGTCAAACAAGGCGCAACCGCGGTTATTCAGCAAAGAATTTGCCGATCGATTGAGTGAATTGCCTGCTGATTGGCAGCAATATTTAACCGAATTGGATACCGCTTTCGCACAAAACAAAACAATTCAAAACGAAGGATTGGATCATTGGTTAGAGCATTTATTCGGTCTTCGGGATAAAAATGTATGTTGTCACGCCGATGAATCTCCGCGCGAATGGGTAGAAAAAATGGCTTATATCGAGCATATGCTTTGCGCGCAGCCGAAACGGACTTTAAGCATATTGGCGCAAATATATTTATCGCCGACCCCTGTTTGCTGTTCCGAATTCGCACCGATGACAACTTATTATAAACAGCGTTGTGAAGAAAACGCCAAAAATTGGCTTTGCAAATGCCTTTCCGAAAAGGATCAGGACGGTAAAGCCTGTTTTCCGCACAAAGAAGCCGTTATCGGATTGATTTTAACGTTATTAAGCAATCGTTTGGCGCCGGATATTCAAAAAGCCTATGATATGGCGGTTTGGATGAATGAAAAAACGCGGGCGCAAATGATTGATGAAACGTTAAACGAGCGAATTCGTCAAAAAGCCGACGAAGCGCGTGTTGCTCGAGAAAAAAGTTTTTTAACGCAAGGTACTTTCGGTATTCCGTCGCAAAATAAAACGGAAAAATCAACACGAGAGCTGTTGGAAGAAGCTTTTCGAAAATATCGCGCCGAATAAGAGTTAAATACAGGTGACAGAGTGTTTCGCTTTTGAAACGATCACTCTGTCGAAATTCTTTTTAAAGGAGAAAAAAATGCCATTTGACAGTGAAGGAAATTTTACACGCCTCCATAATT